>DASXTR010000091.1:0-10042 GCA_036505325.1 Gaiellaceae bacterium
CCTTCGACCTCGGCGCCTGCCGAGTCGAGCTTCTCCTTGATCGAGGTCAGAACGCGGACCTCGTCGTCCGAAAGCTGCGAAAGCACCTCCCTCTGCCCGTCCGGGATCCGCGAAACGGGGAAACCCGCGGCCTCGAGCCGATTCATGGTGTCAGCCATGTGTCACCTCCCTCCAGGTGGTCGTGTGATCCGGGAACGCGTCGCATGTGTGCGACGACATCTGGTTCTGCTGCGCTGATTCCGAGCCCGAACTCGGGTGTCGGTGCGACCCGCTCGTGCCCGCCGACGGAAGGAGCCCAGGCGAACACGATCGCGCCGACGACGGCGAGTGCGCTGCCGGACGCGACGAGCACCCAGCCGACGCCGACGGCCGTCGCCACGGCCGCGCCGAGCACCGGCGCGATCAATTGGAGCGTCGTGGGAATCGCCTGCGCCGTCGCGGCGACACGGCCCATCATGTGCGGCGGCGTCTCGAGCTGGAGGATCGTCGGGAAGGACACGAGCACCCCGGCGGACGCGAGCCCGATCCCGAGCACGGCCGGGAGCCAGAGGTAGGGCGAGGTGTCCAGCTCGAGCACAGCGCCGAGCCCGACGACCGCAACGAGCAGACCGGCGACGGCCTTCGAGCCGCCGAGGAGCTTGAACGGCTGGACGCGGTGCCCGAACGAGCCGATCGCGATCGCACCGGCGACCGCCCCGAGGCCGATCCCGCCCACCGCGAGGCCGAACAGCGACGGCCCGAAGCCCAGCGCGCGGAGCGCGAGCGGCGACAGCGTGTCGAACGTGAAGACGAGGAAGACCGCTGCGGACATGCTTGCGATCGCGATCCCGAGCGTGCGGCGCCCCCAGACGAACACGAGGCCCTCGCGCAGCTCCGCGAGGAACGAGCCGCGCTCGTGGCCCTCGACCGCAGCGATCTCGAGCCGCGGCAGGCGCGCCAGGATCGCCGCCGAGACGAGGAACGTCGCGGCGTCGACGCCGAACGCCACCCGCGGGCTCCACGTGGCGACGATCAGGCCGCCGAGCGCGGGGCCGACGACCTTCGTGATCTGTGTCGCCAGTTGAGACAACGAGTTCGCGGCGAGCAGGTCGCCCTCGGGAACGGTCGCGCGGATCGTTGCCTGCTGCGCCGGTGCGAACGCCGTGCTGAAGAGCGTCTTCGCGAACACGAGCGGCAGGAGCACCCACATGCTCGGCGCGAAGATCAGCCCGGTGACAATCGCAGCGCGGGCCAGGTCGGCCCCGATCAGCACGGGGCGCTTCGGCCAGCGGTCGACGAGCACGCCCAGAAGCGGCGCCGCGAACGCCCACGGAAGCGCGATCGTCACGGCCAGTGCGGCGAGCGATCCCGGGCCCCGATGCCAGGTGTAGGCGATCAGGACGACGAGCGCGAGGAAGTCGAGCCAGTCGCCGAGGTTCGAGACGAGCTGGCCCGAGAAGAGCAGCCGGAACGTCCGGTGCCGAAGCGGCGCGATCATGGGGCCGGAACGGCCTCGCGCTCGAGGATCTGCTCGAAGACGTCGATCAGCCCGCGGATCGTGTGCAGCGCGCTGACTCCGATCAGCGCTTCGTGCTCCTCCGCGAGCGGCAGGGTGTCGACCACCTCGAGGAACTCGTCGCGGTGGTGGATGTCGAGCATCGCGTGCCGCGCGAGCGAGCGGAACGCATCCGGTCCGTACCCGGTGCGCACCTGCAGGTGCTCTGCGAGCCGCACCGTCGGCGGATAGCCCTCCATCACCGCGATGTGGCCCATGAGCGCGACCGGGTGGTGGTGGCGGATCCAGTAGTACTGCGAGCCGACGACCGCCGCGACGGACGGCGGCGGAATCCGGTGCAGCGGCTCGTTCCGGTCGCGTCCCGTCGCCTCGAGGTCCTGCAGGACCCATTCATCGTGGCCCATCTCCTCACCCACGTGCTCGGAGAGGTAGGCGGCGACGCCGGCGGCGACCGGGTCGCCCTCCAGCTCGTGCGAGCGGGCGATCGCCGCCTGCATCAGCGGCACGCTCGAGCGGACGATGCAATGCATCGTGCAGAGGTACTCGGGATAGAGCTCGTGGACGCTCGGGCTGTCCCAGATGCGCCACGCGGTTGCGCCGAACGCCGGCAGCGCAACGCCGATCTTCTGCCGGAGGCGATCGCTGGCGCTCATGCCCTCCCCCGGCCGACGACGTCGAGCGCCTGAATCAGCGGGTCGGGGCGCTCGTCGCCGGCCGTGCGCGCGAGCATCTTCCAGCAGAGATCGCAGATGCTCGAGAAGCGCTCGTCCGCGAGGTCGCGGAAGCGCGGATGCTCGGTCAGCCCGGCCGGGCCGACGTTGCCGATCGCGCCGAGGAACGGATCCGTGCCGAAGTGCTCGATCGCGGCGTCCATCTCCTCGCGCGAGCCGCACGAGCGGCGCAGGACCGCCGGGCCGCCGCCCATGATCACGTTCTCGTTGCAGCAGCCCGCGATCCGGCCGTCGTAGCGGATCACCGGCGCGGCGGCGACGGTGCAGGGCTTGAACTCGTGTCCGAGGCGGCCCGCGCCGCGCATGAAGACGGTCTTGCCGCGTCCGTATGGCAGAGGCGGAATCAGGTTGACCTCCGCGTGCTCGGGCCACGAGGCGCCGAACGCGGCGACGAGCAGGCCCCGCGCGCGGTCGATCATCGCGCCGTCGTCGAGCACCTGCACGACGATCGGCACGCCCTCGCGCGAGATCGTGCGCGCGGCGCGGACGAACTGCTCGTCGGAGATCTGGTCGGCGTGGAACGCGTCGGTGCTGAGGAACACGCAGCTCGCGAAGCCGATCACCTCGCGGATCCACGCGGGCGCGACATCGCTCTTCGCCCAGACGCCGCTCGTGTAGAGGACGAGGTCCTTCCCGGACTCGACGACGCGCCGTGACGCGAGCGCGAGGCCGCGCCGCTCGACGAACGGCTCGCCGCCGGAGATGCCGACGACGCCGATCTCCGGCCGCGCGCAGATCGCGTCGACGATCTGCTCGAAGAGCTCGAAGTCCGAGATCGACGGGCTGTCCGCGCGGGAGTCGACGGAGCAGTGCGCGCAGCCGACCGGGCAGCGGTCGGTGATGAACAGCAGCACCGAACGCCCGCGCGTGCGGCGCGCGAGCTCGACCTCGGCCAGGCTCAGGCGACCCATGCTTCCTCCTCGTAGCCGAGCGCGATCAGCTCCGCGTACCGCGCGCTGCCGGCGCGCCGCGCGAACGCGAGCGCTCCGCCGGAGCGCTGCAGCAGCTCGACGTGGCGCGCGATGAACTCGGTCGTCGGCCGCGCGAGCACTTCGGCGACGCGCCGCTCGAGCGTCGCATCCGTCGAGAGCTTGACGCAGGTCTCGCAGTAGCCCTCGCAGCCGACCGTCTCGCCGAAACGGTCCGCGAGGTACTCGGGCCCGAAGAGCCGCACGCCGCGCATCAGGGTCGACCGCAGGTAGCGCTCGCGGACGACCGGCCAGTCGTCGTGCGCGGCGTGACCGAGCAGCAGGTGCTCCGGCACCGGCCGGCGATCCACGATGTCCTGGTTGCAGCAGCCGACGATCGCGCCGTCGAACGCGACGAGCGGCCAGTTCGCAATCGTGCACGGATCCGCGGCGACCTCGCCGCGCGCAGGGTTCGCGGGCGCGTCGAGCCACTCGCGAGCCCGCCCGGTCGCGCCGACGCGGCCGACGAGGATCGGCACCCGGTCGTCGAAGTGGCGGCGGATGTCCGCGACGAGCCCCGCGACGTAGGGGTCCTCGTCGCCGAGCCCGACGATGTGCAGGCTCACGTCCTTGCCGAGGGCGATCACCTCGTCGAGCATGCGGAAGACCTGTGCGCGCGAGACCTCGCGCTCGTGGTAGAGGTCGAGGCTCGCCGAGAAGTGGTCGACGGCCTCGATCGCCTGCAGGATCGGCGGCGGGATGCGCCGGCCGCGGGCGAAGAACATCCCGGAGAGCACCTGCGAGCTGCAGCCGGCGGACCGCGCGCTCTCGGCGAGCTCTCGTACGAGCCGCGGGCGCAGCAGCGCCTCTCCGCCGGACATGAGGATCACCTCGGGCCGGTCGTCCACGGTGAAGCTGTCGACGAGGCGCTGGAACATCTCGCCGTCGTGCTCCTCGCTCGAGAGCATCGAGTTCGTCGAGCAGTGCACGCACGACAACGGGCAACGGCGGGTCAGTGCGAGGAACAGCGCCCCCGCGGGCACCGGCCGCAGCGCCAGCACGTCCATCAGGTGCACAGGCCCACCTCCGCAACGTGGGAACAAGGCGTCCGCGCGACGCTAGAGGGCACGGCGGAGCGGGTCAAGGAGGACAGCACGGACATTCGCACCTTCCACCGGACGGGCGAGCGGCCCATCTTCTTCCATGCGAGCGCTCGATCGCCGGCGTCGGCTCGAGCGACTCCCCCGTAAACCAGCTACTGTGGCGGGGCAGGGCGACGAAGTCGATTCCTCGCGGGCACGAGCACCGCGCTCCTCTTTGTCGCGAACGTGTCAGTCAAGCCGTTCGCAGCCGGCGTTCAGTCGCCACGAAAGGGAGAGCAGTGTCGCAGCAAGAGGCAGTTGTCGACCCCATTGCCGGTGACGAGCGCGACGACCTGCGCACGGACTCGCTGCAGCTCTTCCTGAACGATGTCGGCAAGGTCGACCTGCTGACCGCGGCGCAGGAGGTCGAGCTTTCGAAGCGGATCGAGCGCGGCGACCACCGGGCGAAGCAGGAGATGGTCGAGGCGAACCTGCGCCTGGTCGTGTCGATCGCGAAGCGCTACCGCAACCAGGGGTTGCCGTTCCTGGATCTGATCCAGGAGGGGACGATCGGGCTCGTGCGCGCGGCGGAGAAGTTCGATTACCGCAAGGGCTTCAAGTTCTCGACCTACGCGACGTGGTGGATCCGCCAGGCGGTTGCGCGGTCGCTGGCGGACAAGGCGCGGACAATCCGCATCCCGACCCACGTGGTCGACCAGCTGAACGCGATCCTGCGGACGGAACGCGAGCTGCGGACAGAGCTCGGCCGCGACCCCTCGTCCATCGAGATCGGTCGCTATGCCGACCTTGCTCCGGACGAGGTCGACCAGATCCGCCGCGCCGCGCAGACGCCGATCTCGCTCGAGAAGCCCGTGGGCGAGGCGAACGAGGTCGAGTTCGGCGCCCTCCTCACCGACGACACCGCGCAGCTCCCCGACGAGGAGGTTGCGGTCACGCTGCGAAACGAATCGCTGCATCGCATCCTCGACACGCTCCCAGGGCGCGAGCGCCGCATCCTCGTGCGTCGCTACGGACTCGACGGCGGGGTTCCGGCCACGCTCGACGAGCTCGGTCAGGTATTCAACGTGACGCGCGAACGGATCCGGCAGATCGAGAACAGGAGCCTGAAGAAGCTCCAGGCGCTCGCGCGCGCGGAGAGCCTCGACGCGTAATACTGGGCAGGCCGAAGGAGGTCTGGATGAGCCGCCCTGCCTACGCCCACGGGCCGAGCGACATCCCGCTGCGCGGGGAGACGATCGGCCGGATGTGGGAGGACGTGGTCGCCGCGCACGGCTCGCGGCCGGCCCTCGTCGCGCGCCACCAGGGGATCCGCTGGACGTACGACGAGCTGGACGGGCAGGTCGACCGGTGCGCGCGGGCGCTGATCGCCGCGGGCGTCGCGAAGGGCGACCGCGTCGGCATCTGGTCGCCGAACAACGCCGAGTGGGTGATCGTGCAGTTCGCGACCGCGAAGATCGGCGCCGTCCTCGTCAACATCAATCCGTCGTACCGCGCGCACGAGCTCGAGTACGCGCTGCGCCAGTCGGGCTGCTCGCTGCTCATCCTGGCGCCCGGGTTCAAGGACGCCGACTACCGCGAGCTCGTCGCGAGCGTCGACACGCCCGCGCTGCGGCGCACGGTCGTGCTCGGCGATGCGTGGGAGATCTTCCTCGCCGCGGGCGAAGGAGTCGCCGCGCCCGAGGCCGAGCTCGACTTCGACGAGCCGATCAACATCCAGTACACCTCGGGCACGACGGGCTTCCCGAAGGGTGCGACGCTCTCGCACCACAACATCCTCAACAACGGCTTCTTCATCGGCGAGATCCTCGGGTACACGCCCGAGGACCGCGTCTGCATCCCGGTGCCGTTCTACCACTGCTTCGGAATGGTGCTCGGCAACCTCGCCGTCGTCACGCACGGCGCGTGCATCGTCCTTCCGAGTGAGGCGTTCGACGCGCGCGCGGTGCTCGAGACGGTCGCGGACGAGCGCTGCACGTCGCTCTACGGCGTCCCGACGATGTTCATCGCCGAGCTCGCCGATCCGGACTTTGCCGGCTTCGATCTCGCGAGCCTCCGGACCGGGATCATGGCCGGCTCGCCGTGCCCGGTCGAGGTCATGAAGCGCGTGCAGCGCGAGATGCACATGGGCGAGGTGACGATCTGCTACGGGATGACCGAGACGTCGCCCGTCTCGACGCAAACGCGGCGCGACGCACCGCTCGACAAGCAGGTCTCGACCGTCGGCAAGGTGCACCCGCACGTCGAGGTGAAGGTCGTCGACCCGGACACGGGCCGGACGGTCGGCCGCGGCGAGACGGGTGAGCTCTGCACCCGCGGCTACTGCGTGATGCTCGGCTACTGGGACGACGCGCGCGCGACTCGCGAGGCGATCGACGACGCGCGCTGGATGCACACCGGCGACCTCGCGGTGATGGACGACGAGGGCTATGTCAACATCGTCGGTCGCATCAAGGACATGATCATCCGCGGGGGCGAGAACATCTACCCGCGCGAGATCGAGGAGTTCCTCTACACCCATCCCGGAGTCGCCGACGTCCAGGTGGTCGGCGTCCCCGACGAGCGCTACGGGGAGGTCGTGTGCGCGTGGGTCGTGCCGAAGGAGGGGGCAGACCTCGACGAGGACGAGCTGAAGGAGTTCTGCCGCGGCAAGATCGCGCGCTTCAAGATCCCGCATTACGTTCGCTTCGTCGATGCGTTCCCGATGACGGTGACGGGCAAGGTGCAGAAGTTCCGCATGCGCGAGCTCGAGGTCGCGGAGCGCGGTCTCGTCGAGGCGACGACTGCCTGATGCTCGAGGTGGACACGCCGCACGGCAGGGCGAACGTCCACCTGCATCCCGTCGACGAGCCCGTCGCCGCGCTCGTCCTCGGTCACGGAGCGGGCGGCGGGGTCACGGCGCCCGACCTCGTCGCCGCGACGGAGGCCGCGCGCTCGGAAGGGCTCAGCGTCGCGCTCGTGGAGCAGCCCTACCGCGTCGCCGGGCGTCGGAGCCCCGCTCCGGCGCACCAGCTCGACGCTGCCTGGACGGCGGTGGTCGAGCAGCTGCTCGCGGGCGAGCTGCGCGGGCTGCCGCTCGTCGCCGGCGGACGCTCCTCCGGCGCGCGCGTGGCCTGCCGCACGGCGGAGGCGACGGGTGCCGTGGGAGTGCTCTGCCTCGCGTTCCCGCTGCAGCCGCCGGGCCGGGCCGGACGCCCGAGCCGTCTCCCCGAGCTCGATGCGGTCGAGGTTCCGATGCTGATCGTCCAGGGTGCGCGAGACGCGTTCGGCATTCCGCCCGCCGCCGCGCGCCGCACGGTCGTGCAGGTACAAAGCGACCACAGCCTCAGGACGGACCTCGAAGCGCTGGCCGCGGCGGTGCGAGCCTGGCTCCCCGCCGTGTCACCACTCAAGGAGAGGAGCTAGCCGTGTTCGCGAACACCAAGGCATACAGCGGTTTCGCCGTGGACGACGTGCAGAAGGCGCGGGACTTCTACGGCGAGACGCTCGGGCTGAAGACATCGGTCCTCGACGAGCAGAACGGCCTGATGATGCTGCACCTCGCCGGCGGGCGCGACACGCTCGTCTACCGGAAGCCGGACTTCGAGCCGGCGACCTACACGATCCTGAACTTCTCGGTCGACGACGTCGACAAGGCCGTCGACGAGCTGTCCGCGAAGGGCGTGCGCTTCGAGAGGTACGACGGCTTCGAGCAGGACGAGAAGGGCATCGCGCGCGGCCCGGGACCGAACATCGCCTGGTTCAAGGACCCCGCCGGCAACATCCTGTCGGTGCTCCAGGAGACGTAGACTGCCGCTCGTCGTGGACTGGCGGCTCGAGCTGGTGCAGGTCCCCGTCTCGGACGTGGATCGCGCGAAGGCCTTCTACACCGAACAGGTCGGGTTCACCGCGGACCACGACCACCAGGTCAGCGACGAGATCCGGTTCGTGCAGCTGACGCCGCCCGGGTCGGCCTGCTCGATCGCCCTCGGGACCGGGCTTTCGAACATGCAGCCCGGCTCCGTCCAGGGCCTGCAGCTGGTCGTCCCGGAAATCCACGCCGCCCGCGCGGAGCTCGTGGAGCGGGGCGTCGACGTCGGCGAGGTTCAGGACTTCCCCTGGGGCTCGTTCGTCTTCTTCAGCGACCCGGACGGCAACGGATGGTCCGTCCAGCAGGTACCGGCCAGGGGTTAGCGATGGAGCAGACGAAGTTCTTGCTCGACGAGGCGCAGCTCCCGCGGCGCTGGTACAACATCCGCGCGGACATGCCGAGTCCGCCCCAGCCCGTGCTGCACCCGGGCACGGGCGAGCCGGTCGGCCCGGACGACCTCGCGCCGCTGTTCCCGATGGAGCTCATCCGCCAGGAGGTCAGCGAGGAGCCCGAGATCCCGGTCCCGGACGAGGTGCTCGACATCTGGCGGCTCTGGCGGCCGACGCCGCTGTACCGCGCGCACCGACTCGAGCAGGCGGTCGGCACGCGTTCGCGCATCTTCTACAAGTACGAGGGCGTCAGCCCGCCGGGAAGCCACAAGCCGAACACGGCGGTGGCGCAGGCGTTCTACAACAAGCGCGAAGGGCGCACGCGGCTCGCGACGGAGACGGGCGCGGGCCAATGGGGCAGCGCGCTCGCGTTCGCCTGCAAGCTCTTCGGCCTCGAGTGCAAGGTCTACATGGTTCGCGTCTCGTACGACCAGAAGCCGTTTCGGCGCTCGCTCATCCAGATGTGGGGCGCCGAGGTCGTCCCCAGCCCCTCGCCGGACACCCAGTCCGGACGCGCGTTGCTGGAGGCCGATCCGGATTCGCCCGGCAGCCTCGGGATCGCGATCTCGGAGGCCGTCGAGGACACCGCATTGCGCGACGACACGGCGTACTCGCTCGGCAGCGTCCTCAACCACGTCCTGCTCCACCAGACCGTGATCGGCCAGGAGGCGCTCGCGCAGATGGAGCTTGCGGGCGCGTTCCCCGACGTCGTGATCGGCTGCGTCGGCGGCGGCTCCAACTTCGCGGGGCTCGCGTTTCCGTTCGTCCGCGAGAAGATCGCCGGCCGGGAGATCGACGTGCTCGCCTGCGAGCCGGCCGCGTGCCCGACGCTCACGCGCGGGTTGTTCGCCTACGACTTCGGCGACACGAGCAAGCTGACGCCGCTCGTTCCGATGCACACGCTCGGCCACGACTTCGTCCCGGCGCCGATCCACGCGGGCGGCCTGCGGTACCACGGCGTCGCGCCGCTGATCTCGCAGCTCGTGCGCGACGGGTTGATCCGCGCCGAGGCGTACCTCCAGAACGACGTCTTCACGTCCGCGGCCCTGTTCGCGGGCACCGAGGGCATCATCCCGGCACCGGAGGCCGCGCACGCGATCCACGGCGCGCTGCGGGCGGCGCAGCAGGCCGACGAGGCCGGCCGGGAGCGGACGATCCTGTTCAACCTGTCCGGCCACGGCCACTTCGACATGGCCGCGTACGACAACTACTTCGCCGGCAAGCTCGTCGACGTCGCCCTCGACGAGGAAGAGATCCAGCGCGCACTACGCGCAATCGAAGGCCTGCCGACTCCCGCATAGGCTCCCAGCGCTCGAGGACCACGCCGCAAACGGCGGCGTCTTCACGTTCGTCGCGATGACTCGCCCGGCATGACCGAGGAGCGGAGCTGTGCTCATGTTCCAACGGTGCCCTAGCGTGGATGCGCGTACTCACGCACTCAACCTAGCCGGGGTCGCCTCGTCGAACCCTTGTGCACCAGAGCACGAGGTCGACTTCGTGCCTTGGTGCACAAGCGTTGCCTTGCGCTACGAGAGCGCCCGCCGGAGCGCTTCCGGCAGCGGCGCCGGC
>DASXTR010000092.1:0-23872 GCA_036505325.1 Gaiellaceae bacterium
GTGATCAGGTCGGTGAGGAACGCGAGCAGGCGCGCCGGCGGGAAGAGCATCTCGGAGGTCGCCGCGTCCTGCATCACGTCGCCGTTCAGCGTCGTCGAGAGCCGCAGCGTCGACCAGTCGCCGAGCTCGTCCGCGGTCACGATCTCGGGACCGATGGGCGAGAAGGTGTCCGGGTTCTTGCCGAGCGTGATCTGCAGGTCCTTGAACTGCACGTCGCGCGCCGACACGTCGTGCAGGATCGTCCAGCCGAAGACGTACTCGAGCGCACGCTCCTCGGGGATCCGGTAGCCGCGCTTCCCGATCACCATCGAGAGCTCGACCTCGTAGTCCGTCAGCGTCGTGGCGCGCGGAATGCGGATCGCCTCACCCGGGCCGATCACGGCGCTCGGGAGCTTCGAGAAGAAGAACGGCTCCTCCGGCATCTTCGCGTCCGGGTTCTCGTCGGCGTGGCTCGCGTAGTTGACGCCCGAGCACAGGATCTTGCCGGGCCGAATCGGTGCCAGCAGCGTCGCGTCGGCGACGGGCTCCGACGCGTCGGCGGCGGCCGCCGCGCGCTCGAGGCCGGCGGGACCGTCGGCGATCAGCGCGTGCATGTCTGCGTAGCCGGCGTCGAAGATTGCGCCGTCACGGCGGACACCGACGCCGGTCGTGCCGCCGGCGTCGTAGCTCACGAGCCTCACGCGACCCTCGCTTCGATCGAATGGCGGTCGCCCTCGACGACGAGCGTCTCGCCGACGAGCGGCGCGACGGCCCGGCGACGGCCGGTGGTGTCGTGCACGGGCACGAGCTCGAGAAAGCGGTCGACCTCCTCGTCGGGCGCCAGGTAGTGACACGCGACGGCGAGGTCGACACCGAGCATCTCGGCGGTTCGCGCCGCCTCGTCCGCATCCATCTCGCCGGTGAGGAAGGTTGCGGGGCCGGGGATGCGGTGCGAGAGCTCCTTCGGCAGCGTGCAGCCGAGCAGCGCGACCGTCGGCTTGTACAGCTCGCCGATCAGGCGCATATCGAAGATGCACGTGTCGCCGTAGTGGTAGATGCGGACGCCGGGCTCGGTCTCGACGATGAACGCGATCGGGTTCCCCACCGCCTGCCGGCCGTCCGAGAGCGTGCCCGAGGACCAGTGATGGCACTCGACCGGTCGGATCTGCAGCCCTGCGACCTCGACGACGATGCCCCACGTGGTCGCGCTCACCTGGTCGGGCGACACGCCTTCGTCGATCAGCATCGCGCGAACGGCGGTGTCGCAGACGACGGGGGCGGCCGTCCGCTTCGCGATCCGAGCCGAGTCCCCGTAGTGGTCGAACGCCGCGTGGCTGACGAGGATCACGTCGGGCGCCTCGAGCTCGTCCGGGGAGCACGGGGCGAGCGGATTCTCCGACAGGAACGGATCGATCAGGATCCGATGGTTGGGCCCGACGATCTCGTAGCCGGCGGCGCCGAAGTACGTGAGCCGCGTGCTCACGAGAGTCCCCGCTGCGACTCCCAGCCTTTCACGAGACACACGAACGCGCGGTTGAGCGTCACCGCGACGCCGGTCTCCTCGGCGGCGCGCACGACGGCGCCGTTGATCACGTCGATCTCGGTCCGCCTGCCCGCCTCGAAGTCCTGCAGCATCGACGCCTTCGTCGGCCCGGCGCGCTCGAGCAGCCCGTGGATCGTGTCGAGGCGCTCCTGCTCGTCGATGTCGTAGCCGAGTGCGCGCGCGACAGCGACGGCCTCGCGGGCCGTGTCGGACACGAGCTCCTTCATGTCGGCGTGCGCGGTGAGCGCGCCCGCGTTCATCCCGGTCAGGGCCGCCGTCGGCAGCGTCGCCGCATTGAGGATGAGCTTCTTCCAGATCTCGGGTCGGATCGGTGAGGCGACGCCGGCTTCGAGCCCGCCGTCCGTGAGCGCGCCGACGAGTCGCTCGGGGCCGCCGCCGCCGTCGTCGGTGTACGAGCCGACCGTCGTCGGGCCGACGCCCGGATGCGCGACGCGGCCGACGTCGAGGACCGTCCCGCTGTTGTACGTGACGCCGACGACCACCTGCTCGGGCGGGTACACGGCGGCGAGCACGTCGCCGTTCCCCCAGCCGTTCTGGAGCGAGGCGACGACGGTGCCCGCTTCGACGAGGGGCCGCGCGGACTCGGCGGCGGAAGCGGTGTGGTAGCACTTGACGCAGAAGACGACGAGATCGACCGGCCCGACGCTCGCGGGGTCGGAGGTCGACGGCACGCGCGTCACCGTCTCCTCGTCGCCTCGCACGACGGTGACTCCGTCGGCGTTGATCTTGTCGACGAGCGGCAGGGCGACATCGACCAGGACTGTGTCGTGTCCGCCCTGCGCGAAGCGCGCCCCGAAGATCGCACCCATTGCGCCCGCGCCGACGACCGCGATCTTCATCTTCGGGCAGCCTCCTCTTCGGACGATTGGCATGCGATCATACAGGCCTACCTGTCGTCGGTGAACCAGCGGCCGCCGGCGAGCGCGCCGCCGTCCACGATCAGGGTCTGGCCGGTGATGAACGAGCCGGCATCCGAGGCGAGCAGCAGGCACGCCCCGATCAGCTCGTCGGGGCGGCCCGGCCGCTCCACAGGCACCCGGTTGAAGATCCAGCGGCTGCGCTCCGGGTCGGCCCAGATCGGGGCCGCGAGCGGTGTGTCCATGAAGCCGGGCGCGATCGCGTTCGCGCGGATACCGTGGCCGACCCACTCGAGCGCCATCACGCGCATCAACTGGCTCAGCCCCGCCTTCGCCGGCCCGTAGACGGAGATGTGTTCGAGCGCGTAGAACGCGTTGAGGGAGCTGATGGAGACGATCGACCCGCCGCTTCCCTGGTCGATCATCTGCTCGGCCGCGCGGCGGCTGAGGAAGTACGGCAGCCGCAGATCCAGCCGCGTGATCCAGTCCCACGTCGCCGTGTCCATCTCGAGGATCGGCACGCGCTTGTTGACGGCCGCGTTGTTGACGAGCACGTGCAACCCGCCGAGACGCTCGACGGCTGCCGCGACCACCAGCTCCGGCGCGTCGTCGCGGTCGAGATCGATCACAGCCGCGGCGACGTCGAGGCCCGCGTTCCGGAGCGTCGACTCGACATCGGCGAGCGCGCTCTCGTCGACGTCGGTGACGAGCACGGCGGCGCCCGCGGACCCGAGTCCGGCTGCGAGCCAGCGGCCGATGCCACCCGCCGCCCCGGTGACGACCGCGACGCGGCCCTCGAGCGAGAAGAGCGCGGACGGAGCGAGGGCCCGGACGGCCCCGGCGTCGAACGACCGAGAGGCGCTCACTTGCCTGCCGACCATACAGAACGCCAAATGACCGCAGGCGCGAAGTCGGTCCGCCCTACAATCAGCCGTCGTGAGCGATCGCATCGTCTCGCTCGTTCCGGCGGAGCCGGGCTGGATCGCGATCTACCGGGGCGAGTACGCGGAAGACGAGGAGAGCACCCGCGTGGTCGCCTGGGCGCTCGTCGAGTCGCCGGACGGCACCCAGACCGTCGTCGGCATGGTCGTCGCCCCCGACGAGCGGACGAGGATCGTGACCGCGCCGGAAGGAGCGTCCGCGGTCGCGCCGGAGTTCGATCGCTACGGCTTCAAAGAGCTCTGAGCCACGACCGCGTCGGCGGCGGCCTCGCGGGCGAGGCTCTCCGCCGACTGTGGGTAGTGGCACGCGGCGCGGTGATCGGGCGCCAGCGGCGCCAGGTCCGGCTCGTCCGTGCGGCAGAGAGCGCGCCGTCCGAGCGGGCAGCGCGGATGGAAGCGGCAGCCCTCGACCTCGCCGCCCGAGCCGACCTCTTCCCGGACGATCACGTGCGCGCGCGCGCGGTCCCGCTCGAGCACAGGATCGGGCGCGGGGATCGAGGCGAGGAGAGCGTGCGTGCACGGGTGCCTCGGACTCGCGAAGAGGCGTTCCCGCGACCCCAGCTCGACGATCTTGCCGTGGTACATGACGCCGATCGTGTTCGACATGTAGCGCACGACCGAGAGGTCGTGGCTGACGAACAGGTAGGTGAGCCCCAGCCGCTCCTGGAGCTCCCGAAGCAGGTTGAGGATCTGCGCCTGGATCGAGACGTCGACGGCCGAGACGGCCTCGTCGAGGACGACGAACTCCGGTCGGATCGAGAGCGCCCGCGCGATCGAGACTCGCTGGCACTGGCCGCCCGAAAGCTCGCGGGGGTAGGCCGCCGCGTGGGTCGGCCGCAGGCCGACGAGATCGAGCAGCTCGAGGACGCGCTTTCTGCGCGCGGCCCCGCTCAGCTGCGGCTGGTGGACTCGCAACGGGAGCTCGATCGTCTGCTCAGCCGTCCGCCGGCGGTTCAGCGAGGCAAAGGGGTCCTGGAAAACGATCTGCATCCGCCAGCGCAGGCGGCGCAGTTCGGGCGCCGACAGCGATGCGACGTCGATGCCGTCGAAGAGGATGCGCCCGGACGTCGGCCGGTCGAGCCGCAGCAGGAGCCGCGCGAGCGTCGACTTGCCGGAGCCGGACTCGCCGACGAGCCCGAAGGTCTCGCCGCGACGGATCGTGAACGAGACGTCGTCGACGGCGCGGACGATCTCGCGCCGACCGAGGCGGAAGTGGCGCGAGAGCCCGTCGACGACGACGAGCGCGTCGTCGACCGCGGGAGCGAGCGCCGGTGCGGCGCTCACGCGGCCGCCACCGCCCGGGCCTCCGCGAGGTGGCATTCCGCCGTCCGCCCGTCCGCGAGGACGTGCAGGTCCGGCACCTCGCGCGAGCAAACCGCGATCGCGTGCGGGCACCGCGGATGGAACGGACACCCGTCCGGAAGGTGCTGCGGCAGCGGCGGCTGACCAGGGATCGCCGCGATCGGCCGGTCAACGTCGTGGTCCAACCGGCAGATCGCGTTCAGGAGCGCCTCCGTATAGGGGTGCACAGGACGCGCGAACAGCGGCTCGGCCGGGCTCTGCTCGACGATCCGCCCGGCGTACATGACATGGACGTCTTCGCAGAAGCTCGCGGCGAGCCCGAGGTCGTGCGTGATCAGCAGCACCGCCATGTCGCGCTCGTCGACGAGCCGTGACAGCACGTCGATGATCCGCGCCTGCGTGGTCACGTCGAGCGCCGTCGTGGGCTCGTCGGCGATCAACACGTCGGGGCCGGCCGAGATCGCCATCGCGATCATCACGCGCTGCCGCATGCCGCCGGAAAACTGGTGCGGGTAGCTCTCGAACCGCCGGGCCGGCGACGACAGCCCGACGTCGCCCAGAAGCTCGACCGCTCGGGCGCGCGCGACACGGCGGGAGACGTCCTCGTGCGCGCGGATCGCCTCGACGATCTGCCGTCCGACCGAGTGCACCGGGTTGAGCGACGACATCGGGTCCTGGTACACGAGAGCCATCCGGCCGCCGCGCACGGCCGCCATCTCGCGTTCCGACAGCCGCATCAGGTCACGGCCGCCGAGCCGGACCTCGCCCCCGACGACGCGCCCCGGGAACGGCAGGAGCCGCATCAGCGCCAGCGCCGTGAGCGACTTGCCCGCGCCGGACTCCCCCACGATCCCGAGCCGCTGGCGGCGCGCGAGCGTGAACGAGACGCCGCGCACCGGCGTCACCGTGCCCCGGTGGGACGGGAACTCGACCGCGAGGTCGCGAACCTCGAGCACCGGGCCGTCTGCGGCCGGGTTGGGCGCTGTCTGCGTCATCGGCGCGCCGGATCGAGGACTCGCTGGAGGTTGTCGCCGAGCGTGTTCAGCGCCAGCACCGCGACCAGGATGACGATGCCGGGGAAGATCGGGTACCAGTAGGAGCTGTACAGAACCGAGTAGCCGCGCTCGAGCAGTGTCCCCCACGACGCCGCGGGCGGCTGCACGCCGAGGCCGACGAAGCTGAGGCTCGCCTCGACGAAGATCGCGTCGGCTGCGACGATCGACGCGCGCGCGAGCAGCACCGGCGTCGTGTTCGGAAGCAGCTCCTTGAGGATGATTCGCCAGGGCGGCGCCCCGACGGAGACGGCGGCGAGGTAGTAGTCCGTCTCCAGCTCGGCGAGCAGCGACGAGCGCGCGAGGCGAGCGGTCGCAGGCGTGAAGAGGATGCCGAGGATGAGAATGATGCTCTTCGTCGACGAGCCGAAGGCCGCCACGAGGACGAGCCCCAGCAGGATCACCGGCATGCCGAGCGTAAGGTCGGCGATCCGCATCAGCAGCTCGTCGAGCCAGCCGCGATGGAACGCGGCCGTGAACCCCCACACCGCGCCAACTGCCATCGCCAATGCCGTCGCGAGCGCCGCGATCTCGAGCGACGTCCGGCCCCCGTACAGCACCCTGGTCAGGAGGTCGCGACCGAGCTCGTCGGTGCCGAACGGGTGGGCGAGCGTCGGCGGGCCGAAGAGATGGTTGACGTCGAACTGGTTCTTCGGGTACGGCGCGACGAGCGGCGCTGCGACCGAGCCGAAGACGAGCGCCGAGACGACGACGAACGAGACCGCCGCCGCCGGCCGCCGCAGCAGCCTGACGAGTCCCTCCGCACGCCGCCGCGGCGACACGACGACGTCGAGCGACGCCGCGACGCTCGTCACCGTGCGGCCTCCGAGCCGCGCACACGCAGCCGGGGGTCGATGACACCGTAGAGCAGGTCGATCGCGAGGCTCGAGAGGATGAACGTCGCCGCCGCGAGCAACACGAGCGTCTGCAGCACGGCGTAGTCCCGCTTGAAGACGGAGTCGACCACCAGCGTGCCGAGCCCGGGCCGGGCGAACACGTACTCGACGATCACCGTGCCGCCGAGCAGCGAGCCGATGATCACTCCGAGCATCGTCAGCGCCGGGATCGTCGCGTTGGGGAGCAGGTGCCGCATCACGACCTGCCGGCGCAGCAGTCCCTTCCCGGCCGCGGTTCTGATGTACGGCGCCGAGGCGACGTCGTCGAGCGACGCGTCGAGGATCCGCAGCAGCGGGGCTGCGATCGCGATCGCGAGCGTGATCGACGGCAGGACCGCCGTCTTCAGGCTCTCGATCGGGTGGTGGGTGATCGAGACGTAGCCCTGGGTCGGCAGCAGGTTCAGCTTCACGCCGAAGACGACGATCAGGACGATCCCGGTGACGAACGCGGGTGTCGCCATCCCGATCGCAGTGAACGCGGACAGGAGCGCGTCGAAGGCGCGGTTGCGCCAGATCGCACTGATCACCGCCGCCGGCACGGCCATCAGCACGCCGATGATCAGTGAGAGGACCGCGAGCTCGAGCGTGGCGCCGATCCGCTGCGAGATCAGCTTCGTCACCGGGAACTGGCTGTAATACGACTCGCCGAAGTCCCCGCGCAGGATGCCCCCGACCCAGTGGACATACTGGGCCGGCAGGGACTGGTCGAGGCCGAGCTCGTGCCGGACGGCACGGAGAGCGCGGACGCTGGCTGCGTTCCCGCTCGCGCCTGCCACCTTCGTGATCGTCGGGTCTCCCGGGATCACGCGCATCAGGCAGAAGATGAGGATCGAGCTGATGATCAGCAGCGCGATGCTCACCGCGACGCGTTTCAGGACGTATGAGCCCATCGAACCGTCCGCACTCTCCGTTGCCGTCGCGTTACGACCGCCTCACTTCATTCGCGCTCCCTCGAGGCGCGTCGTCCCCGCCGGGTCCTCCCAGACGCCGGTGACGGACTTCTGGGCGGCGACGATGTTCGTCTGGTGCGCCATCGTGATGATCGGCAGCTCCTTCTGGAAGAGCTTCTGCATCTGGGCGTAGACGGCCTTGCGCTTGACCGGGTCGACGGTCGCCGTCGCCTTCAGCAGGAGGGCGTCGAACTGCTTGTTGTTCCAGTTGCAGTTACACCGTCCCGAGGTCACGTAGCCGAAAGCGGCGATGGGGTTCGGCGGCAGCGAGTAGAAGTCGCCGACGATCATGTTCGGGAACCTCTTCGGGGGCGGGTTGAACTTCGCGATCCACGTGCTCAGGTCGTTGCGCTGGATCTGCAAGTTGAGGCCGATCTTCTGCAGGTCCTGCTGGAGGATCTGGGCCATCGTGATCCACTCGTCGCGGCGGCCGGCGAGCGCCCAGAAGGTGAAGGTCGTCCCCGGCTTGACGCCGGCGGCGGTGAAGAGCTGTTTCGCCTTCTGCAGGTCGAACGGGATCGGCTTCAGGCTCTTGTCGTAGTTCGGGCTCGCGGTGCTGATCAGGCTGTTTGCGAGCGAGGGGAGCGCCAGGCCGAAGAACGCTGCCTTCACCATCGTCTCCTTGTCGATCGCGTAGGCGAGCGCCTGGCGCGCCACCGGGTTGTCGAACGGCGGAGACGAGTCATCGACGTCCCAGACGTGCTCGGCCGAGACGCTCTTCGGCTTGACGATGTAGACGTCCTTGTCGGACTGGATCTTCGGGAGCGAGGTCAGCGGCGCCTGCCAGATCACGCTGAGCTTGCCGCTCGTGAAGTCGGTGACCATCGACGTCGGATCCGGCTCCCGGACGAACGTGATCTTCTGGAGACACGCCTTCGGGCCGTAGTAGCGTGGGTTCGGGACGAGGGTCAGGCTCTGGTCCGGCACGAAGTCGGAGACCTTGTACGGGCCCGTGCCGTTGCCGACCTTGTTCAGGTTCGGCACGTCGGTGAGGTCGCTCATCTCGACCGGGACGAGCGCCTCGGGCAGGATCGCGCTCGCGCCGCCGAGCTTGAAGCGGACCTGGTACTTCGTGACCGCGCGGACGGAGCGGACATCCCTGATCGCCGGCCCCCACAGCGACGGCACCTTCGGGTCGAGGTTGCGCAGGACGTTCGCGACCACGTCGGCCGCCGTGAACGGACGCCCGTTCGCATATTTCACGTTGCGGCGGAGCGAGAACCACCACGTCTTCAGGTCCTTCGAGTGCCTCCACTTCGTCGCCAGGTCGGGCACGACCGACCCGTCCGGCTTGTACTCCGTCAGGCTGTTGTAGAGAAGGGACTGGAGGGGAAGCTGGCCCGAAAACGCGAGCACGGTCGGGTCGAGGCCGCTGATGCCGGCGCCCGAGATCCCATACGTCAGCGTGCCGCTCTGCTTGCACGGCGTCGAGGCGCCGGTCTTCGTCGAGGCGCTCGTGCTCGCCGGGCTGTGCGCGACGCCCACCGACGCCAGCACCGCCGCGGTCGCGGCGGCGACGCCGAGGGCGGCGGCGAACGCGCCGCGGCCTCTCTTCACTCGATGCAGCACTGCCATCTGCAGCCTCCGTTCTGTGGGGTTCGCCACGGGCGCGAGCTAGACATCAGATAGCCCCGAGCGGTTGTTGTGTGAAAGTGGAACAGGAACAGCACGCCCCCTCGAATCGAAAGGGAGACGGACGTGAAGAGCCTCGACGAGCGTGTTGCGATCGTCACGGGTGCGGCGAGCGGCATCGGCCGCGGAATCGCAGAGGTGCTGGCCGGGGAAGGCGCCCGTGTGGTGATCGCCGACGTGGACGGCGACGGCGCGGAGCGGCTGGCCGGTCGACTGCGCGACGAAGGACGCGATGCGCTCGCCGTGCAAGTCGACGTGATCGATCGCAGGGCCGTCGACGCGGCGGCGGCGGCGGCGGTCGATCGCTACGGGCGGATCGACATCCTCGCCGCGAACGCGGGCGTCTACCCGTCCGTCGCGCTCACGGAGATGAGCGACCGCGACTGGGACCACGTCATGGACGTCAACGTCAAGGGCGCTCTGCACGCTCTCCAGGCTTGCCTGCCGACGATGCGCGAGCGCGGCTACGGGCGCATCGTGTTCACCTCCTCGATCACCGGGCCGGTCGTGGGCATGCCCGGCCTGACCCACTACGCGGCCTCGAAGGCGGCCCTGCTCGGCATGATGCGCAGCGCCGCGCTCGAGCTCGCCGCCGACGGGATCACCGTCAATGCGATCCTGCCGGGGAACGTGCGCACCCCCGGCCTCGAGCAGCTCGAGGAGGCGGTGATCGCCAGGGTGATCGCGGCGATCCCGCTCGGGCGGCTCGCCGAGCCCGAGGAGCTCGGCTGGGCGGTCCGTTTCCTCGCCTCGGAGGAAGCCGGCTACGTGACCGGCCAGACGCTCGTCGTCGACGGGGGCCAGGTCCTGCCGGAGATCCCGACCTAGCTCAGCCAACACGCTCTCCGGCCAGGACGCCGTAGGTCGGCCGCCAGTAGGTCTCGTACAGCTCCTCGCACTCCGGCCCGCACGCGCGTACCTCGCCCGCCCCACCCTCGAAGAGCCACGCGCGGCGCGGAATCAGCTTCCCGCAGACGACGCAGTGGACCACGTTCGTGTCGTGCCACGCGCGCTCGAGCTCCTGCCAATAACCGCTCACGCCCGGACCTCCGCGGCACTCCGGTCGAGGCCGTAGTCGCGCGCGGCCGCCTCGGCGGAGACGTAGCCCTCGAGCACGTCCTCGAGCACCTTCGCAGGGTCGCGCCGCGCCGGGTCGCCGAAGCCCGCCCCTCCCGGCGCGCGGTAGCGCAGCTCGTCCCCTCGCCGCAGGACGACGTTCGTGAACTTGGTGGGCGACGCG
The DNA here is from genome assembly GCA_036505325.1 of Gaiellaceae bacterium. Lineage (GTDB taxonomy): Bacteria > Actinomycetota > Thermoleophilia > Gaiellales > Gaiellaceae > PALSA-600. Next base: position 10,414 of record DASXTR010000092.1, read on the forward strand.
ACGCCGAACACCTCGTCGAAGCGCCGGAACGCCGACTCGCCGGCGCGCCGGACGACCAGCTCGGAACCGCGCCCGGGGCCGCCGCCGAACAGTCCGCTCGGCGGGATGCGCAGACGGTCGAAGAGCGCGCTGAAGGTGATCTCGTCGGCGGTGACGAGCAGTGTCCGCTGCGTCGCGAGACCGCCGCGATGCTCCCCCGGCCCGCCGGAGTCGGTCACGAGCCGGTACTCGAGCGTCCGCAGCGGGTAACGGTGCTCGAAGACCTCGATGGGGGTGTTCCGGCAGTTCGAGTGACGCGTGATCTCGCCGTCGTTGCCGTCCTTGCGCGCCGTCGCGCCGCTCCCCATCCCGTCGAAGTGGTAGTTCGAGTAGTAGGCGCCCGTCTCGGGGTGCACGCCGCCGAAGAGGAGGTTCGAGCTCGAGCCGCCGCTGCCGGCCGCGACCCGGTCGGGGACCGCCTGCGCGAGCGCGGCGAGCAGCAGGTCGATCAGCTTCGGCTGCAGGTCGGTGTTGCCGCCCACGGACGGGCCCGGGTGCTTGACGTTCACGACGGATCCCGCCGGGGCGACGATGCGCAGCGGGAGGTAGCAGCCGGAGTTCCGCGGGATCAGCATCTGCGGGTCGGTGACGCAGAAGACTGCGTTGTAGACGGCGGATGCAGCGACGACGTAGGTGCAATTCATCGGCCCCCGGACCTGCGGGCTCGAGCCGGTGAAGTCGGCGATCACCTCGTCGCCCCGGACGACGACGGCGACGCGCACTTCGAACGGCTCGGCGGTGACGCCGTCGTCCTCGACGAGCATCGACGACTCGTAGCGTCCGTCCGGCAGCGCCTCGATCTCGGCGCGCACGCGTCGCTCCGAGTACTCGATCAGCGCCCTCGCCCCGTCGCGGACGGTGGCGAGGTCGTAGCGGTCGACGAGCGAGAGGAGCCGCCGCTCGCCGACGTTGAGCGCCCCGATCATTGCGTGGAAGTCGCCCCAGGTGTTCCGCGGCGTCCTGTGGTTGGCGAGGACGACGCGCCAAAGCTGCTCGTTGTAGCGGCCGCCCTCGAGCAGCTTGACCGGCGGCAGGCGCAGCCCTTCCTGGTACACGTCGGTCGCGTCGGAGGCGAAGCTGCCGGGAGCCTTGCCGCCGACCTCGGCGACGTGTCCGATCGCCCCGGCGAACGCGAGTAGCTCGTCGCCGCGGAAGATCGGCTTCATCATCATGTGCTCGGGGATGTGGCAGTTGCCGCGGTACGGGTCGTTGTGCACCACGACGTCGCCGGCCTCGAAGAACTCCTCGCCGAACTCCTCCAGCGTCCAGCGCACGGTGTGCGTGATCGCCCCCATCATCGAGGGCGTGTAGTTCTTCTCCGCGATTAGATTGCCCTCGCGGTCGAGGAGCACCGTCGAGAAGTCCAATCCCTCGTTGAAGATCGTCGAATACGACGTCTTCATCATCACGAGCGCCATCTCGGCCGCGATGTTGGCGAGCGCATTGTGGAGGACGTGGAGCCCGACGGTGTCGAGCGAAAGCGTCTTGCTCATCGCTCCCGCCCGACGGTGAGGACGAGCACGCCACTCTCATGCACCACGAGGTGGTCGTCAGGGAAGACGAGCGTCGTCGAGTCGGGCTCCTCGATCACCGCGGGTCCCTCGAGCTCGGCGCCCGGACGCAGGCTCGCGCGGCGGTGGATCGGGCACTCGACGGGACCGTCGGCATCGAACCAGACCGGGCGCGTGGTCGGCTCCGCGTCCTCGTGCCGGTCGGCCACGAGCGGGACCGGGAGGTCGCGCCGCAGCGCGGTGATGCGGAGGTTGATCAGCTCGACCGCCTCGCCGGGAAGCGAGAAGCCGTACTGCCGCTCGTGGTCGTCCGCGAAGCGCGCGAGCAGCGCCTCCCAGCCGGCGTCGAGCTCGCCCTCGGGGAGGGAGACCTCGAGCTCGTAGTTCTGGCCGACGTAGCGGAGGTCGGCGGCGCGGCGGAGGATCGGGTCGTCGACGTCGACATTCCGCCTCAGCTCCGCGACGGTCAGCTCCCGCAGCCGCCGCTCGGCGGCCGCCAGCTCGCCGAGGTCGACCGCATCGGAGCGGGCGTAGATCGTCTGGACGCGGTCGACGCGCGCCTGCGCGATCGCCGCGCCGAACGCAGAACACAGGCCCGGGTGCGGCGGGACGAGGACGATCGGGATGTCGAGGCGCTCCGCGACCGCTCTGGCGTGCAGCGGCCCTGCGCCGCCGAACGCGATCAGCGCGAAGTCCCGTGGGTCGAGCCCGCGCTCGACGGCGATCAGGCGGATCGCGTTCGCCATGTTCTCGTCCGCGATCCGCACGGCGGCCTCCGCCGCGGCCTCCGGCGGCAGGCCGAGCCCGGAGCCGAGCTCGGCGAACGCGCCGCGGGCGGCGTCGAGGTCGAGCGCCATCGCGCCGCCGAGGAAGTAGGCGGGGTCGAGTCGGCCCAGTGTCAGGTTCGCGTCGGTGAGGGTCGGCTCGGAGCCGCCCTGGCCGTAGGCGACCGGTCCCGGCTGCGCCCCGGCGCTCCGCGGGCCAACGTGCAGCAGGCCGCCGCGATCGATCCACGCGATCGAGCCGCCGCCGGCTCCGATCGTGCTGACGGCGACGCAAGGGATGCTGACGGGGATCCCCCAGGCGACCTGGAACTCGGTCGCATACTGCTCCTTCCCCTCGAGCACGAGGCCGATGTCGCAGCTCGTGCCGCCCATGTCGAGCGAGAAGACGGACGGGTAGCCGGCGGCCTCGGCGAAGAAGCGCGCGCCGATGACGCCGCCCGCGAGCCCCGAGAGCAGGAGCCGGGCCGGCTGCCGGCGGGCCTGGTCGGCCCGGAGGTAGCCGCCGTTCGACGCGAGCAGATTCCACCGCTCGAGGCCGGTGTCGGTCTCGACGACCGCGCCGACGCTGTCGACGTAGCTCTCGATCACCGGCTTGATGAACGCGTCCGCGATCGTCGTGGTCGCGCGCTCGTACTCTCGCCAGACCGGCGAGACCTCGTGCGAGACGGACACGGCGGTACCGGGCACCGCCGACTTCACGGCCTCGGCCGTCGCCAGCTCGTGCGCGGGGTTGAGATAGGAGAAGAGGTAGGAGATCGCTACGACTGCGCTCTCGTCGTCGGCCGCACGCAACCGTTCGACCAACTCTTCGACGCCGGCCTCGCCGAGCTCCTCGAGGACGACCCCGTGGTGGTCGATCCGGCCCGCGACGCCGACGCAGTCGCGGCGGCGCACGAGCGGCTTCGGCTTCTCCCAGTGGAGGTCGTACAGCCGCTCCTTGTCGAGGCGCGCAATGAAGGGAACGTCCTCGAACCCCGCGTTGGTGACGAAGAGGACGCTGGGCCCGCGTCGCTCGATGAGCGCGTTGGTCGCCACCGTCGTCCCGACGACGACCTGCGTCGCCTCCGCCGTCCCCTCGAGCCGGCCGAACCCCGTCTGGATCGCCCGGGACGGGTCGTCGGGCGTGGACGGCACCTTCGTCACGCGAAAGCTTCCGGCCGCGTCGTCGAAGAGCACGAAGTCCGTGAACGTCCCGCCGGTGTCGATGCCTACGCGGATGCTCAGGCCCCTTCTGCGCGCGGCCGCGTGGGCTCCAGCGCCTTCCGCTGAGTGAATGTGCCTTTCAGGAGTCTGAAGCTATACACGGCGCGACCCCCACCTTTCAAGAGGCGCGGGACGCCCGCAGCAGGGGTTGCCCGGCTCCGGCAAAACCGAGTACCTTCGTGTGAAAGGCCCTTTCGCACAGTGAACGAGACCCGCAACTTCTCGCTTTCGAGCATCGATCGCGCCATGGCGATCCTCGACGCCTTCGACGACCAGCCCGAGCTGCAGCTCGCTGACGTCGCGCGGAGCGCGCACCTCAGCGAGGCGACCGCCCTCCGGTACGCGGCCAGCCTGACGACGCACGGCTTCCTCGAGCGGGATCCGGCCAGCGGCCGCTATCGGCTCGGCCTACGGCTCTTCGAGCTCGGCCAGAAGACGCTGCGCCGCCGCGATCCTCGGACGATCGCGCTGCCGCACATGACCCGCCTCCGCGACCGGTTCGCGGAGACGGTCACCCTGGCGATGCGCCACGGGGACGACCTCGTCCTGATCGAGGGCCTCGAGAGCCCCCACTCGATCCGCAAGGGCGCGCAGCTCGGCGGTCGCGACTGCTGGCACGCCTCGTCGCTCGGGAAGGCCGTCCTCGCGCACCTGAGCCAAGACGACGCCCGGGAGCTACTCGAGCGGCTGGAGCGACCGAGGTACACCGGGAACACGATCATCTCGGTCGAGCTGCTGCTCGACCATCTGGACGTCGTCCGCGCGCAGGGATTCGCGATCGACGAGCTGGAGGCCGAGGACGAGCTTCGCTGCGTCGGAGCCGCGATCCTCGACCGGCACGGCAGCCCCGCCTACGCGATCAGCATCGCCGGACCGGCGAGCCGCCTGACGCGCGAGGTCGCCGGCGAGATGGGCGCCGCGGTGCGGGAGGCCGCAGCCGCGATCTCCGCCGCGCTCGGATACCTGGCCCCGGCGCCGCCGTCCGTCGACGGCGTCGGCCCCAGGGAGTCGGCGCCTGCATGACGGGGTCGATCCCCGTCCCGGGACTGATCAGCGCCGCGGGCTACGTCACGTCGCTCGGCGGCGGCGCGCTTCCGGAGCCCGTCCGCGCGGCGATCGCCGAGGCGGCGGCCGGCACCTGGCGTCCGGACGACCTCCAGGAGTGGGCGGGCGCATTGATCGCCGAGGCGACCGGCGCCGAGGCCGGCTGGGTCACGGCCGGCGGTGCGGCCGGGCTAACTCTTGGTGCCGCGGCGTGCCTCGCCCACCATGAGCTGTCAGCGATCGACGCGCTCCCGGACACGAGCGCGCTCCCGGCGGAGATCATCGTGCAGCGCGGCCACCGCAATGCCTACGACCGCGCGTTCAGGACGGCCGGGGCGCGCATCGTCGAGGTGGGCTACCCGCTGATCGAGGGCGTCGGCAGGACGTACGAGTGGCAGATCGAGTCCGCGTTCTCGGACCGGACGGTGGCGGTCGGTCACCTCGCGCTCGCGGATGCGGACGGTGTCCCCCTCGCCCGCGTCTGCGAGCTCGCGGCCGCGCACCACGTCCCGGTGATCGTCGACGCCGCGGCCGAGTTGCCGCCGAGCTCGAATCTCCGCCGCTTCATCGACGAAGGCGCCTCGCTCGTCGCGTTCAGCGGTGGCAAGGCGATCCGCGGCCCACAGGGGTCGGGCATCCTTGCCGGGCGCCGCGACCTCATCGCGTCGGTGCGGCTCCAGACCCTCGACATGGACGTCGACGCCGACGCGTGGAGCGCCCGCGAGGGGTCCGAGCCGCCGCACCACGGCCTCGGCCGCAGCATGAAGGTCGGCAAGGAGGAGATCGCCGGTGTCGCCGCCGCGCTGCGTGAGTTCACGCGGCGCGACCACGAGGCGGAAGCCATGGAGTACGCGTTGTGGCTCGAGTCGCTGCTCCCGTCGGTCTCCGCCTGGCCCGCCGCCGTCCGAACGGACCTCCATTTCTACCCGCGCCTCGTCGTCGAGGCGGGACGCGGCCACGCGCGACGCCTCGCCGAGGCGCTGGCCGCGGGAGCCCCGGCGATCGTCGTGCCGCACGCCCCGCTCGCCCGGGGCGAGCTCGTCATCTGCCCCGAGGCGATCGTCGCGGACCAGCGCGGCATCGTAGAGCGCGCGGTTGCCGGCCTGGAGCGGCACGCGTCGGTCGCGGTCGCGGTCGGAGACGACGCGCGCTGAACGCCTGGACGATCACGGGTGCGACGATCGTCGACGGGAGGGGTGCCGCGCCGCGCATCGGAGACATCGTCATCGAGGGCGACCGGATCGCCTCGATCGGCAAGGGCGAGCGCCGCGGCACGATCGTCGACGGCGACGGCCTCGTCGCCACACCCGGCTTCGTCGACATCCACTCCCACGTCGACTGGATCGCCCCGCTCGCCGACGGGCCCGAGCTGCTCGCGGCGAACATACGCCAGGGCATCACCACGTCCGTCGCGGGCAACTGCGGCATCTCGCCGGCGCCGCTCGGCGACTTCGCGAACCGCGGCGCCCTGGAGCGGATGCTGCTCGTCGGCTCCGTGACCGGAGGGTTCGGCTGGAACTGGCGGTCGGTGCGCGAGTACTTCGACGAGGTCGAGCGGCGCGGGCTGCCGTTCAACGTCGCGCTGCTCGTCGGGCACAGCACCCTACGCGCGACCGTCCTCGGCGAGGCACAGCGCGCGCCGACGCCGAGCGAGCTGGCCCAGATGCGTGCGCTGCTCGCCGAGGGGCTCGACGACGGCGCGGTCGGCCTCTCGGTCGGACTCGAGTATTTCCCGGGGCGGTATGCCGGCCCGTCCGAGATCGAGAACCTGGTCCAGGTGGCCGCCGCGCGCGACCGTCTCGTCGCCGTCCACACGCGCGGGATCTCCGAGCTCTTCGACCCCGCGATGGACGAGGCGATCGGCTTCGCGCGCGCCGCCAGCTGCCGGCTCCAGATCGCGCATGTGAACCCGATGGGCCGCGCGAACTGGGACGCGATCGACCACCTGTTCGCGAGCGTCGACTCGGCGCGCGCCGACGGTCTCGACGTCGCCTTCGACATCATCGGCTACACCGCGTGGACGATGACCGCGATCGAGACGCTCCCGCACGTGGTCGCGGACCTCGGCGACGACGCCGTCCTCGCGCTCGCCGCACCGGGCCCAGGACGCGCGCACCTACGCGAGCTCGTCGAGCGCGCACTGCCGGCCTGGCCTCCGTGGGTCGAGGGTCGCGTGACGCGAAACGTCCTCGTCGAGATGGGCTGGGACGCCCTCTACCTGGCGGACGGGCCACCCGGGTTCGAGGACGACCGCGGCCGCACACTCGCCGCCGTCGCGCAGGACGCCGGCGCGGATCCGTTCGACGTCTTCTGCGACGTCCTCCTCAGCTCCAGCGGGAAGGCGCGTATCGTCAACGACGGCTACGGCGGCGACCGGCAAGACGACGGACCGCTGCGCCGGCTCGTGGTCCGGCCGGACGCGATCCCGGAGACGGACACGGTGCCCGTGACGGTGAACGGGAAGGTCGCGCTTCCGCTCCCGCTCTTCTGGGGCACGATGCCGCGCTTCCTGGCCCGATTCTCGCGCGATCTCGAGCTGCTGCTCCTCGAGGACGCCGTCGCGCGGATCACGAGCGTCCCCGCCCGACGCGCGCACCTGGCCGACCGCGGCGAGCTGTGCCCGGGCGCGCACGCCGACGTCGTGCTCCTCGATCTCGCCGAGCTCGGAGACCGGGGGACGTTCCTCGAGCCGCAGGCCGCCGGCGGCATCGAATGGGTCTTCGTCAACGGGGAGCCGACGGTGTGCGCCGGCACGTACGACCCCGCACGCCTACCCGGGCGGGCTCTGCGTGTTTGACCGCTGACGTCAGGACGCGAAGGCGACGCCGCTGTCGAAGCGCGGATCGATCGCCGGCAAGAGCTCGTCGGCGGTGCGCGTGATGCCGGACGCAGGGCCGAAGTCGCCGCTTCCGAGCGGCTGCCCGCCGCCGGCCACCTCGAGCAGCTCGGGCTCGGCCTCGAGCGTCCCTGCGAGCGGCCGGACGGAGAGGTGGGGCGCGGCGAATGCGGCGCCGAGCGTCGATTCGTAGTGAACGACGTCTACGACCGCCGTCAGCAGGATGCCGGGGATCCTCGGGCCGCCGGTGCCGCCGAGCGCGTGGCGCGTCCCGTCGTCCTGCTCGAGCACAACCGGGCACATGTTCGTCACGGCGAGCGGCCCGCCGGTTGTCGTCGCGAACAGGTTGGCGCCCGCGTTGAGGACGACGCCCGTCCCCGGTGCAACGAGGCCGGAGCCGAAGAGGAGCGACCCATGGGTGAACGTCAGCGCGACGAGGCCGCCGTCGGCGTCGGCGGTGCAGAAGCTGGAGGTGTGGCGCGCCTGCAGCGCCGCGCGAGCCGCGTCCGTTCGCTCCTGCCACGCCGCGCCGAGCGCGCGCGAGATCTCTGCGACGTACGCGGCGTCCCGGTTCGCGCCGAGCCGCTCTGGCGCTACCCCCTCGAGCGCTGCGAAGAGGACGCCGGCGCCGCTCGTCTCGCGCGACGGCCCGCTCACGACGGCCGACTCGAAGGCGACGGAGCCGGCGGGGGCGACCGCGACCGCCGTCCGGAAGTCCGCAGAGGTGAGGAAGCCGGCGTCCGCCTGAACGGCCTCGCAGACGGCCTCCACGATCGGGCCGGCGCTGAACGCCGCAGCGCCGCGGGCGGCGATCGTCTCCAGCGTGCCGGCCAGATCGGGCTGGGCAAGGATGCTCCCCGCCTCCGGCGGCCGTCCCTGCGGATAGAAGATCGATGCGAATCGGGGCTCGCCGCCGCCGGTTCGCTCCCAGTGCTCGACCAGGGCGCGCGCGAGGTCGCCGCCGACCGTGAACCCGTCCGCGGCGACGCGGATCGCGGGACCGGCGACCTCGGCGAGTGGGAGTCTCCCGAACCGCTCGTGCGCCGCGAGCAGGCCGGCGACAACCGCCGGTGGGGCGACCGAGGGTCCCCCGTCGACGAACTCCGAGGTCTCCCCGGGGAGCCGGAAGTCGCGCGGGTCGAGGCGCTCGGGAACCCACGTGTTGAAGTCGACGGCGACAGGAGCGCCCGCCGGCGGCGCGTACGTGAGGAAACCGCCGTAGCCGCCGACGCCGCAGTTCGCGGGATCGACGACGCAAAGCGCGAACGCCGTCGCGACTGCCGCGTCGACTGCCGAGCCTCCGGCCGCGAGCGCGCCGGCGCCCGCGTCGGCTGCCGCCGGATGCGCCGCCACGACGAGCCCGGCGCTCGGCGACCTAGACCTGGTCGTACTCGTCATGGCGGCGGAACCACGGCCCGGTCTCGTTGCGTCCCTTCGGTGCCCGGTCGAGCCACTGGTACATGTCCCAGAGGGCATCCAAGCCGCGGGCATAGGCGGAATAGGTGTTGGTGTGGTAGACGGCCCCGTCCTCGCGCGTGAACGCGCTCATCCCGGGCGCCTCCCGCGTGTAGGTCGCGGCGTCCGTTCCGACCATCGCGGCGAAATCGGCGACCGGGCCGCCACCGGCTTCCAGCACCGGCTTCACGTCCATCGAGCGGTAGTTGTAGTCGACGCTGCCCGCGCGCTGCTGCTCCTCGGTGTAGGAGGCGTTGAAGTCGAAGTTGAAGTCGCTCCCGAGCGACGATGCCCACGGGAAGCTTCACCCCATCAGGCGCTTGCTGCCGGGCCAGCTCGTCGCTGCGACGGGTCAGCTCCTTCTCGGCCTCGAGTAGCTCGAGCCGGGCCGCAGGCCACTCCTCACGCGTTCCCGTCGTGTGCTCGGTCATCGCCTTTCCCTCCGAGTACTCACGACGTGTCAATCTGGGCGAGGCCCGTTCGTAGTCGGGGTGAGAGGCGGGAAGTGCCCGCCCATCACTAGGAGGACCACGATGACGCAGTACCTGTTGTCCGTCCATAGTGTCGAGGGCGAGGCCCGCGACCCGATGACCGAGGAGGAGATGGGGCAGTTCATGGAGCGGGTGGGCGTCCTCGAGGAGGAGATGAGGTCGGCAGGCGCTTGGCTCTTCGGCGGCGCCCTGCACGAACCCGACACTGCAACGGTCGTGCGCGTGTCCGACGGCGAGGTGCTCACCACCGACGGTCCGTTCGCGGAGTCGAAGGAACACCTGGGCGGCTTCTACATCATCGAGGCCGAGGACCTCGACGCTGCGCTCGCCTGGGCGTCGAAGACCACCGCCGCAGTCTCGAAGCCGATCGAGGTCCGTCCGTTCCGACACGTATCCGAGCCCTGACAGACTGCAGGAGATCGACGCCATACCCAAGCTGGACGAGGCCGAGGTCAGCCGGATCTTCCGCGAGGAGTCCGGCCGATCGGTGGCTGCCCTGATCCGCGTCTTCGGTGACATCGACGTCGCCGAGGATGCGGTGCAGGAGGCGTTCGCCGTCGCCCTGCGCAGGTGGGCGGGCGACGGGCTGCCGCCCAATCCGGGCGCCTGGATCACAACGACCGCCCGCAACCGTGCCATCGACCGCCTGCGCCGCGAGTCGCGTGGACGGGAACTGTTCGGCGAGGTGGCGGTGCTCTCGCCCGGCAACGACGATCCCGGCCTGCCCGAGGAGGTGGGGCCCGTGCAGGACGACCGGCTTCGCCTCATCTTCACCTGCTGCCACCCGGCACTCTCCACGGACGCGCAGGTGGCGCTCACCCTGCGACTGCTCGGCGGCCTGTCGACCAGGGAGGTCGCCAGATCCTTCTTGGTGGCCGAGCCGACGATGGCGCAACGGCTCGCGCGTGCCAAACGCAAGATCAAGGCCGCCCGAATCCCGTACCGCGTGCCGGAGGATCACGAGCTGCCCGGCCGCTTGCGCTCCGTCCTGGCCGTCGTCTACCTCGTCTACAACGCCGGGCTGTCCAGCCCGGCCGAGCCGGGTCTCTGCCCGGAGGCGATCCGGCTGGCCCGGATCCTGGCGACGCTCATGCCCGACGAGCCGGAGGTGGCGGGCCTGCTGGCGCTCTTGCTCCTGACCGAGTCACGTCGCGCGTCGCGAACGCGGCCCGACGGCTCCCTCGTGCTGCTCGGCGAGCAGGACCGCAGACGATGGGATCGGGCCTTGATCGACGAGGGTCAGGCGATCGTCCGCCGGTGCCTTCGCCGCAACCAGCCCGGTGTGTATCAGCTCCAGGCCGCGATCAACGCCGTGCATGCGGACGCCGCGACAGTCGAGCAGACCGACTGGTCGCAGATCGTCGCCCTGTACGACCAGTTGCTCACGGTCGCCCCCACGCCGGTCGTGGCCCTCAACCGCGCCATCGCCGTCGGCGAGGTACAGGGCCCCGTTGCTGCGCTGGCGTTGGTGGACGAGCTGGATCTCGACAACTACCACCCGTTCCATGCCACGCGAGCCGATCTGCTTCGCCGGCTGGGCCGGAAGAGCGAGGCCGCAGCCGCCTACGAGCGTGCAGCCGACATGGCGCCGACAGACGCCGAGCGGGACTTCCTCAGGCGTGGTGGCCGGGGTTCGCGCTGACCGGCGTGACCCAGGGCAGCCTTACGGATTCGTGTTCTTCATCTCGAGGACGTCCGTCGAACCGTCGGAGTCGAGCTCGAAGGAGCCGTACGTGGGCGCACCGGCGGATTGGTACACGGTGACGGTGACGCCGATGCTCGTGATCTTGCTCTCGACGAGACGCAGGGCGGCCGGCTTGGTGCCGTCGGCGAAGAGCCGCCGGCCCTAGACTCGCCGCGGACAGCAGACTCATCGCTCCATGGTTGGACCGCGCGCCCGTCGTAGGATCCGCCTGTGCCGCACCACCTTCTGGTCTTCCTCGTCGGATCCGTCGTCGTCACGATCGTGCCGGGACCTGACATGGCGCTCATCACCAGGCAGGTGGTGACCCGGGGTCGCCGGGCGGCGCAGGCGACGATCCTCGGCAACCTCTCCGGGCTCGTCGTGCACGCGAGCGCGCTCGCAGTGGGCCTGTCGGCGTTGCTCGTGGCCTCTGCGACCGCCTACAGCGTGGTCAAGCTCGCCGGTGCCGCTTACCTCGTCTTCCTCGGCGTGCAGTCGCTACGCCAGGCGCGCCGTACCCGGACCGCGACCGACGAGACCGTTGCCGAGCTCGCCCCGAAACACGGCAATCCCTACCGGCAAGGGTTGATCAGCACGGTGCTGAACCCCAAGCCGGCGCTGTTCTTCGTGAGCTTCCTGCCACAGTTCGTCGACCGGGGCGGACCGGTGACGCTCCAGGTGGGCTTGCTCGCAGCGATTCACATCCTGGTCGGGTTCGTCTGGCTGACGACATACGCGTTCCTCGTGTCGCGCATGCACGCCGCGATCACGCGACCGCGGGTCAAGGCGGCGCTCGAGCGGGCGACCGGAGCCGTTCTCATCGCGCTCGGCGTTCGCGTCGCGGTGGCCCATCGCTGATCAGGCGCGGGTTGTCCCTTTCCTCGTTCGCCGTTCGTCTCAGAGGCGACTATTCCGACAAGGAGGAAGCGATGAAGTACATGCTGCTGATTCAGCAGGGCACCACCCCGCTGCCGGGGTCGCCGGAGTGGGAGCGGCTTTCGCAGGAGGAGCAGAAGGCTGTCTACAGCGACTACCAGGCGATCAACGAGACCCCCGGCGTCACCCCCTCCGACGTCTGGCTGCAGCCCCCCGAGGCGGCAACCACTGTGCGGGTGCAGGACGGCAAGACGCTGACCACCGACGGGCCGTTCGTCGCCGTCAAGGAGGCGCTCGGCGGCTTTTTCTTCTTCGAGGCCGATGACCTCGACGCCGCGATCGAGCTCGCGTCGCGCGTTCCGGCGGCGCGCATGGGCGGTGCGGTGGAGGTGCGCCCGGTCAAGGAGGGGTAGCGATCCTCGAGCAGGTCTTCCGCGACGAGTGGGGCCGTGTCCTCGCCGGCCTGATCGGCTTCCTCGGCGACTTCGACCTCGCCGAGGAAGCCGCACAAGAGGCGTTCGCGATCGCCGCCGAGCGCTGGCCCCGCGAGGGCACGCCGGACAACCCGCGCGCCTGGCTGATGACGACCGCGCGCAACCGCGCGATCGACCGCATCCGCCGCGATCGCACGCTCGCGGCGAAGGTGCGCCTGCTCGACGTGCCCGAAGCCATGGAGGACGAGGTGGAACCTGAAAGCCGTAGGCTTCCCGATGAGCGGCTCGAGCTCCTCTTCACGTGCTGTCACCCGGCGCTCGCGCTCGACGCCCAGGTCGCGCTCACGCTGCGAACGCTGGGCGGCCTCAAGACGGAGGAGATCGCCCGCGCCTTCCTCGTCCCGGAGGCGACGATGAACAAGCGGCTCGTCCGCGCGAAGAGCAAGATCAAGGCCGCCGGGATCCCGTTTCGCGTGCCGCCGGCGCATCTGCTCCCCGACCGTCTCGCCGCCGTGCTCGCCGTCGTCTACCTGATCTTCAACGAGGGCTACGGCGGTCGCGGAGACCTCGCGGCCGAGGCGATCCGGCTCGGGCGCGCGCTCGCCGAGCTGATGCCCGACGAGCCCGAGGTGCACGGACTGCTGGCGCTGATGCTGGTGAACGACGCCCGGCGCGACGCGCGATTCGCCGACGGCACGGTGGTCCTCCTCCGCTATCAGGATCGGTCGCTCTGGGACTTCGATCAGATGGGAGAAGGACGGGCCGCGCTCGATCGCGCGCTGGCACTCGGCGGCCGCGGTCCCTACGTGCTGCAGGCGGCGCTCGCAGCCCTGCATGCGGAGGAGCCCCAGGACTGGGCGCAGATCGCGGCTCTCTATGGCGAGCTCGCCCGCCTGACCGGCTCGTCGGTCGTGGAGCTCAACCGGGCCGTCGCCCTCGCCGAAGCTGGCGGGGTCGAGGCCGCCCTCGCGCTCGTGGAGCGCCTCGAGCTCGACCGCTACCACTATCTGCACGCGACGCGCGCGGAGTTGCTGCGCCGCCTCGATCGCATCGACGACGCCCGCACGGCCTACGACCGCGCGCTGGAGCTTGTCCACTCGG
>DASXTR010000093.1:0-2735 GCA_036505325.1 Gaiellaceae bacterium
CGCGACATCGTCTTCTACCGCAGCCGCATCGACACGGCCTGCGGCCTGACCTCGATGCTCAACGCCCGTTACTGCCCGGGCGACGAGACGATCTACCTCGACGAGACATGGATCGACGGCCTACTGGCGGTCGACGACTTCACCGCGATTGCGATCCTCGCGCACGAGTGGGGACACGAGGTGCAGGACGAGCTCGGCGCCCTGGATCGAAGCAAGGAGCGGCGATACGTGCGGGCGCTCGAGCTCCAGGCCGACTGCTTCGCCGGTCTCTTCACGCGGTCACAGCAGGACGTCGGCGCTGTCGGCGGACGCGCGCTGACCGACGCCCGAAGGTTCTTCGCGTCCGCCGGCGATCCGAGCTCGAAGACGCTCAGCCACGGAACCGGCGCGCAGCGCGTCGCGTGGTTCAACGCCGGCTACGGCTCTGGCGACCTCGCCGTGTGCGAGTCTGTATTCAAGAAGGAACGCGCGCTCCCGCGCATCCCGAGCCAGTGAACCCGCGGGGAGGCGCAGGCGCCGCACTCCTCCCGGCGCCTGCGCCTCGGCATTGGGGTTACGCGAGCGGCTTGCCCGTCTCGAGCAGCGTCTTGAGGCCGCTGAGCACCATCATCCAGCCGACGCCCGAGACGCTCTCGGCGGTCTTCGGCGAGCGGTCGAGCTGGTCGTGCACGACCGTCAGGAGCGAGAACCCGCCGTCCTGCGGCGCGATCTCCCACGTCACGCGGCTGGGCTCCTCGCTGCCGAGCTCCGGGTCGTACAGCGCGCGCCAGGTGTGCACGAGCTTCCGCGGCGGGTCGGCCTCGACGACCTCGCCCTCGACGAGCACCGAGTCGCCGTCGCCGAGCCCGCGGTACGCGCCGCCGGGGCGCAGGTCGAAGTCGGCGCGCGAGCCGTAGAAGTACTGCTGCGTGAACTCCGGCTTCGTGATCGCGTCCCAGATCTGCTCCGGGCCGGCCTTGATGAACACCTGGTAGACCTGGACGGTCTTCGCCTCGATCATCGTCGTCATCCCGTTTCCTCCAGCTCTGACTTGAGGTCTGCGAGCGCCGAGACGCGGCGCTCCGTGTACTTGTCGATCCAGCGGTCGTGGATGAGCCGGATCGGCACCGGGTTGAGGAAGTGGAGCTTCTCGCGACCCGACCGGCGGGTCACGACGAGCCCGGCGTCCTCGAGCACCCGCAGGTGCTTCATCACGCCGAACCGGGTCATCTCCAGCTCCGACTCGAGCTCGCCGAGCGAGCGGCCGTCACGCTCGAAGAGCCGGTCGAGGAGGAAGCGGCGCGTCGGGTCGCCGAGCGCCTTGAAGACACGGTCGTCGTCATCCACGCTCGGGAGGATATGTGACCGAATGGTCACATGTCAAGGTCGAGCGAAACGAGCTCCAGATCCGTCTGCGCGAAGTCGTCGTCGAGCGCGAGTAACGGCTGCCCGGCGACCGATGCCGTTGCGTAGGTGAGACAGTCTCCGAAGTTCAGACGCGCAGGATGACGGCCCTTTCCGTAGCGAACATATGCGTCGGTCGCGGCCCGCCAGTGCTCCGCACCAAACGGGATCACGTCGATCGCGGAGTCCTCGACGAAGGAACGAACGAGCGTCCGTCCATCGACTCCGAGCCATGCGGCGGCGACGAGCGAGGTCTCGACCAGCGTCGGCGCGCCC
This sequence comes from Gaiellaceae bacterium, assembly GCA_036505325.1. Classification (GTDB taxonomy): domain Bacteria; phylum Actinomycetota; class Thermoleophilia; order Gaiellales; family Gaiellaceae; genus PALSA-600. Next base: position 1,660 of record DASXTR010000093.1, read on the forward strand.
GCGGCCACGACCTCGGTTTCGTCGAGCAGGTCGAGGATCGCGTCGCGTGCCTGTTCCTCGAATAGGACAGCCAGGATGGGCGATGCGTCGAGGATCACACGCCCTCAGGGCCGTAGCAAAGGATCCTAGCGCGCCCGCTTACCCTCTCCCGACCGCAGGAACTTCTCGACATCGTCGTAGCGGCCGCCCTCGTTGGCGAACTCGACGTAGTTGCGCGCCGTCGCGAGCCACTCGATCGTCGACGGCTGGATGTCGCGCAGCGCGCGCTCGAGGTGGCGCATCGCGAGCGGCGGCTCGCCGCCGCTTTCGAGCGCTTCCTCGATCACGTCGTCGACGGCGCGCTCGACGAGGGCGCGGATGTCTGCGCCGCTGAAGAGCCGCGTCTCGCGCGCGAGCTTTGCGATCTCGACGCCCTCCACGGGACGATCGGCCAGGAGGAGCTCGAAGATCCGGGCGCGCGCGGGCTCGTCGGGCGGCGGCACGAACAGCATGCGGTCGAAGCGGCCGGGACGCTTCAGCGCCTCGTCGACGTCCCACGGCGCGTTCGTCGCCGCGAGCACGAGCAGGTCGCTGTTGTCGGACCCGATCGCGTCCAGCTCCTGCAGCAGCTGGTCGACGAGCGGCCGGCCCGCGCTGCCGACGTGCTTGCGGCGCGCGAACCCGATCGCGTCGAGCTCGTCGAGGAAGAGCACGCACGGCGCCGCCGCGCGCGCCTCGTCGAACGCCGCGTGCAGGTTGCGCTCGCTCGCGCCGAACCACGGGTCGAGCACCTGCTCGATGCGCACGTTCGAGAACGGCAGCCCGCACTCGCCCGCGGTCGCGCGCGCGAGCATCGTCTTCCCGCACCCCGGAGGCCCGTAGAGCAGCACGCCGCCGCCCGCACCGCGGCCGTACTTCAGGTATAGGTCGGGCCGCTGGTATGGGAGGATGATCAGCCGCGTCACGGCCTTCTTCACGTCCGCGAGCCCGCCGACGTCGGCGAACGTGAGCTTCTCGCGCTCGTCGAGCGGCTCGAGCGGGCGCGGCGCGTCCTCGCCGTCGTCCTCCTCGTCGAGCGGGCCGAGCGGGATCAGCCC
>DASXTR010000094.1:0-3491 GCA_036505325.1 Gaiellaceae bacterium
CCGGCGGCTGCACGGCGCCTACTTGCGGCGGAACACCTCGTAGATCGCGCCGTCGGTGAGCGAGACGAGGACGAGGTTGCCGTTCGGGCCGGTCGCGACGTCGGTGACGATGCCGAAGTTCCGGCCGAAGAGCAGGCTCTCGCTCTCGGTGATGTCCCACTTGTGCACGTTGTCCGCGACGCGGTCGTCGAGCCGTGGGTCGTCGACGGCGATCCTCAGCCTGTTCCCCGCGAGATTGAAGCGGAAGAGCGCGCCCCCCTCGAGGAACGTGCGCGCCTGGCCGACGAAGAGGTCGTTCTCGTACTGCGAGCCGAGGGCGCGGCTCGAGAGGAACCCGATCCCGGCCGGCGCGACCTCGTACTTCCAGCTGAACTCGGGCGCGCTGTAGTGCGCCCCGGGGAGCATGAAGAGCCGCGAGAGCCCTTCCTCCGGCGTGTCGGCGATGTTCGTCGGCGGCCAGCGGATCTGCTGGAGTCCGAAGTACGTCGACGCGAACGGGTCGGGCGGATCTGGCGTGACCGTCGTCTCGATCGCCTTGAACTGCGCGATCCGCTCCGGCGGCCCCATGATCTGCACCCAGCCGGAGTTGAATCCGGGCGCGGCGCGGTTGAGCTCCGTGAAGCTGTCGTCGCCGTTCTCCTGCTCCCAGAGCGTGCCGGAGACGGGGTCGAAGGCCATCCCGAAGCTGTTGCGAAGGCCGTAGGCGTAGATCTTCTCCACGACTCCGCCGACCGCGAAGAAGGGATTGTCGGCGGGCGCCGTCCCGTCGTCGTTCAGCCTGAGGACGACCCCGGTGAGATGTGCGTCGTCGGGCTCCGGCCCGCCGAACTGGTCGTCGGGGATCCCCGGCCCGAACGGGCCGTCTACGAGGTTCTGCAGCTGCCCGCGGCGCCCGTTGTCGCCGATGACGACGTAGAGCTTGCCGTCCGGGCCGAAGCGGATTACGCCGCCGTTGTGGTTCCCGCGGAGCGGCTGGCCCTCGTCGGCCTGGAACGCGCGGAGCTTCACGATGTTGGTGTCGAACCTGAGCCTCGCGCCGTTCCACGAGAACCGGTCGACGCGGTTGCCGAGCAGCGGCACGTCGGCGAGGTTGCCGCTGTCGGCGCCGGTGCTGCTCTCCGTCCAGTACAGGAAGAGCTTGCCGTTGACGAAGAACTGCGGGTGGAGTGCGATGCCGAGCAGCCCGCGCTCGGATGCGCGGTTCACGGCGAGGTCGAGCACGGTCGACCGCACGACGCCGTTGACGACGCGCTGCACCTTCCCGGTGTCCTTCTCGAGCACGAGCATGTCGTTGGGGCCGAGGAACGCGACGCTGGTCGGCGTCGTGAGCCCCGACACGATCGTGCGCACTGCGAGGTTCGGATCGATCACGGTCGGCGCGGCCTGTCCGAGCGCGGGCAGGACGAGCGCGGCCGCGAACACGGCTACGAAAGTTCGTCTCACGGCTACCTCCGGGGGATGGTGGTTGACGGCGAGGGCGGCGCGAACCGAGGAACCCGTTACGCCTGACTACGCCGTCCGCGCGACGGCGGTTTTCCCCTACTGAACCTGGACGCGGCCCCAGTAAGCTCGCGGCCGTGGATTTCACACTCAGCCCCGAGCAGGACTTGATCCGGCAGACCGCGCGGGAGTTCTCCGACCGGGAGATCGCACCGCACGCGCGCGAGTGGGACCGGGCGGAGGAGATGTCGCGCGACATCGTCGGGAAGCTCGCCGAGGTCGGCTTCCTCGCGGCGGCGCTGCCCGACGACGTCGGAGGCATGGGGCTCGACACGGTCTCCTACGCGCTCGTGGTCGAGGAGATCGGCCGCGCCGACTCGTCGGTGCGCGGGATCGTCTCGGTTTCGAACGGGCTCTACGGCAAGACTGTTGCCAGGTGGGGCAACGAGACGCAGCGGCGTGAGCTGCTCGAGCCGCTCGCAGCCGGCGAGGCGCTGGGCTGCTACGCGCTCACCGAGCCGGGCGTCGGCTCCGATCCGGGTTCACTGGAGACGCGCGCGGAGCGCGACGGCGACGGCTGGGTGCTCTCCGGGCAGAAGATCTTCATCACCCTCGGCACCTGGGCGTCGTTCGCGCTGGTTTTCGCGCGGACGGGGGAGCCGGGGCCGCGCGGCATCACGTGCTTCGTCGTGCCGACGGATTCGCCCGGGTTCGAGGCGCGGCCGATCAAGGGCAAGCTCGGGCTGCGCGCGCAGGACACCGGCGAGCTCTTCCTCGACGGCGTGCGGGTGCCCGACTCAGCGCGGCTCGGCGACCTCGGGCAGGGGTTCAAGGTCGCGATGTCAGCGCTCGACAACGGGCGCATCTCCCTCGGCGCCGGCTGCGTCGGCATCGCGCAAGGGTGCCTCGACGCGTCGCTCGCGTACGCGCGGGAGCGGCGGCAGTTCGGGAAGGCGATCGCCGGCTTCCAGCTCATGCAGGAACTGCTCGCCGACATGTCGGTCGAGACCGAGGCCGCTCGGTTACTCGTCTGGCGTGCGGCCGCCTCGTCCGACGCGGGCCGGCCGTACACCGCGGAGGCGTCGTACGCGAAGTACTTCGCCTCGGAGGTCGCGGTGCGTGCGGCGAATGCGGCGGTGCAGGTGCACGGCGGCTACGGCTACGTCGACGAGTACCCGGTCGGCAGGTACCTCCGCGACGCGCGCGTGACGACGCTCTACGAGGGCACGAGCCAGATCCAGAAGCTGATCATCGGCCGCGCGCTGACGGGCGAGAACGCGTTCGCGTAGGCCTCTACGCGGCCGTGCGCTTCTGCTGCGGCGACGGAGCCGGGTGCTCGCTCGGCTTCGAGCGGTCGCGGGCCGGAATCAGACGGCTCCGCGTCGGCCGCGGGAGCGAAGGCCGGAGGATCTCGTCGACGACGACCTTCATCCCGGACCCAACGGACAGGCGACGCGGATAGATACCGCCCGGGGCGCGACTTAGACTCGCCCCGTGCCACTTTGCATCAAATGTGGCGAGGAGAACCCGGAGAGAGCGAGGTTCTGTCTCGGCTGCGGGACGGCGCTCGCGACGGCGCCGGCGCACACCGAGGAGCGCAAGCGCGTCAGCGTGCTCTTCTGCGATCTCGTCGGCTCGACCGCCCGCGCGGAGCAGCTCGACCCGGAGGACGTCCGCGCGATGCTCGCGCCCTACTACGCGCGGCTGCGCAACGAGCTCGAGCGCTTCGGCGGCACCGTCGAGAAGTTCATCGGCGATGCGGTCATGTGCGTATTCGGCGCGCCGGTCTCGCACGAGGACGACCCCGAGCGGGCCGTGCGCGGCGCCCTCGCGATCCGCGACGCGATCGCCGACCTGAACGAGGCCGACCCGTGGCTCGACCTCCGGATCCGCGTCGGGGTGAACACCGGCGAGGCGCTCGTCGTCGTGAACGCGCGCCCGAGCGAAGGCGAGGGAATGGTCGCCGGCGACGTCGTCAACACGGCGGCGCGGCTGCAGTCGAACGCGTCAGTGAACTCGATCCTCGTCGGTGCGGAGACGTACCGCGCCAC
>DASXTR010000095.1:0-22581 GCA_036505325.1 Gaiellaceae bacterium
CTGTAATCGTTCTCAGTAATCGTTTGCAGCTCAGGTGACGGACACTGTCGACGGCGGCTCGGCCCCTACTCTCGCGGAGGTGGCTCGGCTTGCGAACGTCTCGGTGGCGTCGGCCTCGCGCGCGCTGAACGGGATCCGCACAAATCCCGAGACCCGCGCGCAGGTGCTCGAGGCGGCCGAGAGCGTCGGCTACGTCCCGAACGCGTCGGCTCGCTCGCTGCGCTCGCGGCGGACGCATCAGGTCGCCTTCGCGATGCCCGACGTGGCGAACCCCGTCTACACGACGATGGTGCGCGAGATCCAGGCGGTCGCGCGCGAGCACGGGCATCGCCTCGTGCTCCACTCCACAGGCGCTGACGCGCAGGAGGAGCTCGCGATCCTGCGCGACCTGCGGCGGCGGTTCGTCGACGGCCTGATCCTCGTGCCGATCAACGTCACCGACGCCCACCTCGAAGAGCTGCGGAACGCCGCCGCGCCCGTGGTCGTGATCGGCCGCATCCCGGGCGACATCCCGATCGACGCCGTCGAGACCGACTCGCGTCGCGGCGCCGCGCTTGCGGTCAAGCACCTGAAGGCGTACGGCCGCAAGCGGATCGGGTTCGTCAACGGGCCGCCGCAGACCGTTCCGGGTCGGGCGCGGCGTCTCGGCTACTTCGACGGCCTGCGGGCGAGCGGCCTGAAGCGAAACGACCGCCTGACCGAGGACGCGGCCGACTGGACGGTCGAAGCCGGCCGCGTCGCCGCTCTCCGTCTCCTCGCCCGCGCGCGTCCGGACGCACTCCTGTGCGCGAACGATCTGCTGGCGCTCGGCGCCATCCACGCGTTGCGGTCGGCGGGACAGGACGTACCGGGCGACACGGCCGTTGTCGGAATGGACAACAGCGAGCTCGCGTACCTGACCTGGCCGCCGCTCACGAGTGTCGACCTCGGCTCGGCGGAACGCGCCCGCCTGGCCGCGAACCTGCTGCTCGAGCGCATCGCCGACCCCCAGCGTCCGCCGCAGCGGCTGCGCGTCGACCCCGATCTCGTCGTGCGCGGATCCTCGGCGAGGGGCAAACCGTGAGCGAAGTCCTCTCGCCGCCGCCGAGGAACGGGCTCTTCCCGTTCCGCTCGAGGCGTCGCCGCCGCACGGCGACCGGCCTCTCCGCACCGGAGACGATCCTGCTGCTGATCCCGGCGCTGCTGCCGATTGTCCTGCTGAGCCTCGTGCCCCTCGCGCGCGGGATCTACCTCGGCTTCACCGACTCGCACGCCGGCTTCGACGTCCAGACGCACTGGATCGGCCTCGACAACTTCCGTCGCCTGATCCACGACGACTTCTTCGTCAACTCCTTCAAGATCGGGTTCATCTGGTCGATCAGCGTGACGCTGATCCAGTTCGTGCTCGCGCTCTCGCTCGCGCTGCTCCTCAACACGGAGATCCGCGGCCGCTGGATCGCCCGCTCGCTTGCGCTCGTCCCGTGGGCGATGCCCCCGGTCGTCGTCGGGATCATGTGGAAGCTCTTCTACCAGCCGCAGGCCGGACTGCTGAACGAGGGCCTCCACGACGCGCACCTGCCGGGGCAGAACATCGACTGGCTCGCGAACTTCAAGTGGGCGCTGCCGGCGGTGATCCTCGTCGGCGTCTGGGCGGGGATGCCGCAGACGACGGTCGCGCTGCTCGCCGGGCTGCAGGGAATCGCGGGCGAGCTCCACGAGGCGGCGGCCGTCGACGGGGCGTCGACGCTTCGGCGGTTCATCCACATCACGCTGCCGCAGCTGCGCCCCGTGATCCTCGCGATCACGTCGATCGACTTCATCTGGAATTTCAACTCGTTCGGGCTCGTGTACGTGCTGACGCAGGGCGGGCCTGGAACGGAAACCCAGTTACCGATGCTGTTCGCGTACAACGCCGCGTTCAAGTACGGCGAGTTCGGCTATGCGTCCGCGCTCGGCGACGCAATGGTCGTCGTGATCGCCGTCGCGCTGTCCTTCTACATGTTCGGCCGCCTGCGGGAGGCGCTCCGGTGATCACGTCGCGGCACCCGCGCGCGGTGCGGACGGGACAGTACATCGCTCTCGCGGCGTTCATGCTCTTCCTCGCGCTGCCGCTGCTGTGGCTGCTCTCGGTGTCGTTCAAGGGGCCGCGCGAGCTCGTCGAGCTGCACCCCTCCTTCTATCCGAAGCATCCGACCTGGAACAACTACAGCACGGCGTTCCACGAGGCCGATCTCGTCCGGAGCGGGTGGAACAGCCTCAAGGTGGCGATGGCGACCGCGGTGGTGACGACGCTCATCGGGCTGCCCGCCGCCTACGTGCTCGCGCGCACGCGTGGGTTCGTCTCGCGACTCGGCCTCGGCTGGATCCTCGTCAGCCAGATGTTCCCGCTGATCCTGATCATCATCCCGCTCTTCCTCGTCCTGCGGGACCTGCACCTGACGAACGCGCATGCGGGCCTCGTCCTCGTCTACGTCGTCTGGGCGCTGCCGTTCATCCTCTGGATGCTGCAGAGCTACATCAGCGCGATCCCGCGCGAGCTCGAGGAGGCAGCGGCCGTCGACGGTGCGCGGCGGCTGCAGATCGTCGTGCGGATCATCGCGCCGCTCCTCGCTCCGGGCGTCGTCGTCACGCTCCTGTTCGCGTTCATCTCGGCGTGGAACGAGTTCTTCTTCGCGCTCGTCCTCCTCCAGAGTCCCGACCGCATCACCCTGCCGGTGAAGCTCGCCCAGTTCGTCGGCATCGAGGGGATCGTGAGGCTGGGGCCGCTCGCCGCAGCGTCGCTGCTCGCGACCGTCCCGAGCCTCCTGTTCTTCTCCGTCATGCAGCGCTGGCTGACCAGCGGCCTCCTGTCGGGAGCCGTGAAGGGCTAGCGATGTCCAGTCCCATCAGAAAGGCGGTACCACCAATGAGTAAGCAGCTGGGCATCGTCGCCGCGGTGCTCGCGTGTGCCGTCCTGGCCGCGACCGCGGCGCAGGCGCAGTCCGACAAGCGGCACGAGACCGTCACCGTCAACTTCATGACGTACGTGTGGCAGCCGACGACCGTCGCGGCCACGAAGAAGATCGTTGACGCGTGGAACGCGAGTCACCCGGACATCAAGGTCAACGAGGTCAAGATCGACCCGAACACCGTCCACGACTACATGGTCACCAACTTCGCGGGTGGAACGTCGCCCGACATCGTGCACGACGAGGCGGCGGATCTCGCCGGCTTCACGAGCCAGGGCTACCTCACCGACCTGAAGCCGCTGCTGCCGAAGACCCTCAAGAACTCGATCCCGAAGCGCGTGTGGGACTCCGTCACCTACAACGGCAAGATCACCGCCGTGCCGACGCTCCTGCAGACCTACAACGTCTTCGCGAACGTGGACGCGTTCAAGGCGGCGGGCGTCAAGCTCCCGACGATCAAGAACCCGTGGACATGGACCGAGTTCCGCGCCGCTGCGAAGAAGCTCACGCGCAACGGCAACTTCGGCGTCGGCTGGGGGCTGAGGAGCCCGGTCTCCGCGACCGTGAGCATGGCGCTCAACTTCAACGGCCCGTTCTTCTACAAGGACGGCGGCAAGACCGTGGTCAAGGTCGGCAAGGGCGAGGCCCAGTTCCTCCAGACCGTGCACGACATGATCTGGACCGACAAGAGCATCGACTCCGCCGGCGTCGGCCTGAGCGGCGGCGGCGTGCTCCCCGGCTTCTTCGCCGGGAAGTACGCGATGACGATTCAGGGCAACTACTCGGCGCAGCAGATGATCCTCGAGGCGCCGAAGAGCTTCCGCTGGGCGCTGCTCCCGCTGCTGAAGGGCACGTCGCAGGACCAGATGGCGAACCCGCAGACGTACTCGATCGCGGCGCAGAGCAAGCACAAGAAGGAGGCGATGCAGTTCCTCGCGTTCCTCGCCGACGCGCAGAACATGGCGCGGCTCGCGCAGGGCGACTGGCTGATCCCGGTCAACCCGGCGGCCGGCAAGAAGCTCGTCAAGAGCACGAAGCACTACGGCAGCTGGAAGGTCGCGATCTCGTCGCTGCCGGCGCTCCGCGCGCACCCGCTCCTCGAGCTGCAGAACTACCCGAAGTGGAAGAGCCAGATCGCCACACCGGCGCTCCAGAGCTACTTCCAGAACAAGACCAGCCTGGCCGAGCTGCGCGAATCGCTGCAGAAGGGCTGGGACCAGGTCAACCAGTAGCCGACGGGCCGCGGCCGGCCGGTGCAAGGATCCTGCACCGGCCGGCGCGGCCGGACTCGAGCGAGGAGGTCGTGTGAACGGGAACCAGCTCGTCGACCAGTCGGTCGGCTGCCTCGCCGGAGCGGCGGTGGGCGACGCGCTCGGCGGTGCGACCGAGGGGTGGGAGGCGTCCGAGATCACTGACCACTTCGGCGGCTTCGTCACGGGGATCGTCCCGTCGATCCGCATCTCGAAGGGACTCGAGAAGCCGTTCTCGCCGTTCCACAAGGGCGACGGGCACGTGACCGACGACACGCTGATGACGCGCGCGCTCGTCGATGTCTACGCGGCGAAGCGCGACCACCTCGACGCCTTCGACATCGCCGACCGGCTCGTCCCGCAGCTAATCGACGTCAAGGTCTGGGTGCCGGAGCTCGGGCGCGAGGAGCTCCTCTACCACCGCCTGTTCCTCGCCGAGAAGTGGCTCGTCGCCAGGCTGAAGTACGGCCACGCCGATCCGCGCGAGGGCGGCGTGGGCAACATCGTCAACTGCGGCGCGGCGATGTACGTCGCGCCCGTCGGCCTCGCGAACGCCGGCGACCCGGACGGCGCCTACGCGGAGGCGGTGGAGATCTCCGGCGCGCACCAGTCGAGCTACGGGCGGGAGGCCGCCGCGGTGCTCGCCGCGGGCGTTGCCGAAGCATTGCGCCCCGGCGCGACCGTCGACAGCGTCGTGGACGTCTGCCTCCGGCTGGCACACGACGGCACACACGCCGCAATCGACGCCGTCGTCGATGCCGCTGCGTCGATCGACGACTGGCGGAGCGGGCTCGGGCCGCTGCGGCAGGCGTTCGCACCGTTCGACTCGGTCGGCGATCACTACGCCGAGCCGAGCCTCGGCGCGCGGATCCCGAGTCGGCTCCACAGCATCGAGGAGCTGCCGATCGCGATCGGCCTCCTGGTCGTCACCGGCGGCGATTTCGCCGAGACCGTGCTCGGCGGCGTCAACTACGGACGCGACTCCGACTCGATCGCGTCGATGGGCGGCGCGCTCGCCGGAGCGCTCGGCGGAACGGGTGCGCTCCGCAGCGACTGGGTCGCGGCCGTCTCCGAGGCGAGTCGCTACGACCTCGCCGAGCCCGGGCGCGTGATGGCGGACGTCGCGCTCGAGATCTTCGAGCGCGACGCGGAGCGGCAGGCGCGGCGCACCGAGGCGATGGCCGCGCTCACGGCCGAGGTCCCGGTGTGAGGGTCACCTGGATCCAGAACGAGGACCTGATCGGACACGAGCTCCGGCAGGCGCGGGAGGAGGGGAAGGACGTCGACGCGATCGAGGCGCGCTGGCGCGCGGCCGGCGGCGCCGACGCACCCGCACGCGGTGCGTCGCCCGGGCCGGCGTCGCCGGAGCTGCGTGCGCTCGCGCTGGAGCTGATCGACGAGGTCGCCGCGCTTCCGCGCCCCCTCGCCGAGGACGAGCCCGAGGACTTCGATGCGGACGCGGTTCCGGCGCGGCCCGCTCCCCCGCGCGACGAGCTCGAGGCGCGGATCCGCGGGGCGTGGCTCGGCCGCGCCGCCGGATGCGTGCTCGGGAAGCCGGTCGAGGGAATCCCGCGAGAGGGCATCCGCGAGCTGCTCGAAGCTTCGGGGCGCTGGCCGCTCACGGGCTACTTCAGTGCGCGGGGCGTCCCGGACGACGTCTCCGAGCGCTGGCCGTGGAACCGCGCGAGTCGTCCGACGTCCCTCGCGGAGAACATCGACGGCGTTCCGGAGGACGACGATCTGAACTTCACGATGCTCGCCGTCGCGCTGCTCGAGCGGGCCGGCACGCTGTTCACCAGCCTCGACGTCGCCAAGATCTGGCTCGACTTCCTGCCGCCGGGTCGTGTCTTCACCGCCGAGCGGGTCGCGATGCGGAATCTCCTGCTCGCACTGCTTCCGCCGCAGACGGCGACGTATCGCAACCCGTTCCGGGAGTGGATCGGCGCGCGGCTGCGCGTCGACGTCTACGGTTGGGCGTCGCCCGGCGATCCGGTCGCCGCGGCAAGGATGGCGCAGGAGGATGCGCGCGTCAGCCACACCGCGAACGGCATCTACGCAGCGATGTTCATGGCGGCCGCGCACGCCTGGTCGCTCGTGGACTCGTCCGCTGCCGCTGCCGCCGACACGGGGCTGAGCGTCGTTCCGGGGCGCTCGCGGCTCGCGGCGGCGATTCGAGGAGCGCGCGACCTCGTCGCGGACGGCCTGGAGTGGGAGGGGGTGGTCGACGAGCTCTACGCGCGGCACGGCTCGCTGCACTGGGTGCACGCGATCAACAACACGGCGCTCGTCGCCGCCGCGATGTACGCGTTCGACGACTTCGATTCGGCGGTATGCGGCGTCGTCCAGGGCGGATGGGACACCGACACGAACGGCGCCGCGGTCGGGTCGATCTTCGGCGCACTCGGCCCGATCGCACCGCGATGGACGGAGCCGCTGCGCGGACGCATCGACAGCTCGCTGCCCGGATTCGACAAGGTCGCGATCGACGAGCTCGCGCGTCGCACGCTCGACGTGGTCCCCGTCGCCGCACCCGCGTGACGCTGCGCGTCGAGGCACCGCGCGATCCGTGGTCGCCGCGGCCGATCGACCTCCCGACGGAGGTGCCGCTGCACGCTGAGGCCGACCTCGCGGCGCTCGACGGCGCGAAGATCTTCGCCGCACCCGACGATCCGCGCGACTGGCCGGCGTGGCACGAGGCGCTCGCGCGCTGGCGCGGCGAGGCGCTCGCGCGCACGGGCCACGACGGCGCCGCGTACGACCTGCCCGAGTTCGCCTGGACGCAACGCTGCTTCGCGGTCGCGCTGCTCTGGCTGTGGGACGAGACGCTGTACGACTTCGACGCGAGCCGGTTCACGCCCGGCCGCGTGCTCGCCGAGGGCGAGCGCGACTTCGGCGGCTACGACGCGGTCGTGCTCTGGCACGCGTATCCGGTGATCGGGATCGACGAGCGCAACCAGTTCGACTTCTACAGCGACGTGCCCGGCATCCGCGAGCTCGTCGCGTCCTTCCACGAGCGCGGGGTGCGGGTGTTCGTCGACTACAACCCGTGGGACGTCGGCACGCGCCGCGAGCCCGTCGACGACGCCCACGCTGTCGCCGAGCTCGTGCAGTGGCTGGATGCCGACGGCGTGTTCCTCGACACGATGAAAGAGGCGCGGCTCGAGCTGCGCACGACGCTCGACGAGGTGCGGCCCGGTGTCGCGCTCGAGGGCGAGTCGACGCTCCCGCTCGCGAGTGTCGCCGACCATCACCTGTCGTGGGCGCAGTGGTTCGCCGACAGCGAGGTGCCCGGAGTGATCCGCGCGAGGTGGTTCGAGCAGCGCCACATGCTGCACCACACGCGCCGCTGGAACCGCGACCACTCCGGCGAGCTGCATTCGAGCTGGCTGAACGGCACGGGCATGCTGATCTGGGAGAGCGTGTTCGGCTCCTGGGTCGGCTGGAACGCGCGCGACCGGTCGATCCTGCGCACGATGCTCCCGGTGCAGCGCGCGCACGGCGACCTGCTCGCGCACGGCGACTGGACGCCGCTCGCGGCGCGCAGCGACGGCCTCGAGGTGGTCGGCTCGCACTGGCGCGACGGTGACACGGAGCTCTGGGCGCTCGTGAACCGGAGCACGAATTCCTTCTCGGGTCGCGTGCAGGGCCCGGACGCCGAGGTGGAGATCCCGCCGCGCGGGATCGCGGCCGTCGTGAACGAAGAGCTTGTTGTCTCCGGGGACGACGACACGACGTATCCAGCGCGGGCGGTCGTGCGCGTTCCCACCCCGGTCGCGCGCGCCGAACGCGTTCCGGAAGGGATGGTGGAGGGCCCGCGCGTCCCGGTGACGGCCGTCTTCCGCCGTCGCGAGACCGGAATCTACGGCGAGGTGCCGTACGTCGAGGAGTGGAAGCCGCTGCCGCCGCGCCTGCACGACTTCGTCGAGGTGCCGCGGCCCGCCCCCGCGGGCCGGTACGCAATCGGCATCCGCGAGGTGAGCGCGGCCGAGCTCGGGCTCCCCGGCGACGGGCCGGCGACCGGCGTCGACCTGGCTCACGCGCGCGCGCACGCGCGCGCGCGAGGGGCGCGCCTTCCCACCGAGGACGAGTGGCAGGCGGCGGCCGAGGCCGGTCTGCTCGAGCTCGCCGAGCCGCAGGTCTGGAACTGGACGGAGAGCGAGCACCGCGACGGCCGTACGCGGTTCACGATCCTCAAGGGCGGTTCTGGGTTTCGGGCGGAAGGCTCGGACTGGTACGTGGACGGCGGCGAGCGCGATCCGTCGTACTCGCTTCAGCTTCTGCTCACGGGCATCGCGGCCTCCCCGTGGATCGGCTTCCGGCTCGCCGTCGACCTGTGAGCGGGCCGCTGCAGGGTGTGCGCGTCGTCGAGGCGGCCACGCTCTTCGCCGCGCCGCTCGCGGCGATGCTGCTCGGCGACCTCGGCGCGGACGTGATCAAGATCGAGCACCCGTCGAAGCCCGATCCGGCGCGCGGGCACGGGCCCGCCGGCCTCTGGTTCAAGACGCTCGGGCGCAACAAGCGGCTGATCACGCTCAGCCTGTCGCATCCCGACGGCAAGGAGCTCTTCCTGCAACTGGTCGAGCGCGCGGACGTCGTGATCGAGAACTTTCGGCCGGGGACGCTCGAGCGCTGGGGCCTCGGGCCCGTCGAGCTCGCAGGTGCGAACCCGCGCGTCGTGGTCGCGCGTGTAAGCGGTTTCGGGCAGACCGGTCCGTACGCGCGCCGCCCCGGATTCGGGACGCTCGCCGAGGCGATGAGCGGCTTTGCTGCGCTGAACGGCGAGCCGGATGGGCCGCCGACACTGCCGCCGCTCGCGCTCGCCGACGGTGTAACCGCCCTTGCAACCGCTTACATGGTTCTCGCAGCGCTGCGCGCCCGCGAGACGACGGGGCGCGGCCAGGTCGTCGACCTGTCGCTGCTCGAGCCGCTGATGACGCTGCTCGGTCCGCAGCTCGCCGCATGGGAGCTGCTGGGCGAGCTGCAGCCGCGCACCGGCAACCGGTCGAGCCACAACGCGCCGCGCAACGTCTACCGCACGTCCGACGACCGGTGGGTCGCGGTGTCGGCGAGCGCGACGAGCATCGCCGAGCGCGTCCTGCGGCTCGTCGGGCGCGAGGACCTCGTCGCGCAGCCCTGGTTCGCCACCGGCACCGGGCGCGCGGCGCACGTCGACGAGGTCGACGCCGCGGTCGCGGCGTGGGTCCGAGCGCGGACGCGCGATGAGGTCGTGCGGGCATTCGAGGCGGCGGAGGCGGCCGTCGCGCCGGTGTATGACGCGAGCGACCTCGCCGGCGACCCGCAGCTCGCGGCGCTCGGCGCGATCAGGCGCGTCGACGGCATCCCGATGTCGAACGTGATGGCGCGGTTCTCGGAGACGCCGGGCGAGATCCGGTGGGCCGGCCGTGGACACGGCGCCGACACGGCCGAGGTGCTCGCGGAGCTCGGCGTCGACGAGTCGCGGCTCGCGGAGCTGCGCGCGGCGGGAGCGGTGTGACGGAGCTGCCGCCGCTGACGTGGCTGTACGTCCCGGCCGACCGCCCCGACCGGGTCGAGAAGGCGCTTGCATCCGCTGCGCATGCGGTGATCGTGGACCTCGAGGACGCCGTCGCAACGGATGCGAAGGAGGCGGCGCGGGCGAATCTCGCGTCTCTCCTCTCGACGCCGCGGGGTAAGCGCTTACATGTGCGCGTGAACCCGCTCGCTACGCGGTGGGGACACGACGACGTGAAAGCGGTTACACGTCTCTGCGTCGACGCGATCACGCTCCCGAAGGTCGAGTCCCCGCCCGACATCGCCGGCGGGCTGCCCGTGCACTGTCTGATCGAGTCGGCCGCGGGCGTCGAGGCCGCATACGACATCGCACGCCATCCGCGCGTCGCCGGGATCTCGCTCGGCGAGGCAGACCTGCGCAGCGAAACAGGCGCCGGCGACGCGGGCCTCGATTGGGCGCGGGCGCGAATCGTGAACGCGGCAGTCGCCGCGGGCCTCCCGCGGCCGCCGCAGTCCGTTTACACGGACGTGCGGGACCTCGAGGGCCTCGCCGCGTCGTGCGCCCACGGGCGCGCGCTCGGCTTCCTCGGCCGTGCGGCGATCCACCCGGCGCAGCTGCCGGTGATCGAGCAGGCGTACCTGCCGACGGAGGACGAGGCGGCCGCCGCGCGCGAGCTCGTCGCGCGCTTCGAGGAGTCTGAGTCAGGCGCGTTCGCCGTCGAGGGCGCGTTCGTCGACGTCGCGATCGTGCGCTCGGTGCGGCTGACCATCGCGCTCGCCGACCGCTACGGGACGCGCGCCTGAGCCTCGGTGATGCGCTTGGTGAAAGCGCTTACAACTCCCGGAACGGTGTTCAGCGACGCGACGATCCGATCGGCTCCTTCGTCGATCGCCGTGGCCTCGAGCTCCTCGAACACGCGCACGCCGTCCCGGACAGCGAGCTTCAGCTCGGCGAGGAAGCGCCGGTCGTGCTCCTCGACGAGTGTGCAGAAGCGCCGCCCTTGCTCTTCGTCCGCCTCGAGGTACAGCAGCCGCGCACGCTCGGAGAAATCGCGCATCAGCCGTGCTTCCGGCGTCTCCAGCACGGAGGCGAGCTCGCGGCGAAGCCCGTCGACGGGCTCACCCGGCGCGCAGAGGCCGACCGTCAGGCTGAAGAGCCGGTGCAGGTCGTCGCCGGTCGCGCCGTCGAGATACGCCTCCAGGAAGCGCGCGTGCGCGTTCGCGGCGTACTGCACCTTCAGTGCGTTGATCTCCTCGGGATCGTCGCCGACCGTCAACGGCGCGCGCAGCGCGTTCTTCATCTCGACGACGAGATAGAGGGAGCGGACCCACGCGCGGAAGAGGTCTCGCAGGGGCACGTACACGATCCCGTCGCCCCGGACGAGCGCGATTCCCCAGCGAGACCCGAAGTCGAGACGCCGGATCGCGCCGATCTTGTACGCGGGCAGCAGCGCGCTGACGTCGGCGTTTTCGTGGTGGAGGACGGCGCGCCACTCCCGCGACGCGTCGACGCCGACGTTCTCGCCGAGCGTCGCCGGCCCGCCCGGATGAAGGTGCATCAACTCGGTCACGTCGTAGACGTTGTCGTCGATCGCCAGCCAGTGACCGCGCTCGTCGTCGTTGTGCAGCACCAGCTCGGAGGCGCCGTAGAGGCCCACCCCGGCGACGCCGGGAGCCGTGTGGGCGGCGAACGTCGTGAAGACGTCCTGCATGAGACGACGCTCAGCGACGAGCCGGCGCAGGAAGGCGCGCGCGTCGCCGTCGTCGAAGCGCGCCGCGATGTTCACGAGCGCCTCGGTCACCGAATGCGCGAACGCCGCTCGGCCGCAGATGTAGACCGACGCGCCGGCGCCGAGGAGCCGCCAGAGGTCTGCTGCGTTCTCCTCGCGTTCCATCACGTCGGGCACGCGCACACGCGGCTCCTCACGCGAGAGGGCGACCCGCAGCTCGAGCCGGCCGTCGTCCGTTAGCCGCTCCAGCTCGTCGCGGTAGAGCAGCTCGTCGCTCGTGCGGATCCCGAGGAAGAGCCAGTTCTCGCCGCGAGCGCCGACTCGGGCGCGCTCCTGCAGGAACGCACGGAACGGCGCAATTCCCGTGCCGCCGGCGAACATCACGATCGGACATGCGGGATCCTCCGGGAGGCGGAACTGCCCGGGCCGCACGATGTCGATCGCCGTGGGGCGGCCGCCGGTCGCGCTCGCGGTCAGGTACGTCGACGCGGTCCCGCGCCTTTGAGGCGCGTATTCGAGCCGATCGGCTGGTCGGCGTACCCCCGCCCGCTCTCGACGAAATCCGGAAGGCGTCCGCCGGCGAGGCTCCCGAGTCCATGAGTCCCTCGAAGTCGGGCATGAGCGCGTGGAGGAGATCGCCCTCGGCGAGGACACCGACGTAGCGCCCGTCGTCATCGACCACCATCAGGTCGCTCGCGCGCGAGAGAACGAGCAGCTCGGCGGCGAGCGACATGGGTGCGGTGACGGAGATGCGCGCCGCCTTCCGATCCATCACGTCGCCGATCCGCATAGCTGCCGTCAATCAATCATCTAGGGTCGCTGTGTGGCAACGCCGTTCGTGTTCGGGATCGTGCTCGCGGGCGGCGAGGGCAAACGCCTCGCCCCGCTGACGGCCGACCGCGCCAAGCCGGCCGTGCCGTTCGGTGGCAACTACCGGCTGATCGACTTCGCGCTCTCGAACCTCGTCAACGCGGGGTACTTGAAGCTCGTCGTCCTCACCCAGTACAAGAGCCACTCGCTCGACCGGCACGTGACGACGACCTGGCGGCTCTCGCCGCTGCTCGGGAATTACGTGACTCCCGTGCCGGCGCAGATGCGCCGTGGGCCACACTGGTTCGCCGGGTCGGCCGACGCGATCTACCAGAACCTCAACCTGATCTACGACGAGCGCCCCGACTACATCTGCGTATTCGGTGCCGACCACATCTACCGCATGGACCCGCGCCAGATGGTCGCGCAGCACATCGAGGGCGGCGCGGCGGTGACGGTGGCGGCGATCCGCGCGCCGCTCGAGCAGGCGGGGGAGTTCGGGGTGATCGAGGCGGGCCCGGACGGCCGCGCGATCGAGGCGTTCCGCGAAAAGCCGAAGGACGCCGTCGGCCTGCCGGATGCGCCCGACCAGGTCTTCGCCTCGATGGGGAACTACGTGTTCACGACCAAGACCCTCATCGAGGCCGTGACCGCCGATGCGGCGGACGAGACGTCGAAGCACGACATCGGCGGCAACCTCATCCCCGCGCTGGTGGCGAGCGGGGAGGCGCAGGTCTACGACTTCGACCGCAACGAGGTGCCGGGCGCGAGCGAGCGCGAGCATGCGTACTGGCGCGACGTCGGCACGCTCGACGCGTTCTACGACGCGCACATGGATCTCGTCTCGGTCGATCCGATCTTCGACCTGTACAACCGCGAGTGGCCGATCCTCACCGCGCCGGAGCCGCTTCCTCCGGCGAAGTTCGTGTTCCAGGAGGAGGGTCGGATGGGACGCGCGCTCGATTCGATGGTCTGCGCCGGCGTCGTCGTCTCGGGCGCGACGGTGCGGCGGTCGGTCCTGTCCCCGGGCGTGCACCTGCACTCGTACAGCGAGGTCGACGACTCGATCCTGATGCACGGCGTCGACGTCGGCCGCCGCGCGGTCGTCCGGAACGCGATCGTCGACAAGAACGTGGTCGTCGAGGAGGGCGCGCAGGTCGGCGTCGATCTCGATCGCGACCGCGAACGGTTCGTCGTCTCGCCGGGCGGCATCGTCGTGGTCGGCAAGGGCGCAACCGTCACAGCGGACTGATGGGCCATGGCCCTAGCCGGGCGATGGCGGCCCCGGGTGGGCCAGGGTGGGCCAGGGCGGGCCATGGCCAAGGGGCGGGCCATGGCCAAGGGGCGGGCCATGGCCCAGGGCGGGCCATGGCCCACCAAGTGGGCCATGGTGGACCCAGCTGGGCCATGTCGCCGCGGTGAACCGGTCGGCCTGGCTGGCGAGCGTCAGCGGTCGACGAGCTCGACGAGCCAATCCTGAAGCGGCCGGAGCTTCCGAAAGTGCGACACGCAGTACCGAGCGAGCGCGGGCGTGTGCAGCTCGTCGGGGTGCGGCAGCTCGATGCCGGCGTAGAGACCGCTGTGGAGGAGGAGCGGCGCGCGGTCGTCCGGCGCGTCGAGTCCCGCGGGCAGGCGCTTGTAGGTGCGGCCGCCGATCTCGTAGCCGGCGCGCTGAACCTGCGCGACCGCGCGGGAGAGCGCCGCTCCGCGCTCGTCGTCCGCGACGGCGGCGCGGTAGCGCTCCAGCAGGGGCCGCTCGAAGTCGTGCATCCCGGCGCCGAGGAAGAGCGCAGCGGGCGTGAGCCGGAAGAAGTACCCGGGCCGCGAGCGGCTCGGGCCGGCCCCCTGCCAGAACCAGAGGTCGAGGTGGTCCTTGTACGGCCGCTTGTCTTTCGAGAAGCGCGTGTCCCGGTTGATGCGGAAGATCGAGCCGCCGACGCGCGGGTCGGCGTTGGCGTCGATCCCCGCGCGCGCGAGCTCGGGGCCGACAGCCTCGACGAGGTCGCGCGCGGGCTCGAGCAGCGCGTTCTCGTACGTGTCGCGGTTCGCAGCGAACCAATCGCGGTCGTTGTGCTCGCGCAGGTCGGCGAGGAAGCGGACGCCCTCGCGCGGGAAGCCCTCGACCGCGCTCACCTCCAGGCGGCGCCGTCGGGGAATGAGTATTCGGCGATCGACTCGGGTCGCATCTCGATGCTGTACCCGGGCCGGCTCGGCGGAAGGTAGCGCCCGCCGACGACGCGCACCGGATCCACGAAGTGCTCGTGCAGATGATCGACGAACTCGCAGACCCGGTTCTCCAGCGACGCGCCGACGGCGACATAATCGAACATCGAGACGTGCTGCGCGTATTCGCACAGCCCGACACCGCCCGCATGCGGGCAGACAGGGACTCCGAACTTCGCCGCGAGCAGGAGCACCGCGAGCACCTCGTTCACGCCGGCGAGGCGGCAGCAGTCGACCTGGCAGAAGTCGATCGCCTCCAGCTGGAGCAGCTGCTTGAAGACGATGCGGTTCTGGACGTGCTCACCGGTCGCGACGCCGATCGGCGCGACCGCCTCGCGCACGCGCTTGTGGCCGAGCACGTCGTCGGGGCTCGTCGGCTCCTCGATCCACCACGGATCCACCTCGGCGAGGGGAGTCATCGCGGCGATCGCCTCGTCGACGCCCCACGCCTGGTTCGCGTCGAGTGACAGGCGATGCTCCGGCCCGATCGCGTCGCGCACGAGGCGCGCGCGGCGAAGGTCGCCGTCCGGATCGGCTCCGACCTTCAGCTTCAGGTGCGTGAAGCCCTCGGCGAGCGCCTCCCGCGCGCGCTCCGGCAGCGACTCCTCGGGATACCCCAGCCAACCTGCGGAGGTCGTGTACGCCGGGAACCCCTCGCGTAGCAGGATCGCCTCGCGCTCCGCCCGCGTCGCCGCGTTTCGGTGCAGGAGCTCGAGCGCCTCCTCGCGCGTGAGCGCGTCGCCGATGTAGCTGAAGTCGACGCACGCGACGAGCTCCTCCGGCGTCAGGTCGGCGAGGAGCTTCCAGAGCGGCTTCGCTTCGAGCTTGGCGCGCAGGTCCCAGACGGCGTTGACGAGCGCGGCGGTCGCGAGGTGGATCACCCCCTTCTCGGGCCCGAGCCACCGCAGCTGGCTGTCCGTGACGAGACGGCGCCAGAAGCCGGCCAGGTCGGACACGACGTCCTCGACGTCGGCCCCGACGACGTGCGGCGTGAGCGCATCGATCGCGGCGACGCAGACTTCGTTGCCGCGCCCGATCGTGAACGCCAGCCCGTGCCCTGCGACACCGGAGGGGTGATCCGTCTCCAGCACGACGTAGGCCGCCGAGTAGTCCGGGTCGACGTTCATCGCGTCCGAGCCGGCGAGCGTGCGCGAGGTGGGGAAGCGGACGTCGTGCGTGACGGCGCGGACGATTCTGGTCGCCATGCGTGGGATCATCTCGCACGTGGTGCGAGAGGTCGCGCACGGGCGACCCTACGGGATCGACCGGAGCGCGGCCGCCGCCTCCTCCGGCGCGACCGGGTTGAAGAAGACGCCCGATCCGAGCTCGCCGGCCGCGATGTAGCGCGCGACGCCGGGTGCCCGCCACGGCGAGCTGATCTCGACGTGGAGGCGCGCGTCCGGCCACAACTTGCCGTCGAAAGGACGCTGGTGGATCCAGAGCATGTACGGCGTGGTCGCGTCGAAGAACCGGTCGAGCCGCTCGAGGACGTCGACGAGCACCGTCGCGAGACCGTCGCGTCCGGCCTCGTCGAGCGACGGCAGGTCCGGCACCGGGTCGTCCGGCACGAGCACCAGCGCGTACGGGAACGTCGGCGCCTCCGGCACCCAGGCGCGCCAGCCCGGTGCGGTCGAGACGAGCCGGTCGCCCGGCTCGTCGAACGGCGTCCCGCGCAGGAGCTCGCGCAGCGGTGCGTCGGGCACGAAGTCGAACGCGTAGATCTGGCCGTGCGGGTGCGCGATCGTCGCGCCCACATCCGCGCCGCGGTTCTCGAACACCAGCACGTAATCGATGTCCGGCCGCGCGCCGAGCAGCGCGCTGCGCTCGGCCCAGAGGTCGATCACCTTCCGTGCGCCGGCGGCGCCGATCGACCAGAACGTCGCGTCGTGCTGCGGTGTGTAGAGCACGACCTCGCAGCGCCCGTCCGGCATCGACGGCCACCGGTTCTCGAACCAGCGCACGTCGTACGTCTCGGGCGCCTCGAGCCCGCCCGGACAGAACGGGCACCCGGCCGCAGGGAGGTTCGGACGGTCCTGGCGCGAGCCGACGATGTACGTGCGCTCGCCGGTGCGCGGGTCGACGCGCAGATCGGCCCGCGCGGTATCGACCGCCTCCGTCACCGGCGGCCGTTGCCGCGCATCGACGCGATCACGAGCTCGCCGACGTGCTCTGCGATCACCGTGCGTGCATCGCGCGCGAGCCCGCTGTCGGAAACGAGCACGTGCGCCTGGTCGAGGTTCGCGATCCAGCTCAGGCCGCGCGCGCCCCACTTCGTGTGGTCGGCGACGACGACGACGCGCTCGGCGGACGCGATCAGGGCCTGGTTCGCCTCGGCCTCGAGCAGGTTCGGCGTCGTGAAGCCAGGAGTGGTCGCCATCCCGTGCACGCCCATGAAGAGCAGATCGACGTGGAGCGACCGGAGCGCGGTCACCGCGACGGGCCCGACGAGGGCGTCGGACGGCGTGCGGACGCCGCCGGTCAGGACGACCGTCCGGTCCGCGCGATTCGCGCCGTGCAAGACGTTCGCGACCTGGATCGAGTTCGTGACGACGGTGAGGTCCGGAACCTCGACGAGATGGTGCGCGAGGCGCCACGTCGTGGTGCCGGCGGTGACTGCGATCGCCTGGCCCGGCTCGACGAGCCTGCTCGCCGCGCGCGCGATCGCCTCCTTCTCGTTCAGCTGCCGATGCGACTTCTTCTCGAAGCCCGGCTCGTCGGTGCTCGGAAGCCGGCGCACCGTCGCCCCGCCGTGCACCTTCTCGAGCAGCCCGGACGCC
This sequence comes from Gaiellaceae bacterium, assembly GCA_036505325.1. GTDB lineage: Bacteria > Actinomycetota > Thermoleophilia > Gaiellales > Gaiellaceae > PALSA-600. The sequence continues at coordinate 17,208 of DASXTR010000095.1, forward strand.
GCCAGCACATCGAAGTCGCGGCGGATCGTCATGTCGGACACACCGAGCAGCTCCGTCAGCTCGCTCACCCGCACCGCGCCACGCCGACGCACCTCCTCGACGATCAACATCTGACGTTGGGTGGCCAGCATGCGGAATCAGACAATACTCAACAGACTTCCACGCGCCTAGGGGCGCGAAAATGTGGTTACGCAACCACTCTTGACAGAGATGCCGGTGGCATGTGAGGGTGAGGCCACGTTCGTCCCTGAGCGATCGAGTGCGTATTTGTTCGCTCTAAACAAACTCTCCCCAGAGGAGGTACCGATGTCGGACTCAGACGCCGGCGCATCTGGCCTCGAGGAGCTCGCGAGCTCGCCGCTCACCCGGCGCGGTCTGCTCCTCTCGGGTGCAGCCGGCCTCGCCACGATCTACGGACTGAAGACGGCCGACGGGCTCGCCGCGCCGCGCCGCCTCGGTGCGGGCACGGTGACCTTCGGCTCGAACGCATCCGACGCGGTTCCGAAGAAGGCGCTCGCGAACATCTTCACCGCGTTCACGAAGAAGACCGGCACTGCGGTGAAGGTCAACACGGTCAGCCACAACACGTTCCAGGAGCAGATCAACAGCTACCTGCAGGGGCAGCCGGACGACGTCTTCACGTGGTTCGCCGGCTACCGCATGCAGTTCTTCGCCCAGCGCGGCCTCGCGACCCCGATCGACGACGTCTGGAAGACGCTCGGCCCGCAGATGCCTCCGGGCATGCACGGCGCGTCGAAGGGCCTCGACGGCCACTACTACTTCGTCCCGATCTACAACTACCCGTGGGCGGTGCACTACCGCCGCAGCGTCTTCGCGGCGCACGGGTACAAGGTCCCGAACACGTGGGACCAGCTCGTCGCCCTCGCGAAGCAGATGAAGGCGGACGGGGTCCCGATGGGCTTCTGCGACAAGGACGGCTGGCCCGCGATGGGGACGTTCGACTACATCAACATGCGGACGAACGGCTACGACTTCCACATCCGCCTGATGGCCGGCAAGGAGTCGTGGAACAGCTCGAAGGTCAAGGCGGTCTTCAACAACTGGCGCGAGCTCACCCAGCACTATCAACCGGGTGCGCTGGGCCGGACTTGGCAAGAGTCGGGCCAGGACCTCCAGAACAAGAAGACCGGGATGTTCCTGCTCGGCACCTTCGTCGGCCAGCAGTTCACCAACAAGGCGGCCTATGCCGACCTCGACTTCTTCCCGTTCCCGGTAATCACCGCGAAGTACGACAAGGACTCGGTCGAGGCTCCGATCGACGGCTTCATGCTCTCGAAGAAGCCGAAGAACATCGAAGGCGCGAAGCAGCTGCTCACGTTCCTCGGCAGCGCGCAGGCCGCCAACATCTACCTCAAGACCGACCACAACGACGTCGGCGCGAACAAGAAGACCGACACGAGCGGCTACACGGCGCTGCAGAAGAAGTCGGCGAAGCTGATCGCCTCGGCCAAGCACATCTCCCAGTTCCTCGACCGCGACACGCGGCCGGACTTCGCCTCCACGGTGATGATCCCGTCGCTGCAGCAGTTCCTCAGGTCGCCGAACGACGTCAACAGCCTCCTGAAGAACATCGAGCGCCAGAAGAAGGCGATCTTCGGGAGTTAGGTTAGGGTCCGAACAGCGCGATGGCGATCGACATCGCACAGGCACCCCAGATGGGCGGCGCGCGCCGGAGACGCCGCGCCGTCCGTCTGTCTGTCGGCGATCGGGTCGCGATGACCCTGATGGTCGGCGTGCCGATGATCGTCGTCGGCGGCCTCGTCTGGTTCCCGACGGTCGCGTCGATGCTGCTGTCGTTCACGAACTGGGACGGCTTCGGCGGCGTCTCCTCGGCGAAGTGGGTCGGGCTCCAGAACTACGACCAGATCACGCACATCTACCCGCCGTTCTGGCCGGCTTTCAGGCACAACCTCTACTGGCTCGCGTTCCTCGCGCTCGTGGCAACGCCGTTCGGGCTCCTGCTCGCCTACCAGCTCGACAAGCGCATCCGCGGGACGCGCGTCTACCAGAGCATCTTCTTCCTGCCCGTCGTGCTCTCGCTCGTGATCATCGGCTTCATCTGGCAGCTCATCTACGCGCCGGACCAGGGCCTGATCAACAGCCTCACGCACCACACGTCGAGCGACAAGCACTTCATCGACTGGCTCGGCGACCCGAGGATCAACCTGTGGGCGATCCTCGTCGCCGTCGGGTGGCGGCACGCCGGCTACATCATGATCCTCTACCTCGCAGGGCTGAAGGCGGTCAGCCCGTCGCTGCGCGAGGCCGCCGCGATCGACGGTGCGAGCGAATGGCACGCGTTCCGGACGGTCGTCTTCCCGGCGCTGAAGCCGATCAACATCGTCGTCGTCGTGGTGACGGTGATCGAGGCGCTGCGCGCCTTCGACATCGTGTTCATCGTCAACAAGGGCCGCAACGGCCTCGAGCTCCTGTCGGTGCTCGTGTACGACAACATCGTCGGCGAGGCGAGCCGTGTCGGCTACGGGTCCGCGCTCGCGGTGATCCTGCTCCTCATCTCGGTCGGTCCGATCGTCGTCTTCGTCTGGAACAGCTTCAAACAGGTCGAAACGTGACGAGCGCGACCGCAACGGCTGCACGTTCGGTTGCCGTGGCGCGCCGGCGGCGCCGTCTGCGCCTGCCGCGCGTCGGCCTGCACTTCTTCCTCGTCACCACCGCAGTGCTGTGGCTGCTCCCGGTGCTCTGGGCCCTGTATACGTCGCTCCGTCCGTACAGCGACACCTCCGAGCACGGCTACGTGTCGTGGCCGAGCACGCTCAACTTCCACAACTACACCACGTTCTGGACGAATGCGGATCTGCCGCATTACTTCTTCAACTCGTTGATCATCACGCTCCCCGCGATCGTGGTGACGCTCTTCCTGGCGTCGTCGGTGGCGTTCGTGATCGCGCGTTTCTCGTACTGGTTCAACGTCCCGCTGTTGATCTTCTTCATGGCGGCGAACCTGCTGCCGGCGCAGGTCGTCTTGACACCGCTCTACCACATGTACCTGCGGATGCCGCTCCCGACGTGGCTCTCCGACAGCGGCCTGTTCTACGACTCGTACATCGGGATCATCGCGATCAACGTCGCGTTCCAGACCGGCTTCTGCACGTTCGTCCTTGCGAACTACATGAAGACGATCCCGAAGACGCTCGGCGAGGCTGCGCGCGTCGACGGCGCGGGCGTCCTGCGTCAGTACTTCGGGATCATCCTGCCGCTCTGCAGGCCGGCGCTCGCCGCGCTCGCAACGCTCCAGTTCACGTGGGTCTACAACGACTTCCTCTGGGCGGTCGTGCTGATGAAGTCCGGTGGAAAGCAGCCGATCACGTCGGCGCTGTCGGCGCTGCAGAGCCAGTTCTTCGTCGACAACAACCTGATCGCGGCCGGGTCGCTGATGGTCGCGATTCCGACGATCGTCGTGTACGCGCTCCTGCAGCGACACTTCATCAACGGCTTGACGCTGGGAGCGAGCAAGGGATGAAGATCGTCTTCGTAGGCGCCGGCTCGGTCGTCTTCACGCGCAACCTGCTCGGCGACATCCTCGACTACCCGGAGCTCCGCGGCGCCGAGATCGCGCTGCACGACATCGACACCGACCGCCTCGCGACTGCCGAGGCCATGGCGCGCGTCACGGCGCGTGAGCTCGGCGCCTCGCCTCGGATCACCGCGCACGCCGAACGACGCAGGGCGCTCGACGGGGCCGACTACGTGATCAACATGGTGCAGATCGCGGGCCACGATGGGACGCTGCGCGACTTCGAGATCCCCACGCGCTTCGGCCTCCGCCAGACGATCGCCGACACGCTCGGCATCGGCGGGATCTTCCGCACGCTGCGCACGGCGCCGCACATGCTCGCGCTCGGGCGCGAGATGGCCGAGCTCTGTCCCGACGCATGGCTCCTCAACTACACGAATCCGATGGCGATGCTGTGCTGGCTCGTCTATGGCGGGACGCCGACGTCGAAGGTCGTCGGCCTCTGCCACTCCGTCCAGGCGACGACACGCGACCTCGCGGAGCTCGTCGACGTCCCCTACGACGACGTCACCTTCCTTTCCGCGGGCATCAACCACCAGGCGTTCATCCTGCGCTTCGAGCGCGACGGCGAGGACCTCTACCCGAGGCTCGACGAGCGCATCGCGGGCGACCCGGATCTGCAGCGGCGCGTTCGCGTCGCGCTGTACCGGCGGCTCGGCTACTTCCCGACCGAGTCGAGCGAGCATGCGGCCGAGTACGTGCCGTGGATCATGCGCCACGACGACCAGATCGAGCACTATCGCGTTCCGGTCGACGAGTACATACGCCGCAGCGAGGAGAATCTCGTCGAGTTCGAGCGCGTGAAGGCGGAACTCGCGCGCGGCGAGACGCTGCCGATCAAGCGGTCGAACGAGTACGCAGCGGTGATCGTCAACTCGATGGAGACAGGCGAGCCGAGCGTGATCTACGGCAATGTCCGGAACACCGGCGTCCTGCCGGCGCTGCCCGCCGACTCGTGCGTCGAGGTTCCCTGTCTCGTCGACCGGAGCGGATTGCATCCCGTCGTCGTCCCGGAGTACCCGGCGCAGCTCGCCGCGCTGAACCGGACGTTCACGAACGTCGTCGAGCTGACCGTGCGGGCGGTGCTGGAGGGTCGCGCCGACCACGTCCGCCATGCCGCGATGCTCGACCCGAACACGGCCGCGACGCTGACGCTGGACGAGATCGACGCGCTCTGCGACGAGCTCATGCGCGCGCACGGCGACTGGATCCCAGAGGCATTGCGCGCAGCGGAGGAGCTGATCGAACGATGAGCGGCATCAAGCTGGACGGCGTGACGAAGGTGTACGGCAACGGCGTCAGGGCCGTCGACGCGATCGACCTCGAGATCGCCGACGGCGAGTTCGTCGTTCTCGTCGGCCCGTCCGGCTGCGGCAAGTCGACGCTGCTGCGGATGATCGCCGGGCTCGAGGAGGTCACGGAGGGCATGCTCGAGATCGGCGACGACGACGTCACCGACAAGCCGCCGCAGCAGCGCGACATCGCGATGGTGTTCCAGGACTACGCGCTCTATCCGCACATGACGGTGCGCCAGAACCTCGCGTACGGCCTGAAGCTGCGCAAGATGCCGAAGGCGGAGTGGACGCGCCGCGTCGAGGAGACCGCGCGCGTGCTCGGGCTCGACGAGCTGCTCGACCGCAAGCCGTCCGCGCTGTCCGGCGGCCAGCGCCAGCGCGTCGCGATGGGCCGCGCGATCGTGCGCGAACCGCGGGCGTTCCTCATGGACGAGCCGCTCTCGAACCTCGACGCGAAGCTGCGCGTCTCGATGCGCGCCGAGCTCGCGAAGCTGCACGAGCGCCTCGGCGTGACGACCGTGTA
>DASXTR010000096.1:0-8406 GCA_036505325.1 Gaiellaceae bacterium
CAGGCGCTCGACGAGCTGCCCGGCGCCGCCCGGATCGACGTCGACCTCCCGGGCGACCTGCCTGCGGTGCGCGTCGACGCCGCGCAGGTGGAGCGCATCCTCGTGAACCTGCTCGACAACGCGCTCAAGTTCTCGGACGAGCCGGTGACCCTTCGCGCAGACGCAAGCAGCGGCGAGATCGTGTTCCGCGTCGAGGACCGCGGCGCCGGGGTCCCGGTGGGCGAGCGCGAGTCGATCTTCGAGCCGTTCCACCACGGACCGGGGAGCGGCGGAGCCGGGCTCGGTCTGGCGATCGGGCGCGCATTCGCGATCGCGAACGGCGGCAGGCTGTGGGTCGAGGCACGCGCGGGCGGCGGGTCGTCGTTCCTCCTCGCGTTGCCGGCCGAGGCCGTGCCGGCGTCGGTGCGCGGATGAGCGGCCGCCTCCTCGTGGTGGACGACGAGCCGCGGTTCCTCCGCACGCTTGCGACGAACCTGCGCGGCGCCGGGTACACCGTCGACACGACCGAGACGGCGTCGGGTGCGATCGAGGCGATCGCACGAACGCCGCCCGACGCAGTGGTGCTCGACCTGCTGCTCCCGGACGGGCGGGGCACCGACGTCTGCCGTGAGGTGCGCCTCCGGTCCAACGTCCCGATCGTCCTCGTGTCCGCGGTCGGCGAGGAGGACGAGAAGATCGCCGCCCTCGACGCAGGCGCGGACGACTACGTGACGAAACCGTTCGCGCTCGGCGAGCTCCTCGCCCGGCTGCGCGCGGTGCTGCGGCGGGCCGGGCCGACCGCCGAGCCGGTGCTGCGGATCGGGCCGCTGGAGATCGATCGCGAGTCACGGTCCGTCCGCCGCGACGGCGAAGCGGTTCACCTCACCCCGCACGAGTTCGACCTGCTCCGCGTCCTCGCCGAGAACGAGGGGAAGTTGATGACGCACGCCGCGATCTTGCGTGCGGTGTGGGGGCCCGGCTACCAGCGCGAGTCCAACTATCTGCACGTGTTCGTGTCGCAGCTCCGCCGCAAGGTCGAGCGCGACCCCGCGCGGCCACGGCTCATCGTCACCGCCACCGGCGTCGGGTACCGGTTCGTGGCCCCGGAATCCTAAGACGGTGTTGAGACGCCCGGCCGTACCGTGCGGCGGTGCAGGTCCTCACCAATCTCCGGGAGCGCCGGCGCCTCGCGGCCGCCCGTCGCGACGCGGACGCCGAGCTGATCGCCTCGACGCTGCCGTCGCCGCGGCTCGCATGGCGGACGAACGAGCTGTGCTCTGACGAGCACCGGCGCGAGGTCGCCGAGTCGATCCTCGACGTTCTGCAGGCATCGCGGGCGCGGGTCCTGCCGAGTGCCTCGCCGCTCAATCGCGGCGCCGCGCGGGCGGAGGCAGAGCTCTTCCTGCGGATCGCGGCGGTACTGGAGGACGTCGGCCGGCCGGTGCGTCCGCGCGGGGTCCTCCTCGTCGAGCGGCTCCTGACGGACGGCAGCGGCCCGCTCTACGCCCGAGAGCGCGAACGCCGCCTGCACGGCTCGCTCGAGGAGGCGCTGCGGGCGCTCGAGGCGTGACCACAACCGAGCGGGAACGGCGGCCCGGCGTCAAGCGGCTCGTCGTCGGCCGCGCGATGGCGACCGGGCAGCTCGAGGAGACGCTGCTCCCGAAGTGGCTCGCGCTCCCGATCTTCGCCTCCGACCCGCTCTCCTCGGTCGCGTACGCCACGGAGGCGGCGCTCGTCGTGCTCGTTGCGGCGTCGGCCGGCTCCGCACACGTCGTCTTCCCGCTCTCGCTCGGAATCGCGGCGCTGCTCGCGATCGTCGTCGCCTCGTACCGGCAGACGGTGCGCGTGTACGAGACGAGCGGGGGCGCGTACATCGTCGCGAAGGAGAACCTCGGGACGCTGCCGAGCCTCGTCGGTGCAGCATCGCTGCTGACCGACTACGTCCTGACCGTCGCGGTATCGGTCGCCGCCGGGGTGCTGGCGCTGACGTCGGCGGTCGCGGGGCTGCGCGGTCACGAGGTCGGGCTGTCGATCGCGTGCGTCGCGCTCATCACGCTCGCGAACCTGCGCGGCGTCCGCGAGGCGGGAATCCTCTTCGCCCTGCCGACCTACGCGTTCGTGACCGCGATCTTCGTGCTCGTCGGCACGGGCGTCGCGAAGTGCACCGTCGGATCGTGCCCGGAGGCCGTCGCGCCCCATCCGCTCGCGGCCGGCGCGGGAGCGCTCACGACGTTCGTGCTACTGCGCGCGTTCGCCTCCGGCTCGACGGCGTTGACGGGCGTGGAGGCGATCGCCAACGGCGTCAACGCGTTCCGGCAGCCGCACGGGAAGAACGCGGCGACGACCCTCGCGATCCTCGGTGCAATCGCGATCGCGATGTTCGTCGGCGTCTCGTGGCTCGCGGTGCAGGTGCACGCGCGTCCGACCGAGTCCGGGACGCCGTCGGTCGTCTCCGAGATCGCCCGCACCGTGTTTCCGAGCTCGTCGTGGAGCGGCTTCATGTACTGGGCCGTGCAGGTGCTGACGCTGCTCGTGCTCGTCCTCGCCGCCAACACGTCCTTCCAGGGTTTCCCGCGGCTCGCGGCGCTGCTCGCCCACGACGGGTTCTTCGCGCGGCAGTTCACGAACCTCGGTGACCGGCTCGTCTACTCGAACGGGATCCTCGTGTTGGCCGGGCTGGCGTCGCTCCTCTTGTGGGCCTACCACGCCGACGTCAACTCGCTGATCCACCTGTACGTGATCGGCGTCTTCACGGCCTTCACGCTCTCGCAGGCCGGGATGGTGCGCTACTGGCTGCGAACGCACGACCGCGGCTGGCGAAGGAGTGCGGCGATCAACACGGTCGGCGCGGCCGCGACCGGCGTCGTGACGGTGATCGTGATCTCGACGAAGTTCGCCGAAGGGGCGTGGATCGTGATCGTCGCGATCCCCGTGCTCGTCCTCCTCTTTTACGGGGTGCGGCGCCATTACCGGAAGATCGCGCGGCGGCTGAGAGCGGGGGCGGCCGCGGTGCGGGCGGCGGGAATCCCGCGCAACGAGGTGCTGATCCTCACGGACGCCGTCGACGTCGCCGCCGAGGGGGCGCTTTGGTACGCGCGTCGGGTTGCGAAGGGCGGCGTGCGTGCGCTGCACGTTCCCGGCCGGCGCACGGACACCGGGGTCTACGCGCGGTGGTTCGACCTCGCCGGCGGCACGCCGCGGCTCGAAGTGCTCAAGCCCGACGAGGGGCGGATCGACGCGGTGCTCGAAGAGCTCTGGAAGCTTCCGCGCGGCGAGGCCGAGTTCGCGACGGTCGTCGTTCCGGAGCAGTTCCGGCGGCCGTCGCTCCTCGCCGCCGCCGCACGGTCGTCGTTCCGCCTCAAGCTCCGGCTCCTGTCCGAGCCCGGCGTCGTCGTGACAGACGTCCCTGCCGTCACGGAGGTGCGGCGGCCGGAGGGACGGACGCCCGAGACGCTCGTCGTGCGCGTGCTCGTCTCGGGCGTCAACGCGGCCTCGATGCGGGCGGTCAACTACGCCCGCTCGCTCGGCGTCGAGGACACGCGGGCGGTCTTCTTCGCGTTCGACTCGCGGGAGGCGCGTGCCCTCCAGCGCGAGTGGGCCGAGGCGGGCATCGCGGTGCCGGTCGACGTGACCGACGCGCCGTACCGCGACATCGGCGAGCCGCTCCTCCGCTACCTGCGCGGGATCACATGCGACCCGGCCGTGGCGGTGAACGTGGTCATGCCGGAGCTGGTCCTGCACGGTTGGCGGCGGCTCCTCCACAACCAGCGACCGCTGTACATCAAGCGCCTCCTGCTCTTCGAGCCGCACGTGATCCTGTCCAGCGTGCCGTACCAGCTCTTCCGCTAGCCGGACTAGAGTGCGCCGGTGCCCCGGCGCAGGCGGCGGCAGTCTCACGGCCTCGAGCGCGTCCTCGGCGCGCCCGCGCTGTTCGCCACCGCCTACGGAAACGTCGGCTCCTCGATCTACTACGCGCTCGGACTCGTCGCCGGCATCGCGCTGGGCCTGACGCCGATCGTCTTCATCATCAGCGGCATCATCTTCGCGGCCACCGCCGCCACCTACGCCGAGGGGACCGTCCGGTACCCCGAGGCGGGCGGCTCCTCGAGCTTCGCGCGGCACGCGTTCAACGAGCTCGTGTCGTTCGGGGCTGCGTGGGCGCAGATGCTCAATTACGTGATCACGATCGCGATCTCAGTGATCTTCGTTCCGCACTACCTCTCGATCTTCTGGGAGCCGATGCGGACGAACCCATGGGACATCATCATCGGGATCGCGCTCACGTGGGTCCTCGTCCTGCTCAACATCGTCGGGATCCAGGAGGCCGCGAAGCTCAACATCTTCCTGGCGGTGATCGACTTCGCGACGCAGCTGCTGCTCGTGCTGCTCGGGTTCGTCCTGATCTTCCACGCCGACGTGCTGGTCGACAACGTGCACTGGGGCGTTGCGCCGTCCTGGAGCGCGTTCCTGCTCGCGATCCCGGTCGGGATGATCGCGTACACGGGGATCGAGACCGTCTCGAACCTCGCGGAGGAGGCGCGCGACCCGGTGCGCTCGATCCCGCGTGCGATCTCGTGGGTCGCGATCGCGGTGTTCGCGATCTACTTCACGCTGCCGTTCATCGCGCTGTCCGCGATGCCGGTGACGCGGAAGGCCGGGGAGTACCTGACGCCGCTCGGCGAGAACCCGCCCGGAGGGTTCAAGAACGATCCGGTGCTCGGGCTCGTCGAGAACCTCGACCTGCACGGTTTCGTCCTCGACGCGGCGAAGGTCTACGTCGGCATCCTCGCCGCAACGATCCTCTTCGTCGCGACGAACGCGGGCGTGATCGGCGCCTCGCGCATCACCTACTCGATGGCGAGCTACCGCCAGCTGCCGGAGAGGTTCCGGCGGCTGCACCCGAAGCTGAAGACGCCGTGGCTCGCGTTGATCGTCTTCGCCGGCGTCGGGACGACGGTCTTCCTCCTGTCTGGCCAGGTCGACTTCCTCGGGCGCATGTACGCGTTCGGCGCGATGCTCTCGTTCACGATCGCGCACGCCGCGGTGATCCAGCTCCGGCGGCGGCAGCCCGACGCCGAGCTGCAGTTTCGCGCGCGGCCGAACATCACGATCGGCCGGACGACGTGGCCCGTGTTCGCGATCGTCGGCGGCCTCGGCACCGGGATCGCGTGGCTCGTCGTCGTCATCCAGGACGCCCCGACGCGCTACGCCGGTCTCGCGTGGCTCGCCGTCGGGTTCGTCGTCTACCCGTTGTACCGGCGCCGCGTCGGGGTGCCGCTGCGCGAGACGGTGCGCGCGCCCATCATCCTCGGCGCCGCGGTGGCGCTCGAGTACCGCTCGATCCTCGTGCCGATCGTCTCCGGCCCGGAGTCGCGCGAGGCGGTCGACCTCGCGGCGCGGCTCGCGGCCGACCGCGGCGCGACGATCGTCGCGCTGCGCGTGATCGTCGTGCCGATGGAGCTCCGGCTCGACGCCGCGCTGCCCGAGCAGGAGGACGAGGCCGACCGCCTGCTCGACGAGGCGCGGGCGATCGGCGAGACGTACGGCGTGCGCACCATCGAGCGCCTCGTACGCGCGCGCCACGCGGGCCGTGCGATCGTCGAGGAGGCCGAGCGCCGCCAGACCGAGATCATCGTCGTCGGCGCGCGCCGCGGCCGCCACCGCCAGATCTTCGGGCACACCGTCGACTACGTCCTGAAGCATGCGCCGTGCCGCGTGATGATCGCCGCCGGCAGTCCGGCGGCGGTGGCGTGAGGCCGTATCGCGACCTTGTCCGGCTGCTCGCGCTCGCGACGATCGCGCTCGGGATCGGCCTGATCGTGACCACGCTGCGGCACGGCGGCGGGATCGCCAGCACGGGGATCCTCCTCGGGCTGCTCTTCGTGGCGGCGGGGGCCGGGCGGCTCTACCTTTTGCGGCGACGTGGCTAGGAAGCTCCCGGGCCTCAGGCGCGAGCTCGACGCACAGTCGCTGTTCTCCGTCGCCTACGGCGAGATCGCGTCGTCGATCTACTTCGCGCTGGGGATCATCGCGCTGCACGCGCTGGGTTTCACCCCGCTCGTGCTGCTCGCCGCGGGCGCGCTCTTCCTGCTCGTCTCGCTGTCGTATGCGGAGGCGACCTCGGCCCTGCCCGAGACGGGCGGCGCAGCGACGTTCGTCCGGCGCGCGGTGAACGACCTCGCCGGGTTCATGACCGGGTGGGCGCTCTTCCTCGATTACCTGATCGTGATCGCGCTCTCGGCGCTCTTCATGCCCCACTACCTCGCCGGGGCGCTCCGGGTCGAGGCGCTCGACCGCAACCCGTGGGACGTCGTCGCCGCCGTCGGGATCATCCTCGCCGTCGCGGGGATCCGGCTCGTGCGGCGGCCGTCGCTGTACGGGATCGGGGTCGTCGTGCCCGCGCTCGACCTCGTCACCCAGCTGCTGCTCGTCGCGCTCGGGTTCGCCTTCGTGTTCTCACCGGATGCATTGACGCACGGGACCTCGCTCGGCTCGTCCCCGACCTGGCACGACCTCGCGTTCGCGATCCCGCTCGCGATGCTCGCTTACACGGGCCTCGAGACGGTCGCGAACCTCGCCGAGGAGGCGCGGCGGCCGGGCGTCGACCTGCCGCGATCGCTGTTCGCGGCGATCGGGACGGTCGTGACCATCTACGTCGCGGTTGCCGTCGTCGCCGTCTCCGCGTTCCCCGGCCCGGACACGAAGCTCGGCTCGACGTGGCTGCGGGCACCGCTCGTCGGCGTCGCGACGCGAATCGGCGACGACCTCCCGACGGCCGTTGCCGACGTGCTTCGGTTCTTCGTCGGCGCGTCGGGCGTGCTCGTCCTCATCGCCGCCGTGACGACGTCCATCTCCGGCTTCTCGCGGCTCGCGTACTCGCTCGGCGAGCACGGGCAGATCCCGCGCGCGTTCGGACGGCTCCACCGGCGGACGCTCGTCTCGCCGTACGCGATCGTCGCCGCCGCCGTGATCGCGAGCGCGATCGTGATCGCCAGCGCCTTCGTCCGGCACGACGTGACGTTCCTCGCGAGCGTCTTCTCGTTCGGCGTCCTGCTGGCGTTCACCGCCGCCCAGCTCGCGGTGATCAGGCTCCGGATCAAGGAGCCGGACCTGCCGCGGCCCTACCGCGCTCCGCTGAACGTCAACGTGGGGCGGGCGGAGATCCCGCTGCCGGCCGTCATCGGAGCGATCCTCACGTTCGTCGTCTGGGTCGTCGCGCTGGCGACGCACGCGGGCGCCCGCTATGCGGGCCCGATCTGGCTCGCCGTCGGGCTGGTCGTCTACGTCGTCGTCCGGCGCGCACACGGCGAGGGGCTGACGGAGCGCGTCGTGGCGCCCGACGAGCAGCCCGTCTCGGACCTGCCGCGGTTCCGCACGATCCTCGTCCCGATGAAGCTCGGCATCATCGGCGAGGAGATGCTGGCGACGGCGATCAAGCTCGCGTCCGACCAGGAGAACGCGAGGATCGAGGCGCTGCACGTGATCCGCGTACCGCTCGAGCAGCCGCTCGATGCGGAGCTCATCGACCAGGAGGAGCGGGCGGAGGCATCGCTCGCCGAGGCGAAGCTCCTGGGCGCCGACTACGACGTGGAGGTGCACGGGGAGATCGTGCGAGCGCGCGCGATCGGCGAGGCGATCGTCCAGCGGGCGCGGGAAATCGACACCGACCTGATCGTGCTCGGAAGCTCGCCGCGGTGGCGCCGCCAGTCCCGGTTCTTCTCCCCGACGGTCGACTTCGTGCTCCGGAAGGCGCCCTGCGAGGTGCTGATCGTCGCCTTCCCGCAGACCGTTATGGACCAGGAGCTGGCGGCATCCTGAGCCGCTCGTACTGCGCTACGCTGGGCGCGTCATGAAAGTCATCGTGGTCGGCTGCGGCCGTGTCGGGTCCGCGGTGGCGCTCGAGCTGCAGCGTGCGGGGTGGGACGTCGTCGTGATCGACGAGCGCGAGGAAGCACTGGGGCGCCTCGGCGACGACTGGACCGGGGAGTTCTTCGTCGGCCACGGCATGGACATCCAGCTCCTGAAGGACGCGGGGATCGAGCTCGCCGACGCGGTTGTGGTCTCGACGAACGGGGACAACACGAACATCATCGTGGGTCAGGTGGCGCAGAAGCAGTTCGACGTCCGCTGCGTGATCGTGCGCGTGCTCGATCCGGCGCGCGCCGAGTTCTACGCGTCCCGCGGCCTGCGCACGGTGTCCCCGACCTCGGCCGCGATCGCCTCTCTCACCGAAGGGGTGCGCGCTTTCGAGGCGACTCCGAGGGCGGCCGTCTAGGTGTACCTGCTCATCGCAGGCGGCGGAAAGGTCGGCTCGAACCTCGCGCGCACGCTGATCCGCGCCGGGCACGAGGTGACGCTGATCGAGCAGCGCGCCGACCGCTTCGACAAGCTGGAGGAGGAGCTCGAGCACCAGGTGCACAAGGGCGA
>DASXTR010000097.1:0-5531 GCA_036505325.1 Gaiellaceae bacterium
TCGTAGCCGAGTGCCGAGATGAGAAAGTGACGGTGGTCGCGGCCGATCGTCGTCCCCGCGACGCGGGCGCCGTCGGCGGCCACCGCGACGAGATTCGTGTAGTCGCGTGACGACCGCCGCTTCTCCTCCACGACCTCGATCCCGCGCTCGGCGGCGACGAGCGGCGCGTTGACGTAGTTCACCGGCTGGTCGGTGCGGCCCTGGAACGCGCCGTTCAGCGCCGCGACCGTGAGCAGCCGCGTGTCGTACTTCGCGAGCTCGCCGTAGTACTCGAGCGAGATCTTGCGCACGTCGCCGGCGAGCTCGACCGCAAGCCGCCCGAGCTTCGCGGCGAGCGGGACGAACGGGCCGAGTACCTCCAGGTCGTCCGCGCCGATCGAGGGAATGTTCACGGCGTTCGTGACGAGTCCGCCCTCGAGCGCCGCGACGACCTGCTGCGCGACGATCACGCCGGCGCGGTCCTGTGCCTCGTCTGTCGACGCCGCGAGGTGTGGCGTGACGACGACGTTCGGGAGCTCTGTCAGCGGGCCGCTGTACGGCTCCTGCGAGTAGACGTCGACCGCGGCGCCCGCGAGCGTGCCCGAGCGCAGTGCCTCGACCAGTGCGTCCTCGTCGACGAGCTCGCCGCGTGCGGCGTTGATCAGGCGCGCGCCGGGCTTCAGCTTGGCGAGCGCGGCGCGACCGATCGCGCCGCGCGTGTCGTCGGTGAGCGGCAGGTGCAGCGTGACGAAGTCCGACCGCGCGAGGACGTCGTCGAACGTCGCCGTGTCGACGCCGAGCTCGCGAAACCGCTCGGGCGAGACGAACGGGTCGTACGCGACCACCTTCATCCCGAGCCCGAGCGCCCGGCGCGCGACCTGCTGGCCGATGCGGCCGAACCCGAGGACGCCCAGCGTCTTCTCCGCGAGCTCGACGCCGCCCCACTTGGAGCGCTCCCAGCGGCCGTCCTTGAGCGCCGCGTGCGCCTGCGGGATGTTGCGCGCGAGCGCGACGAGGAGGCCGATCGTGTGCTCGGCGGCGGAGACGACGTTCGACTCCGGCGCGTTCGCGACGACGATCCCGCGCCGTGTGGCGGCCTCGACGTCGACGTTGTCGACGCCGACACCGGCGCGGCCGATGACCTTCAGGTTGTCTGCTTTGGCAACCAGCTCGGCGGTGAGCTTCGTCGCAGAGCGGATGACGATCGCGTCGTAGCGGCCGATGATCTCCTCGAGGGGCGAGTCCGCGTCCTCGTCGACGTCGAACTTCGAGCGCAGCAGCTCGACGCCCGCGGGCGCGATCTCCTCTCGTACCAGGACCCTCACGCGTGCGCGTACTGCTCGTACGCCTCGAGTGCGCGCGCGGCCGCGACGCCGCGCTCGATGTCGGCGCCGAGCTCGGTCAGCCCGAGCTCGACGGCGGACAGCGCCGAGGCGATGTCGAACACGTCGAACCAGCCGATGTGACCGATCCGGAAGACCTTCCCCTTCAGCTCGCCCTGGCCGGGAGCGAGGGTGACGCCGAAGTTGTCGCGCAGCAGGAGCAGGAGCTTCCCGGAGTCGATCCCGTCGGGCGAGCGGATCGTCGTCACGACCGCCGAGCGGTCCTCGTCGGGCGAGAAGAGCTCGAGCCCCATCGCCTTCACGCCCTCGCGCGTCGCGCGCCCAAGGCGCGCGTGGCGCTCGAACGCGCCCTCGAGGCCCTCCTGGAGCAACATGCCGAGCGCGACGTCGAGCGCCGCGACGAGCGACACGGCCGGAGTGAACGCCGCGTCGAGCGCCTCCTGCGCCTTGCGGGTCTTCGCCCAGTCGAAGTAGAAGCGGGGCGCGCTTCCCGTCGCAGCGTAGGCGGCATCCGAGGCGGAGACGAGCGCCAGTCCCGGCGGCGTCATCAGCGCCTTCTGGGAGCCGGTGACGACGACGTCGAGGCCCCACGCGTCGGTCTCGAGCGGGACGGCGCCGAGGGACGAGATCGCGTCGACGACGACGAGCGCGCCTGCCTCCTTCGCCGCGGCCGCGAGCGCCTGCACATCGGAGACGACGCCGGTCGACGTCTCCGAGTGCACGAGCGTCACGTACTTCTTGCCCGCGGCCCGCTCGTGCACGTCGTCGGGCGACGGCGTCTCGCCCCACTCGTAGCGCAGATGGTCGACCTCGGCGCCGTAGGCGCGCGTCATGTCGGCCCAGCGCTCGCCGAACGCGCCAGCCGACACGACGAGCACGGGATCGCCGGGCGACGTGAGGTTCGCGACCGCCGACTCGAACCCGCCGGTGCCGGAGGCGGCGAACAGCAGCACCTCGCTCTCGGTGCGGAAGACCTCCTTCAGCCGGCCGAGGACGCGCTCGTAGACCGCACGGAAATCCGGCCCGCGGTGGTGGACGATCGGCTGTGCCGCGGCGGCGAGCACCTCGGGCGGCACGGGCGTCGGCCCGGGCGTGAAGAGGTAACGCTTCTCCATCTCCGGAGAGGCTATCGCCGCGCCCGGCCGAACGACCTTAGTGACAACTTGTCACAAGGGAAGAGCGGCCGCGGAGCTTCTGCAAGGTTGGCCGTCAGCCGTGGCCGTCGAACGAGAGAACCTGCTGGAACGTCGGGCGGTTCGCCCAGCGCATCGTGTTGGGCAGGATCCCGGGCGCGAAGTGGATCCGCTCCGCGGTCGCGTCCGCGCGCCACGTCGCCGGGTCGGGGCCTTGCACCGCCTGGAGCTCGTCGCCCGCGGCGTGGATCGCGGCCGACAGCACCGCCGTGCACTGCGCGGGCGCCCCGCCGCCGCAGAACTGCGTCGAGAACTTGCCCTGCACGGGCTTGCCGAAGATCGTGCGCAGGTCCTTGTCGACGTACCGCGTCGACCCGGCGAACATCGCGAGGTCGAACGGCGGGTCGAGCTGCGCGAGCCGGTCGGTGACCGGGCCGAGGGTCGGCCGGAGGATAGCGTCCGTGAGCTTCGGCCACAGCGCGTCGAGGATCGCGGCGCCCGGATCGTCGATCTTGCCGTCGAGGTCGCGGTCGAGTCGGCTCGCGCCCGCATCGCGCCACGACTGCAGGAGCTGCATCATGCGCGCGTCGCGCGCGTCGGGCGGGATCGGCAGCAGCGGGACCACGGTCACGGCCCGGATGTCCTGCGTCGCCGCCTTGTTCATCGCCGCGACGACGTCCGCGACCGTGTTCTTCGGCTTCAGCGGAGCCGCCAGGAGCGACACGCGCTGCACCGCGCCGTATGCCCAGTTCTCGTCCGACGACGCGAAGCCGGGCGCCGGCTTGTTGTTCCAGTTGACGATCTGACCGCTCGGCGGGTCGATCGCGTTCGGGTGCGCCTTCGCCGGCAGGAAGCCGCGCCAGTCGTACTCGCCGGTGCCGACCGTCGGCAGCCCGGGATCGACGCCCGGCGCGCGCACGGGCAGCCGCCCGGCGGACGCGAACGCAATGTGCTTCGAGTCGACATAGAAGCCGTTGAACGACATCTCGAAGGCTGTGATCGAGCGAACGAACTGCTGCGGCGAGCGCATGCGGCCCGTGGAGAGGTCGTAGACCGTGAGGGCGGCGAGCAGCTCGCGGCCGCGCGTCGTCCGCGCCTGCGCGAGCGCGACACGCCGGCCGCCGACGGTCCCGTAGCCGATCACCGGCCCGTGCAGCGTCTCGGAGAACGCGACCGGGGTGCTGCCGCCCGTGCCCTTGACGACGCCCGCGTCGAATCGCGTCATCGCACGGCACTCGCCCTTCCAGAGGTAGTGCGTGTCGCCGCCGCCACACAGCGTCTCGGCGAAGGTGTCGATGTTGTCGGAGTTCGAGCTCGTGAAGCTCCAGCCGTAATCGGGGCCGCGGCCGATGAGCACGTTCGGGATTCCCGCGAGCGACCCGCCGCGCACCGACACGCCGCCGCCCTCGAGGTCGATCTCGAAGAAGAATTCCGGGTAGAAGAACCCGAGCTGCGGGCCGGCGACCATGATCGGACGACCCGTGGCGGAACGCTTCGCCGAGACGAGGATCGCGTTCGACATCAGCCCGAGCGTCGCGGGCGCCGTCTGGCTGCCGTCGTCAAGGGCGGCGTTGCCCGGCCCCGGCGCGCCGGCGGCCTGCGGTCCGTACGGGAACCGCTGCGCGAGCGTCGTGGGCGTCTCCGGGTCCTGCAGCTCGCGCAGGTCGTTCCAGACACTCAGCCCCTTCGCGGTCCCGAGCTGCTTCTGCAGCGCCGAGAGCAGCTGCGCGCGCGAGGCCTCCTCCCCGCCGCCCGCGCCGAAGCGGGCGCCGAGGAGGCATGTCATCGCGATCACGTCCGTGCGCGTCCAGTCCGGCACGGGGAGCTGCGTCTTGTGACGGAACGCGTTGACGCCGGCGATGTATGCGTCGAGGTCGCGCAGCTCCGCGCGGCCCGCGGCGCCGCCCTGGGCGAGCCACCGGACCTGCTTCGCGACGAACGCCTCGGTCTGCGCGCTCGGCGTGAACGTGCGGCCGGAGAGCGCGACCGCGAACGCGTTGTACCCCGGCGCGTCGACACACGCGAGGCGGCCGGGGCCGCGCGCGAGCTCCATCAGGATCCCGCGGTCCTCGGCGGCCGCCCAGCCGGCGCCGTAGAAGACCGCGGCCTCGTTCGGGCCGAAGACGTGCGGAACGTCCCACGTGTCGCGGCGAATCGTGACGCCGCGGCCGGGCTTCTCGATGCGGACGGCCTTCTCGGTGCCGCGCCAGAGCGGCTCCGGCTTGAAGTACTTGCGGACGTCGGCCGCCGTCACCCGGTCGAAAAGCGGCGTCAGCGAGTCGTACAGCGCGATCTGGTCCGTGGAGTAGCGCTGGAAGTCGACGCCGCCGTACTGGCCGGGCGGGAGCACCGACAGCGCCGTCTGCGCGTAGTCGCGGCGGGGCGCACCGCCGGCCGCGACGGCGACGACGAGCGCTGCCACGACACCGATGCCGACGGCCCGTTGCACGCGAAAGGCGACACTACAGCCGTGGAGGTCCTCCTGTCCTTCGGCGCCGCGCTGCTCGCTCTGCGGCTCGCCGGGGCGCTGCTCCGGCGCGGGCGCGTCGCCTGGGCCGGCGGCCTGCTCGCGTACGCGGCGGCCGCCGGCGCGATGGCCTGGGGTGCGGCACACGGATGGGACGCACGCGCCTTCCGCGTCTACTACCTCGGCGGCGGCCTCCTCACCGCGCCGCTCCTCGGCGTCGGCTCGCTGCTCCTGTGGGGGCGGACCTGGGCAGGCCCGGTCGGGCTTGCCTACCTGGGCCTGGCCGTGGGCGTGGCGATCGCGATGCCGATCCACGGCACCTTCGGCGACTCGATTCCGGCCGCGCAGGACCACCTCGGCGCGCTTCCCCGGATCGTTGCCGTCGCAGGCAACAGCCTCGGCACGCTCGCGGTCGTCGTCGTCGCGCTCGCGACGTTCGCGCGGCGGCCGCTCGGGAACGCGCTGATCCTCGCGGGCGTGGCCGTCGCGGCGCTCGGCTCGGCGCTCGCCGGAACCGGCGTGGCGACCACGGCGGCCTTCGTCGCGGTAGCGGTCGTTCTCCTCTATCTCGGGGTACGCCCCCGGGCAGGCCCGGGGCGGGCCCGGTAG
>DASXTR010000098.1:0-1909 GCA_036505325.1 Gaiellaceae bacterium
TTGACGGAGCCTCGGCGTCTTTCACGGTGTGGCGAGTGTTGTGGGGACACCGCCTGCGGCCGCGCGTTCCGCCCTGCTCGCGGCGGTCGCAGTCGCGGCGTGCGTCGGGGTCGCAGCGCGCGCAGCAGGCACGGCCGAGAGTGCGCGCCCGGCGCAACAGCTCGTCGACCGTATGAACGCCGCACGGGTGGCGCACGGCAAGCCGAGGCTGGCCGTCTCGGCGCAGCTCTCGCGCGCCGCCGCCGCGCACGCGCGCGCGATGGCCGGACGGGGCTTCTTCGCCCACAGCGACGCCGACGGCACGCCGTTCTGGAAGCGCATCGGCCGCTACTACCGGCTGAGCGGCTACCGCAGCTGGCGCGTCGGCGAGAACCTCTTCTGGTCGCCGGGCGCCGCGTCGCCGGCGCAGGTCGTGTCGTCGTGGCTGCGCAGCCCGCCGCACAGGCGCGACCTGCTCGGGACGTGGAAGGAGCTGGGCGTGGCGGTGCTCGCGGCGCGCGACGCTCCCGGCGTGTTCGGCGGCGAGGACGTGACGATCGTCGTCGCGGACTTCGGCAGCCGGTCGGGCTGAACGAAGAAGGGCCGCCCGGAGGCGGCCCTTCCAACGCCATCCGAGGCGAAGTGCTACGCCGGCCGGCCGTAGACCTCGATCTCGGACATGTCCATGAACGTGCAGCCGCTGAAGTTGCCCGGGTTGGGCGCGTTCGGACCGCACCGCGTCGCGACGCCGTTGTCGCCGCAGTTCGACGCGTTGTCGCACGAGTTGCCCGTCTCGGGCACCATCGGATTGATCATCGTGAAGCGGACGAACTGCACGTTCGCGGTCGAGCCCGCCGCGAGCGCGACGGTGTTGAGGTGCCCGCGGTTCGCGGCGTAGAAGTGACCCTCGTTCGCCAGCGTCCACGTGCTGCCGTCCGGGGACGTCTCGACCGTGTAGTGGTGCGTCGCCGCGCTGCCCGCGTCGCCGCACGTGTTCGACGGGTCGATCGCGATCTCGACGACGTTCACGGCGACCGGCAGCCTGATGACAACGAACTTCGGCGTCACGTTGCCGGTCGCCGTCGCGTTCGCGTCGGTGTCGCTGCCCCAGCCGTTCCCGAGCGACTGGTCGATCGCGCCTGTCGGCCCGCACCCGAAGTCGGTGTAGTCCGGGCCGTTGAACGCGGTTACGCTCCCGCCGCCGCCGAGCGACGCCCAGTCGCGGCGGAGCTGGAAGCTCTGCTTCGTCATCGGCTTCGAGATCGTGAGGCTCGACAGCACGACGCGGTCGTAGCCGGGCGAGCGGGCGACGACTTTCGGGTAAGTCCCGAAGAAGATCCCGCTCACCTCGTACGCGCCCTTGCTGTTCGTCGTGCCCGCGAGGTCGCCGGGGAACCCGGACGCGTGCCCGCCGAACGCGACCTGCGCGCCGGCGATCGCGGCGCCTGTGTCCTGGTCGGTGACGTTGCCGGTCAGCCTCCCCTGCGGAGTGCCGGCCGGGGGCGGCAGGCTGAAGTTCTCCGCCGGTGACACGTCGTCTCCGTCGACGGCGCCCGCGAAGTAGCCCATGCCGCGCTTGGCGAACACGGACCAGATCGTGTTGTGCGCCGCGCCCCCCGCGACCATGTCGGCCTGGAGGATGGAGTTGCGCATGTCGAGGAAGGACGGATTCGCCGGGGAGAGCTCCATCGCCCGTGTCACCAGGCCCTCAGCCGTCAGCGAGCCGAGGGCGGAGCGGAGATCCCAGAGCGTCTCGCCCCAGATCTCGCCGTCCGCGTGCACTTCCGGCCGGCCGATGATCTTCGCGTAGTCGCCGTAGGTGTACCCGCCGCCGGGGCAGGCCGAGCCGCCGCCGCCGACCGGGCAGTCCATCGGCTGCGTGCGGATGAGGTCGTTGCCCCAGCCGACGTAGTTGCCGATCCGGACCTCG
>DASXTR010000099.1:0-3525 GCA_036505325.1 Gaiellaceae bacterium
GGAGTCCGCGCCGCCCCTTCACGGCTCGCGAAGCAGGCGCGCGACGCAGAGTACGGCGATCGCGGCCATGACGACGTCCTGCGCGACGCACCACTGGCAGATCGCGTCGATCGGCCCGAGCTGCGCCCAGAGGAGATACCCGCTGAAGCCGACGCCGATCAGCGCGACGAGCGTCGAGGCGAGGGCCGCCGTCGCCCCCCGGATCCACGCGAGCGCGAACAGCGTCGCGTACGCCGCGAGGCCGAGCAGCGCGACCGGGATGCCGAGCAGCTCTGCGTACGTCGAGGCCTGCACCTTCTCGCACCCGCCGGTCGTGCACAGCGGCTGCACGTGCGCGTAGTGGACGTATGTGAGGTAGCCGGCGATCCCCGCCCCGACGAGGGCGAGCGCGGCGCTCGCGCGACGCAGCGTCACTGCAGCGCTGCGGCGAGCGCGGCCGAGAACGGCGCGGGCTCGAGCGACGTCAGCTGCAGCTGCCGCGGCTGCGCCGGGGGACGCACGACGACGAACGTCGGCGTCCCCTGCACGCCGTTGGCATTCGCTTCGATCCCGGCGTGGGTGAGCGCGCGCGTGACCGCCGCCGAGCCGCGCGCCGCGAACATCCGGCGGGCGTCGACGCCGGCGGCGACCGCAGCCTCGCGCAGTACGTCGTCGGTGACCCAGCCGCTGTTCTCGGCGCCCTGCATGCGGTACAGGGCCTCGACCATGTTCCAGAGCCGGTTCTGCGTGGCCGTCGCGGCGATGGCGCGCAGCGCCTTCTCCGAGTCCGGCCCCAGGATGTTGATGCCGCGGTACTCGAGCTTCACCCGGCCGGTCCCGACGTAGGTGCGGACGACGCTCGGGAACGTCCCGAGTGCCCACTGCGCGCAGTACGGGCACTGCGGATCTTCGTAGACGACGAGCGTCACGGGCGCGTCGGCCTTGCCGAGCGTCGTCCCCTTCTGCGGAATCCCCGCGAGCGTCGAGCGGGCCGGCGCCGCGGCCCGTGTCGTCGTGGTCTGGGACGAGGAGTCGGAGCCGCCGCCCGCGACGACCACGAGCACCGCGACGATCGCGGCCGCGACGGCCACGGCGCCGGCGAGCAGGAGGAGCCGGTTGCGCTGCACGCCGTACAGGATGCCCATCGGGAGCGCGAGAGGCCCGATCGCCCGGGCCTCTCGACACGATCCGTTAACAGCCGGTCGCCGGCTGCCGGAACCCCGGGAAAGTGTTCAGGTCGCCCAGCAGCGTGTGGCGGCCGATGTTCGCCGACGGCTTCTGCGTCGGCTGCGACACTGTGTTCGGCGCCGTGCGCATGAACCACGGCAGGAACACCTCGTCCTCGGGGTGGTACGTCCCGTCGGCGTAGACCTTGCCGTTCGGCGCCGGTCCCTGTGCGAACGTGTTCGTCCCCTGCGAGAAGCCGATGCCGACGACGGGGTCACCGGTCTCGAGAATGTTCGTGCACCCGTACTGCGGTGCGGTCGGCCTCAGCCACGGCTCGACCCAGTTGTTCGGGTTGAAGAGGCCCGGCCGGACGTACGACGCCCATGAGAACGTCTGCACGGCCGTTGCCGTTGCTGTGGACGGAGCCGTTCGTCTGGCTCGTGACGCTGCCGGCGCCGTGGAAGCCGATGACGCAGCAGGCGAACGGGTCGTTGAACAGGTACAGCATCACGTTGTCGGTGACGAGCTGCACCAGGTGGGTCGGTTCGACGTAGCCGAGGTTGTTGATGAGGTTCTGGAGCCGTGCGGCGGCCCAGCCGATGTCGACGTCGCCGAAGATCACGCCGCGCGCGCTCTGCAGGACCGTGCCCTGGTTCTGCGGGACGTCGATCGTGATCGCCGGATGGACGACCGGCGAGAGGATCACGTGGTACGGGCTCGCCCCCACCTTGTTGAACTGCGACCGCATCGTCGCGTCCTCGAGCTGGACGTTCGTGTTGCCGGCCGAGAGCGCTCCGCCGGGCCCCTTCCCGCCGGTCGCGTTCGTCGCGGCGGACGTGGTCGTGTAGTCGCCGCTCTTGAACTGCGGCGAGTTGAGCGTGGCGTTCAGAACGTCCGTGCGGCTAAAGGTCAGCCCGCCCACGTTCACGATCAGCGGAACCACGTCGACCGTGACGGTGGTCGAGCAGGCCGAGCCCGAGCAGTGATACGGGTCGGCGCCGACCATGTTGTAGCCGTAAGTCACGCCGTTGTGGGGGTCGAGCGACGTGCCGAACCAGTGCGCGACGGTCCGCGTGGGTCGGCAGCACGGCCGACATAGAACCCCTGCACGCCGGCCGTGACCGTCTCTAGGCTGTTGGCTGTGGCCCTGCTCCAGTCGACGGTCGAGCGGACGGACGAGTTCGGGCGGCGGCGCGCGCGCATGGAAGAGCTCGTCGCCCAGCTGCGCGAGCGGACGGCTCAGGTCGCGCGAGGAGGCGGTGACCGTGCCATCGAGCGGCACCGCGCGCGCGGAAAGCTGCTCGCGCGCGAGCGGATCGACCGGCTCGTCGATCCCGGGACGGCGTTCCTCGAGCTGAACGCGCTCGCCGCGTGGGACGTCTACGACGGCGCGGCGCCGTCGGCGGGGATCGTCACCGGTATCGGCGTCGTGGAGGGACGCGAATGTGTGGTCGTCGCGAACGACGCGACCGTGAAGGGCGGCTCGTACTTCCCGCTCACTGTGAAGAAGCATCTGCGCGCGCAGGAGGTGGCCGAGCAGAACCGGTTGCCGTGCATCTACCTCGTCGACTCGGGCGGCGCCTTCCTGCCGCTCCAGGCCGAGGTCTTCCCGGACCGCGACCACTTCGGCCGGATCTTCTACAACCAGGCGCGGATGTCCGCGGCGGGCATAACGCAGATCGCGTGCGTGATGGGCTCGTGCACGGCGGGCGGCGCGTACGTCCCGGCCATGTCCGACGAGACCATCATCGTCCGCGGGACCGGCACGATCTTCATCGGCGGCCCCCCGCTCGTGAAGGCCGCGACCGGACAGGACGTGTCCGCCGAGGAGCTGGGCGGAGCGGACGTGCACGCGCGGCAGTCGGGGGTCGCCGACCACTACGCGACCTCCGACGAGCATGCATTGGCGATTTGCAGGCGGATCGTCGCCAACCTCCCAATGAGTACTCATTCGAATCCGAATGCGTTTCCATTGGGAGACCCCGAGCCGCCTGCCGCCGACCCGTCCGATCTGTACGGGCTCGTTCCGGACGATCACCGCACGCAACTCGACGCGCGGGAGGTGATCGCCCGGATCGTCGACGGCAGCCGTTTCGACGAGTTCAAGGCGCTCTACGGCGAGACGCTCGTCTGCGGCTGGGCGCGCATCGAGGGCAACCCGATCGGGATTCTCGCCAACAACGGCGTCCTCTTCGCCGAGTCGGCGCAGAAGGGCGCGCACTTCATCGAGCTCGCGTGCAAGCGGAAGGTGCCGCTCGTCTTCCTCCAGAACATCACCGGCTTCATGGTCGGGAAGGAGTACGAAGCCGGCGGAATCGCGCGCGATGGGGCGAAGCTCGTGATGGCGGTGGCGTGCGCGGAGGTGCCGAAGTTCACGGT
>DASXTR010000100.1:0-18202 GCA_036505325.1 Gaiellaceae bacterium
CTGACCCATGCGCTCCAGGTCGCGTAGTGCACCTCCGACATCGGGTGGGTGTGCGGCCCGAAGGCGCGGATCTTCGCCGCCTCGCCGGGACGCGGCTTGGTCTTGTCGGCGACGATCGGCGGGACCGAGACGTAGAAGTCGGCGCACGGTGACGCATCCGTCGTCAGCGCCTTGACGAGACGGATCCAGTCCGTCGCCGCGTAGAACACGGCCTCGGAGTGGTAGCGGCAGTTCGCAGGGAGCGATGCCGCCTCGCTCGCGAGCGCGGCCGCGCGCGCGATCACCGGCTCGGTGTCGAGTGGGTCGAGGTCGGCGACCGGCTCGATGCCCGCGCATTCGACGGCAGCCAGGGTTGTCTCGTCGCTGGGCGAGCAGTCGGCGACGGCGACCGGAACGGGCTCGGGCTCGTCGTCCGCGCGAGCTGCGACGGCCGCCACGAACGAGAGCAGAAGCGCCGCTACAAGGGCGGCGAGCGCTCGGATCGTGGTGCTCACACGTGCCTTCTTTCAGGTGACACGCACAGGGTGCGACATGCCGCTAACGCGGGGCTAACGCCGGCAGACCGTCGATCGACTCGGCGTTCTTCTCGCGTACGTAGTCGCGGAGGCCGTCGGCTCCCTTCCGCTTCAGCCACAAGTCGCGCTGCGGGCGCTCGCCGACGTACTCCATCAGCGGCACGCCGTAGCCGCACGAGTCGGAGATGCGCTCGACCTCCACGCGCACGACGCCCCGCAGGCCCTCTCGCCCGGGATCCTCGTCCGGGAGGAACGTCCCCCGGCCCTGGAGGCGGACGATGCGCGGCGGCCCTTCGAACGCGCAGAGCATCACGCAGATACGGCCGTTGTCGTGAAGGTGGGCGATCGTCTCGGCGCCGCTCCCGACGTGGTCGACGTACTCGATCGTGCGGGCCCCGACCACCCGGAGCGTCTCGATCGGGCCTTTGGGCGAGACGTTCACGCGCCCGCCGTCGTTCGGCGCCGTGCCGACGAAGAACAGCCGCTGGCGGCCGATCCACTCCGCGAGCCTCCCGTCGATCTCGTCGAAGACCTTGCCCATCCCCGAAACAGCGTACGCGGATCACCCCCGCGGGGCCGGCCGGGCCGCCGATACAGAGACCATGCGGCGCCTGGGACCGGTGCTCTACCTCGCGGTCGGCTGCGCGGCGATCGCGGCCTACTTCGCCGTCGGCCGCGGCTCGGCGCTCGGCCACATCCTCCTCTACGACTCGATCGGCGCCTCCGCCGTCGGCGTCATGCTCGTCGGCGTTCGCAGTCACCGTCCGGAGCGCCTGCACGCGTGGGTCGGGCTCGCGGCGGGACAGGCGCTCTTCGTCGCCGGAGACGTCATCTGGACGTCGTACGACCTGGCAGGCTCGTCGACCTCGTTCCCGTCGGTCGCCGACGGCATCTACCTCTGCGCGTATCCGGTCCTGACGTGGGCGCTCGTCCGGCTCGCGCGCGGCGGCGACCGCCGCCGGTCACTGAGCGCGCTGATCGACGCCGCGGTGATCGCCGTCGCCGTCGGGCTCGCGATCTGGCCGTTCACGCTCGAGCCGCTTCTCGAGGCCGACGGCACGGTCCTCGCGCATGTCGTCTCCCTGACATACCCGGTCTGGGACCTGGTCCTCGTCGGCGCAACCGCCCGGCTCGTCCTCGTCGGCAGGCGTGGGCCGGCCGTCGGCCTGCTCCTGGCGTCGATGCTGTCGCTCTTCCTCGGCGACCTCGCGTACGGGACGCCCGCGGCCTCCGGGAGCTACGTCCTCGGAGGCGCAAACGACGCGGGTTGGCTGCTCTCGTATGTCCTGATCGGCGCCGCCGCGCTCGCGCCGTCCATGATCCGCGTCCGCCCGGCGAGGCCGCTGGGCACGCAGGTGACGGCGAGGCGGTGGCTCGTCTGCGCGCTCGCGCTGCTCGCCTTCCCGCTCTCGCTGGTCGGCGAGTACAAGAGCGACGGGACGATCGACGACGTGTACGTGTTCGCGGTAGTCGGTATTGCCCTCACGGTGCTCGTGGTCGCTCGGATCGCGATGCTCACCGGTGACGTCGACCGGATGCGCGCCGAGGTCGAGGCGACCGCGCGCAAGTTCCGGCTCGTCTTCGAGAGCGCACCGATCGGGATCTCGCTCGGCAACGGCGGGATCATGAGCGAGACGAACCCCGCTTTCCAGCGCATGCTCGGGTACACGGGCGAGGAGCTCGCGCAGATGCACTTCTCGGAGGTCACGCACGTCGAGGACGAGACTGCACTTCAGGCCGAGCTCGAGTCCGGGTTGCGCGACTCGTTCGCGATCGAGAAGCGCTACGTACGCCGCGACGGCACCCTCGTGCCGGTCGTTGCGCACATCGCGCGAGCCGCGGACGACTCGTTCGGAATCGGCCTGATCGAGGACATCACGGAGCGCCGCCAGCTCGAGGACGAGCTTCGGCACTCGCAGAAGATGGATGCCGTCGGCAAGCTCGCCGGCGGGATCGCGCACGACTTCAACAACCTGATGACGGCGGTGATCGGCTACAGCGACATCCTCCTGGGCGAGCTCGCCGACGACCCGCAGCGTGCGGAGCGGGCCGGCGAGATCAAGAAGGCGGCCGAGCGCGCGTCCGACCTCACCCGCCAGCTGCTCGCGTTCAGTCGCAAGCAGATGCTGCGCGTCTCGCGCCTCGACCTGCGCGACGTCGCGCTCGAGATGGAGAGTCTCCTGTCGCGGGTCCTCGGCGAGCACGTCGTGCTCGACGTGCGTCCCGGAGCCGACGAGGTGCCGGTGATGGCCGACCGGTCGCAGCTCGAGCAGGTGCTGATGAATCTCGCGGTGAACGCGCGCGACGCGATGCCGGGGGGCGGGCGCCTCTCGATCGCGATCGCCCGTGACGGGGACGACGCCGTGCTGACGGTCGTCGACACCGGGGCCGGCATGACGCCGGGGGTGCGCGAGCAGATCTTCGAGCCGTTCTTCTCGACGAAGCATCCGACGGAGGCGACGGGCCTCGGGCTCTCGACGGTCTACGGCATCGTCGCCCAGAGCGGCGGGACGATCGAGGTGCTCTCGGTACCCGACGCGGGGTCGACGTTCGTCGTCCGCCTGCCGCTCGCCTCAGAGGCCGCTGTCGACGGTGGTGAAGAACCAGTAGGCGCTCGTGTACCAGACGCCGACGAGCACGGCGAAGAGCAGACCTCCCGCGGTCGGAAGCACCCAGCGCGGGAAGCGGTGCAGGCGCACGATCGTCACCTTCGCGACGTACGCGCCAAAGAATGCGCTGCCTAGCAGCGAGTGCACCAGCACCCGGTCGTCGTACGACTGGTAGCCGAGCTTGAAGACGCAGTGATAGGCGACCGGTAGCGTCGCGACGAACGTCAGGCGCCCGATCCAACGGTGCGTCGCGGGCACCCACACCGGGCGCGGCCACGGCAGCTTGCGGAAGATCCACGCGGCGAGGAAGAGCTGGATGCAGGCGCCGAGCGCGGCCGTGGTCGCGAGCCATGCCTTGAGGTGAATCGGGTCGCTGAAGAAGAGGTGGAAGTACCCCTTCGGATTCGATGTGTTCGCGTGGCCGGCGATCAGCCCGACCGTGAGCGCGACGAGCGCCCCCGCGACGACCGGCACGGCGATCCACGACGCCGGCCGCGTCCCGGGCGCAGGGGCTGTGGCCGTCTCCACCCGCCGATTGCAGCACGGTCGCCCCTCTAGAGCAAGGGTGCGAGCAGGCGGCTCTCGTCGAGCCGCACCGAGCTGCGGACGGCGACCGACGCCACTGCCTTCGGCGTCCACGGTTTCAGCGGCACGACCTTCCGCAGCGGACCGTTGAGGTCGAGCGACGGCAGCAGCGCGTTCCCGGCCTCGTGGAAGCGCCACCGCGCATCTTCGAACAGCTCGCGCGCCGCGTCCGCGCGACCGGATGCGTGCCAGAACCTGGCGACGCCGACGTGGCGAATCACGCCGTCGGGCGGGACGATCCGGAGCGCGAGGTTCAGCATCCGAAGCGCCGGCGGCAGGTGCTCGACGTGGAAGCTGGAGAGTCGCCCCGCCTCGGCGAGGCTCGCCCCTGCGACCACCTCGCCGGCGTCGACGGCAACGAGGTAGCGGCGAACGTGGAGTCCGAACGGCTCCAGCGCCGCCCACGCCTCGAGCTCGGACGCCGTCTGCGGCACGCGGAGGTTCCATCCGGCCTCGAAACGAGCGAGCCCGTCGGCCGCGGCCGCCCAGTCGCCGTCTCGCGCCTCACGCACCTCCACGCTCAACCGGGGCGGGCGCGCGCGCATGCCGATTGGAGGTGTCGCGACGGCGCCGAAGATCTGCGTCGCCCATCGCCGTGCGTTCGCGAAGGATCCCTCGTTCGCCGACTGGATGTGCGCGACGATCACGCGGTCGCCGGCCTGCTCGAGCCGCCAGTCCGTGAGCGCGCGCGCGACGCCCTGCCGGCGGTGGTTTGGATGCACCATCAGCGTGCTCAGCAGCGCGTACGGGTGGAGCTCGCCCTGGAGCTCGAGGTCGCCGAACGAGACCTGCGCGCCGCCGGCCAGCTCGCCGTCGCGCTCGGCCAGCACCCAGCGGATCCCCGGGCGCGCGACGCGGGCGACCTCGACGGGGTTCCGCGCGAACCGCGGCGAGAACCGGATCGCACCGGTGTCCGCGCTCGCCGCGGCCAGGCGCTCGAGCGCCGGCCCGTCGGCCTCCGTGGCCTCCCGAAGGACGAGATTCTTCACACGAGCGAGCTTATCCGGCTATGATTGACTAGTCAGTCAATCAATCAACGTCGAGGAGCTTCGAGCCGATGGCCACCGCTGAGCGCACCGCCGAGGGCGTCTCCTTCGCCCTCACCGACGAGCAGAAGGAGCTGCGCGCCCTGGCGCGTGAGTTCGCCGAGAAGGAGATCCGGCCGAAGGCGGCCGAGTACGACGAGAAGTCCCAGCACCCGGCGGACGTGATCGCGAAGGCGCACGAGCTCGGGCTCATGAACGTCCACGTCCCCGAGGAGTACGGCGGGCTCGCGCTGTCGACGTTCGAGGGGATGCTGATCGGCGAAGAGACCAACTGGGGCTGCTCCGGCATCGCCACCTCGATCGGTGCGAACGGGCTCGGCGCCGGCCCGGTGATCATCGCCGGCTCGGACGAGCAGAAGGCGACGTGGCTGCCGCCCCTCCTCGAGGAGCCGATCCTGTGTTCGTTCGGCCTCTCCGAGCCGGAGGCCGGCTCGGACGTCGCGAAGCTCAAGACGACCGCCGAGCGGCGGGGCGACGAGTACGTCCTGAACGGCTCGAAGACGTTCATCACGAACGCCGGCCACGCGGCGTGGACCGTGATCTTCGCGAAGACCGACCCGTCCAAGGGCCACCGCGGGATCTCGGCGTTCATCGTCCCGATGGACGCGCCCGGCGTGACGATGGAGAAGCACCTCGACAAGATGGGGCAGCGCGCGACCGACACGTCGGCGTTCGCGCTCACCGACGTCGTCGTTCCGGCGGCGAACCGGATCGGCGAGGAGGGCGACGGCTTCAAGATCGCGATGAAGACCCTCGACTTCACGCGCCCGGGCACGGCCGCCGGCGCGGTCGGCGTGGCGCAGGCCGCCTTCGAGCTCGCCGTCGCGTACGCGAAGGAGCGCGTCACGTTCGACGTCCCGATCGCGATGCACCAGGGCGTCAGCTTCTTGATCGCGGACATGGCCACGGAGATCGAGGCCGCGCGCCTGCTCGTCTGGCAGGCCGCGTGGCTTCACGATCAGGGGCAGCGCGCGACGCTGCAGTCGTCGTTTGCCAAGCGCTTCGCCGCTGACACCGCGATGAAGGTCACGACCGACGCGGTGCAGGTGTACGGCGGATACGGCTACATGAAGGAGTATCCGGTCGAGAAGCTCATGCGCGACGCGAAGCTGTTCCAGATCTACGAGGGCACCTCGCAGATCCAGCGGCTCGTGATCGCCAAGGAGATCTTCCTGCCGAGGGATTAGGCTCGCACCATGAGCCTCGAGATCGCCCTCTCTGGACGCGTCGCGTTCGTCACCGGCGGCTCGCGCGGCCTCGGGCGCGCCGACGCGCTCACGCTCGCCCGCGCCGGTGCGGACGTGGTCATCGCCGACCTGCTCGTGGAGTCGGAGCTGTCGGAGGAGACGGACGCGTACGGCCCGCTCGCGACGGTCGCGCGGCAGCAGGGGATGGTGCACACCGAATCGACGGCCGACGAGATCCGCGCCATGGGTCGCCGCGCGCTCGCGGTGCGCTGCGACGTGACCGACCGCGACCAGGTCGCTGCGGCGGTCGCGCGAACCGTCGAGGAGCTGGGGTCGGCCGACATCCTCGTGAACAACGCGGGCACGCTCGACCACGTCGGTCAGTTCGCGAACCAGAACCCGGAGCTCTGGGCCCGCGATCTCCGCGTCAACCTCACCGGCGCGTTCAACTGCGCCCAGGCCGTGTGGCCGCACATGGTCGAACGCAAGTGGGGGCGGATCGTGAACATGGCGTCGGTCGCCGGAACGCTCGGCGGTTTCGGCCAGGCCTCGTACTCGACGACGAAGGCCGGGCTTCTCGGCCTCACCAAGACACTCGCGCTGGAGGGCGGCCGCCACGGGATCACCGCCAACGCGATCGTTCCGGGAATCATCGGCACGGAGGCGTTCAACATGGCCAACCCGGCGATGAACGAGCGCATCGCGGCGCGGACGGTCTTCAAGCGCCCGGGCGAGCCGCAGGACATCGCGAACGCGATCGCGTTCCTCTGCTCGGATCTCGCCGGCTACATCACCGGGATCGAGCTCAACGTCTCCGGCGGCGTCGAGCTGTTCGTCTTCTGACCGAGCGGCGCGACGCTCCCGTGACGGTGGCAGTCACCGTCGCGAAAGTGGGGCGAGAGGGTTACGAAATCGCAACCCGGCGACCCAGGACGGCGGCTACCATGCCTCGGCTTTGGCCGCCCATGGCTCGACGACCCGTGCCCGTATCCGGCGCCGCCGGCGTGCCGGCGCGCGTGCGACGCAGGTTCGCCTGGCCGTCGCGGTGGCCGGGTTCGCGGCGATCGTGCTCATGCTCGGGTTCGCGTTCGCCGGCTCGCCGGAGAAGCTCGCCGAGGGCACGACGATCGTCGGCATCGACGTCGGCGGGCTCTCGCCGACAGACGCGCGCGCGTTGCTCGAGAAGCGCGCCCAGCGGCTCGCTAACGTTCCCGTGACGTTCACCTCCGGCACGAACCGGTGGGAGCTGCGGCCGGCGCAACTCGGCGTGAAGGTCGACTGGGCGGCCGCGGTCGACGCAGCGCAGCGCCAGGGCGGCGGGTTCGGCCCGGTGCGCGGCTACCGCCGGCTGGAGGTGCGGTTCTTCTCCGGTGACCTCGAGCCGCCCGTGCGCGTCTACGACGCGGCGCTGACGTACGAGATCTCACGGATCGCGGCGCGCCTCGACACCCGCCACCGGGAGGCGCGCCTCGTCCGCCGCGGCCTCCAGATCGTCGCCCAGCCCGGCCAGGTCGGGCGCGTGCTCGATCAGGAGGCGGCCGCGAGTCTGATCGCGCACGCCCTCGCGTCGTTCGAGCGCGCGCCGGTCGGCCTGCCCGTGCGGACCGACCCGCCGCGCGTCACCGTCGCGGCGCTGCGCCCGGCGCAGCGGCTCGCCCAGCGCGCCGTCTCGGCGCCGGTCACCCTCAGGCTCGGCGAGACGCGGTGGCGCCTTCCGCGCTGGCGCCTTGCGACGATGCTGCAGCTGCCGCAGGGCGGGGACACGGAGCTGGCGCTCCGCGGGCCTGCCGCGAACGCGTACTTCGCACGCCTGGCGCGCACCGTCGACCGCGCGCCGCGCGACGCCGACTTCGCGGTGTACGCGGACGGGGTGAGGATCGTCCCTGCGCGGCCCGGTATCTCCCTCGACGTGCCGCGTACGGCGAACGCGATCCTTGCCGCTGCGGAGCGGCCGGCGGCGCGCACGGCTGCGCTCGTCGTCGAGACCTCGTCGCCGAGCCTGACCACCGCGGAGGCGCGTGCGATGGGGATCGTCGGCAAGGTCGGCGTGTACGAGACGGTCTACGGCGGCGATCCGAACCGGATCCACAACGTGCAGCTCGTCGCGCACCTCGTCGACCACAAGCTGATCGCGCCCGGCTCGGCGTTCTCGTTCAACGGGACGACCGGCGAGCGCACCGCGGCGAAGGGCTTCCGCGAGGCGCCCGTGATCATCAACGGCGAGCTGCAGACGGGCCTCGGCGGGGGCATCTGCCAGGTCTCCACCACGATCTTCAACGCCGCCTACGAGGCAGGTCTGCCGATCACGTCGCGCACCAACCACGCGCTCTACATCTCGCACTACCCGCTCGGCCGCGACGCGACGGTCAATTACCCGAACATCGACCTCAGGTTCGTGAACAACACCGGCCGCTGGCTGCTGCTGCGCACCTTCGTCGGCTCGTCGTCGCTCGTCGCCGCGTTGTACGGGACACCGGTGCACCGCCGCGTCGAGACGCAGACGTCCCCGCTGCGCGAGGTCTCGCCGCCGCCGGTCGAGCGCACCGATGATCCGACCCTTCCGAAGGGCGAGACCGTCGTCGACGACGACGGCGAGCCCGCTCGCACGACGTCGGTGCGCCGACTGGTCTACGCGCCGAACGGCAAGCTGCTCTCCGACAGCACCTGGTACTCGAGCTACCGCGCCGAGCCGAAGCTCGTCCGTGTCGGCACGAAGGAGAAGCCCAAGCCTGAGAAGAACGAGCCGGGCGCTACGACGACGACGCAGACGACGACGACGACCGAGACGGCGCCGGAGCCTCCGCACTAGCGATCGCCTCGGTCAGCCACGGCGGGATCCGCGTCGGCCGCAGCGACTTCGCGTCGACCGTCGCGTGCGCGGTCCAGCCGTCGGCGATCACCGTGCCGTCGCGCTCGACCGCGTACTCGTAGCGGAAGCGCGCACCCTTCACGTCGCGGCAGCGCGCGTGGACGAGCAGCCGGTCGTCGAAGACCGCCGGCTGGATGTACCGCGCGTGCGACTCGAGCACGAGCGCCTCGATCCCCTCGTCGCGCAGGCGCTGGTAGCCGTGCGCATGCTCCTCGAGGTACTCGACCCGCGCGACCTCGAACCAGACGAAGTAGCTCGCGTTGTGCGCGATGCCCTGCGCGTCCGTCTCGGCGAACCGCACGCGGATCCGGCTGGCAAAGTTGAAGCCGTGCACGAGGCCGAGACTCTTGCAGAACTGATCAGGGCCAATCAGCCCTGCGTCGTGCTGACGGGCGCAGGCGTCTCGACCGAGTCGGGGATCCCGGACTTCCGCTCCGCGACGGGGATCTGGGCGCAGTACGACCCGATGGAGTACGCGACGATCGACGCGTTCCGGCGCGATCCGGCGAAGGTGTGGGACTTCTACGGGAAGCGCCTCGGCGTTCTCGCCGACGCGCTGCCGAACGCGGCCCACCGCGCGCTCGCGGAGCTCGAGGAGCGCGGCTGGGTGCAGGCGGTCGTGACGCAGAACATCGACCGTCTGCACGAGCGCGCGGGTTCGCGCGACGTGATCGAGGTGCACGGGTCGATCCGCACGTCGTCGTGCCTCGCGTGCGGCGGACGCGTGCCGTTCGACGAGGTCGTCGCGCGCCTGCCGGTGCCCACGTGCGAGCGGTGCGGCGCGGTCCTCAAGCCGGACGTCGTCATGTTCGGCGAGCTGTTGCCTGTGCAGGCCATGGATCGCGCGACGGAGCTCGCGCGCGCCACCGGGCTCCTGGTCGCCGTCGGCTCCTCGCTGGAGGTCTGGCCGGTCGCAGGTCTGCCGGGCGAGACGATCGCAGGCGGAGGGAAGCTCGCGGTCGTCAACCGCGACGAGACACCGTGGGACGGCGACGCGGAGCTCGTCGTGCGAGCCGATGCGGGACCGACGCTCGCGGAGGTCGCAGCGCTGCTCTAGCCCGGAACGGTGCCCGTCGCGGCGAACGTCGCCGATCCGGTATTCCCTGCGCGGTCGGTCGCCGTGCACGTGATCGTGCTCGGGCCGCGCGGGATCTTCGCGGGCGAGCAGGTCGGGGTGACGGCGCCGTCGACGGTGTCCGCCGCGGTGACGGGGATCGCCGCGGACGGCACGAGCGTCCCGGCGGGGCCGCTCCACGACCGCGGCACCTTCACGACGGGCGGCGTGGTGTCCTTACCGACGAGCGTGAAGGCCGCCGTCGCGGTGTTGCCGGCGACGTCCGCGGCCGTGCAGACCACCCGCCGCGTGCCGAGGGCGACGACGGATCCCGACGGCGGCTTGCAAGCGATGGGCACCGTGCCGTCGATCGCGTCGACGGCCGAGACGATGCCGCTGTAGGAGAGGGCCGTCGCCGCCTCGGCGGTGACCGGTGCGGTCGGAACGGTGAGGACCGGCGGCGTGCGATCGGTCGCGACGATCGTGAACGAGGCCCTGCCCGTGTTGCCGGCGGCGTCGGTCGCGGCGCACCGGACGGTGTGCGTGCCGACCCCGAACGCGGTTCCGGACGCCGGCGTGCAGGTCGCTGCGACGGTGCGGTCGACGTTGTCCGTGGCGGCCACGAATCTGTCGAAGGCGAACGGGATGCCGGCGGAGGCGGACAGCCGCGGCGGCACGGTGAG
This sequence comes from Gaiellaceae bacterium, assembly GCA_036505325.1. Taxonomy (GTDB): domain Bacteria; phylum Actinomycetota; class Thermoleophilia; order Gaiellales; family Gaiellaceae; genus PALSA-600. The sequence continues at coordinate 10,549 of DASXTR010000100.1, forward strand.
TCTCGGTGGCGTGGTGTCGCTGACGGTGACGCGGAATGTGCCCGCGACGGCGTTCCCTGCGGAATCCGTGGCGGTGCATCTCACGTCGGTCGACTTCAGCGGGAAGCGGGAGCCGGACGCGGGCGAACACGTGGCACGGAACCTCCCGTCGACGCGGTCGACTGCGGCGGCGGCCGGGTACTTCACGCGTGCGCCGGAGGCATCGGCCGCGGACGCGGAGACGTCCCGCGGGAGTCGGAGCGCCGGCGGCGCGTCGAACACGCGCACCGAGAAGGACCGGACGGCGACGCGGCCGGCCTCGTCCTTCGCCGAGCAGGTCACCGTCGTCGTGGCGACCGGGAAGGTCGCGCCGGCCTGCGGCTTGCAGTCGACGCCGGGGGCGCCGCTGACGCGATCGGACGCGTCCGCCGAGTAGTCGACGACGGCACCCGCGCGCGACGTCGCCTCCCGCTCGAGATCGGCGGGGACGCGGAGCTCGGGCGGCGTGGTGTCCTCCACCGTGATCGCGAAGCTGCCTCGGGTCGTCTTCCCGTGCGCGCCGGTCGCCGAGCACGCGACCTTCGTGCGCCCGAGGGCGAAGACGGAGCCGGACGGCCGGTCGCAGCGAACTGCGATCGAGGTCGAGCCCTCGCGCGCGTGCGCTGCGTACTCGACGTGGGCGCCGTCCGGGCCCGTCGCCTCCACGGGCTCGGGCGACGGGAGGACGAGCGTCGGGCGGAGGTCTTCCGTACGCACGACGACGACCTCGAAGGTCCGGCGCGCCCGGTTTCCCTGCGCGTCTCTCGCCGTGCATGTCACCGACGCGGTCCCGACGCGGAACCGGCTTCCGGACGGCGGCGTGCACTCGACGGGCACCGGGCCGTCGACCGCGTCCCGGGCGCCGACCGTGTATCGCACGGTTGCCTCGTCGCCGGTCGTGGCTGCGTCGAGCGTCGCCGGCGCCGAGAGCACGGGCCCCCGCGAGTCCCTGACGTGCACCTCGAAGCCGCCGCTCGTCGAGAGGCCATCCGCGGTGGCGGTGCACGTGACGCGCTTGCGTCCGATCGCGAACAACGTGCCCGAGGCCGGCGTGCACGAGACGGCGGCGTGGTGCAAGGACCGCACCTCGTAGGTCACGCGTGCGCCGTCGGGCCCGGCGGCCTCGATCGTCGGCGACGGCGGCAGAATGAGCTGCGGGCCCCTGGTCTGGAGGACCGTGACGGAGAAGGATCCGCGCGCGGAGCCCGCCGCGCAGCGCACGGTCGTCACTCCGATCGCAAACGTCGATCCGGAGGGCGGGTCGCAGCGGACGGGGACGGCGTCTCCGTCGGGGCCGGCGGCGGTCGCGGCGTACGTCACGCGCGTCGACCCCTGGGCCCGCGCCACGACGTCCGCCGGTAACCGGAGCCGGATCGGAGCGACGGGCTGCGCGTGGCGCTCTCCGCCGAAGAACGTCAGACGGCCGTCGCCGACGAGCGAGCGGCCGAGCGCGGCCTCCGGGGCGGTGAACCCGGCGACGACGATCGCGGCCGCGGCGACCGTTGCCACGACGGCCGCCCCCGGACCCGACGTGCCGCGACGACCGCGCAGGCCGACCGCGGCGAGTGCCTGGTCGGCGCGGTCGAGCAGTAGCGCGAGGAGCGCGACTCCCCAGAGCGTCCGCTTGCGCAGGCGCCGGACGAGGCTCTCGATCGCGTTCTCGACGACGAGCGAGACCGCGACGCCGCCGGCCGCCGCGACCGGGCCGAGCCGGCCGAGGAGGAGGGCGGCCACGGAGGCGACGCACACCTTCAGCGCGAGCTCGCGCGAGGAGAACGTCCGGCGAGACCAGCCGGAGGCGCGGTGCGCCGTTTCATTAGGCCGCAGCGACGAGGGGTGCTCCATCCTCGATCGCCTTCCTGGTAGGGATCGACCTCAAGACGGCGCGAGGCGGCTGCGCCTTCCCTCTAAGCTCGGAACCGTGCGCGAGTACGACGTCGTGGTGGTCGGAAGCGGCTTCGGCGGCGCCGTCGCGGCGCTGCGGCTCGCGGAGAAGGGCTACCGCGTCGCCGTCCTCGAGGCGGGCCGCAGATTCGAGCCGCACGAGCTGCCGAAGACGTCGTGGCGCGTCCGCGACTACCTGTGGGCGCCGCGGCTCGGCTGTCGCGGAATCCAGCGGATCACGCTGCTGCGCGACGTGCTCGTCCTCTCCGGCGCGGGCGTCGGCGGCGGCTCGCTCGTGTACGCGAACACCCTCTACGAGCCTCCCGCGGAGGTCTGGCGCGACGACGCCTGGGCCGAGGAGCTCGACCCCTGGTACGACCAGGCGAGACGCATGCTCGGAGTTGTTGCCTTTCCGGGCAACACCGACGCCGACGACGTGATGCGCGGCGTCGCGCGCCGCCTCGGCGTGGAGGCGACGTTCGAGCGGACGCCGGTCGGCGTCTACTTCGGCCACGACGGCGTCGATCCGTACTTCGGCGGCGCCGGCCCGCCGCGCCACGGCTGCGACCTACGCGGCGCCTGCATGACGGGCTGCCGCCGCGGCGCGAAGAACTCGCTCGACCGCAACTACCTCTGGCTCGCCGAGCGCGCCGGCGCCGAGATCCACCCCGAGACCGAGGTGCGGCGTCTGCGCGTTTGTGACAACTTGTCACAAGCACGGTGGGAGCTCGACACGCGCCGGGAGACGTTCCGGGCGCGCGACGTCGTGCTGGCGGCAGGGGTGCTCGGGACGCTCCGCATCCTGTTCCGCTCCGGGCTCGGCGGGCCGCGGGTCGGGGACGACGTGCGCACGAACTCGGAGGTGATCATGGGCGCCTCGGCGAGCCGCGTCCGGCCCGGGGTCGACTACAGCCGCGGCGTCGCCATCACGTCGATGATCCGCGCCGACGAGGACACCTTCATCCAGCCCGTGCGCTACGGGCGCGGCTCGAACCTGATGGGGGCGCTCGGCACGATCCTCGTCGACGAGCCGGGGCCGCTGAGCTGGGCCGCCGCCGCGGCGCGGCACCCGCTCGCGTTCGCCCGCTCCCTCTCCCTGCGCCGCTGGTCGGAGCGGACCGTGATCCTGCTCGTGATGCAGACCCGCGAGAACGCGCTGCGCGTGCGCATGACGAGACGCGGCAGGCTGACGACGCTGGAATCGACCGCGCCGGCGAAGATCCGCGTCGCCGACGAGGCCGCCCGGATCGCGGCCGAGCTCGTCGGCGGCCACCCCGGCGCGTCGGTGAACGAGGCGATCCTCGGGACGCCGATGACGGCCCACATCCTCGGCGGCGCGTGCGTCGGCCTCGTCGTCGACCGCTACCACCGCGTGGCCGACGCGCCGGGCCTGCACGTCGTCGACGGCTCGGCCGTCAACGCCAACCTCGGCGTCAACCCGTCGCTGACGATCGCGGCGCAGGCCGAGCGCGCCTGCGCGCTGTGGCCGAACCGCGGCGAACGCGACGAGCGGCCGCCGCTCGGCGGGGACTACGTCCAACTCGAGGGGATACGGCCGTCCAGGCCGGCGGTGCCGGCCGGGGCGCCTGCAGCGCTACGGCACTAGGCCGCGGCGCGCCGGACGGTCGTCTCGTCGAGGACGCGGGCGCAGTCGGCACACACCTTCTGCTCCACCTCGTACGGGACGCCGGCTTTCTGCAGCAGCACGTGCACCTTGGCGACGTGCTCGTGGATGTGGATCGGCTGCTTGTTCTCCATCGCTCTCAGGGTAGGCCTATCGGCCGCCGGAACGTGCTTCGAAAGGGTGAATTTCCTGCATCGGTTCAGACTCCTTCGACCAGCGAAAGTTGGGCGTGCTCGGCGAGACCGGAGACTCCCACGCCCACCAGACGGAGCGGCCCCGGCCGATCTTCCAGCGCGCGGTCGAGGAGCGCGCACGCGAGGTCGCCGATCCGCTCGCCGTCGTCGATCCCGACGGGCAGCGATGTCGACCGCGTCCGGATCGAGAAGTCCGGGTAGCGGAGCTTCGTCGTCACCGTGCGCGCGGTCTGTCCGCGGCCGCGCAGGTGCTCCGCGAGGCGCCCGGCCATCCGCCGCAGCTCGTCGTGGAGCCGCTCGGGATCGCCGACGTCCTGCGGAAACGTCTCCTCGTTCGAGATCGAGATGCGGTCGATCGACACCTCGAGCGCGCGCGGGTCGATCCCGCGCGCACGATCCCGCAGGAGCGCTCCGACCTTGCCGCGGATCAGCGGATCGTCGTCCGCGAGCGCCGCGAGGTCGCCGATCGTCTCGATCCCGGCGGCGACGAGCCGCTCCTCGGCGCGCGGCCCGACTCCGGGCAGGATCCGGATCGGGAGCGGCGCGAGGAAGCGCGCCTCGCTTCCCGGCCGCACGACCGTCAGGCCGGCGGGCTTGCGCCGGTCCGAGGCGATCTTGGCGACGACCTTCGAGGTCGCGACGCCGAGCGAGCACGTCAGCCGCGTCCGCGCCCGCACGACCGCCTGGACCGCTTCCGCGAGCGCCCGGGCGTCGTCGAACGAGGGCGCGACCTCGCCGAGGTCGAGATAGCCCTCGTCGATCCCAGCCTGCTCGATCGTCGGGACGATCTCGCGCACGATCGACCAGACCTCGCGCGAGTACTCCTTGTAGAGCGAGTGCCGCGGCCGCACGAACGTCGCGTGAGGGCAGCGCCGCAGCGCCTCGGCGCACGCCATCGCGGAGCCGATCCCGAAGCGCCGCGCGACGTAGTTCGCGGTCGCCACGACCCCGCGCCCGTGCGGATCGCCTCCGACGATCAGGGGCACCTTCCGCAGCTCGGGGTTCTCCAGCTCCTCGACCGCTGCGAAGAACGCGTCGAGATCGAGATGCGCGACGATCACGTCGTGAGCGTAGAGGCGCGGGCGGAGGTGCTCCAGCGGGTCGCGGCTGCGATCGCGCGGGCAGAGCGGCCGCATCCAGTACGTGTCGCGATCGACGGCGTCGACGGCGCCGGGAAGACGACGCTGGCGGACGAGCTGGCGCCGTTCGTCGAGCGCCACGGCCATCCCGTGATCCGCGCGTCGGTCGACGGCTTCCATCGGCCTCGCGCGGAGCGCGGGCACACCGCGGAGGAGTACTACGCATCCTCGTTCGACTACGACGCACTGCGGGCGGTGCTCCTCGAGCCGCTCGGGCCGGGCGGCGACCGCCGCTATCGCCCCGCCGTCTTCGACCTCGCGCGCGACGAGCCGCTGCCGGAGGAATGGCTCACCGCGCCGTCCGACGCCGTCCTGCTCTGTGACGGGATCTTCCTGCACCGGCCGGAGCTGGAGGCGTGCTGGGACGCGACGATCTTCGTGGCCGCGGATCTCGACACCGCCGTCGCGCGTGCGCTCGCGCGCGACGGCGGCGCAGCGCGCGAGCGGTACCGCGTCCGGTACGCGCCCGGCCAGCGGCGCTACCTCGCCGAGGCGAGGCCGCAGGAACGCGCCGACATCGTCGTCGACAACACCGATCCAGCGCGTCCGGTCCTCGTCCGCGGCCGATAGCGTTTCGCCCGAAGTGGCCTGCGCTTTAGCCTCGACCCACCGGACGCCGGCTCACTTTCGCGTCCGGGTGCGTTGCCCGGATGTCGGCGAGTTCGATGTTCGTGCGGGTCGCGGGAAGGTACTTGAACGCGGAGAAGCGAATTCTCTCTTTGTAGATGCCGTTCCCGAAGACCGGCTCGAACGGGAAGCGGAGCTCGAGGACGTGGGGGTACTCGATTTGGATCGGCCGGTACGTCTTCGGGTCGACGTAGTAGACGACTCGACCGAGCACACCCTTTCGGTCGCGGGCGGTCAAGTTGATCCTGAGCACCCGCTTCTCCCCGATTAGCGCAGTGCCCGCGACCTGAGCCCTTCCAGCGGCCATCGCCTCGCGAACGATTGCCACGGGGTCGAAGTCTCCAGTCGAATAGTGGGAGGCAAGATTGAGCCGGTCGAGCGTGTTCGTTCGACTGTCGTATCTGAAGAGGGTCAGCACCGATCGTGAGCCGAGAGTGCCGCCGAACTCGTTGAACGGTGGTTCCACGCCAGGCAAGACGCCACGGAAGTGGCGCGGCGCCGACCCGTACACCCACACGCGGACGTCCAGTTGCCCCAGAAAACGACAGCAACTCTCAGTCCGGTCGCGATAGGCCATGTAGAGAACCTCGGTCGCCGACGGGCTGCGGATCGCGGCGCGCGCTCGCTCGAGGATCGTTGGCCCGCCACGCCAGGGGGCGGTCACCGTCAACACCACGGCGACCGCCACCGTGACAAGCGCGGCGACAAGCGCGGACCGCCGGATCCGGGCTCGCCGGAAACGTCTGGGCGCGGTGTGGCCAACCTCCACAGGCTGCGGCCCCTCGAGCGCATCCGATCGCTCCAGCCGAGCGATCACGTCCTCCCACTCGGGCGGCTCGATCGGGCGAGGCTCGAACCTCTCGAGGAGCTCGCGCACCCGTTCGTCTGTATCGATCATGGCGAAGCCTCCGCCAACGCTTGCCGTAGCGACTGGTGTGCGGCGTGTAGCGAGGCAGCGACGGTGCCGGCGCTGATCTCGAGCGCCTCTGCGATTCCTGCGTAATCGAGGTCGGCGTAGTAGCGCAGGAAGAGCGCGAAACGCTGTCGCTCGGGAAGCCGATTGATCATGGCGCGGACCTCGTCGTCGGGCGCTGCAGGCTCCGGATGCGCCGGCGAATCGAGGAACTGCTGCTGAGTCGCCCCGTCACGGCGAGGCGTCTTTCGCTCCGATGTCCGCACGGCATTCATCACGCAGCGCCAGACCCAGGCTTCGAGCGGGCCTTCGCCGCGGTAGGCAGCTCGGTCGCGGATGGCTCGAACGAAGCCGTCCTGCACCGCGTCTCGCGCGGCCTCCGTGCTTCCAAGAGCAGCCCGTGCCACTCGCCGGAAATCACTGAGCCGCTTGCGATAGATCATCTCGATCTCCGCCAGGCTCGCCGGCTGTCGACCCGCCGCCACATTGTCCGTCACGCTCATATGGCGCATGAGCTGCCGATTCTCTTTAGGGCCCGACCTGGCGGCTAGATGTAGCCGATCGCGAGCGCCGCGCCGATGCTGACCCACTTCGCGCGCGGCTGTGCGGCGGACGCGGTGCGGATCACGATCGCGAGCACCGCCCACATGGGCGCTGCCGCGGTCAGCCAGCGGGCGAGGAACACCGGGACGCCCGCCGCGCCTTGGGCCTCGATCTCTCGGGCGTGACGTGCCGGTCGACGTCCGGCCCATGATGGTCCTTCCACACCGATTTGAGGTCGAAGAATCCGGCCAGCGCCAGCAGCAGGAGGATCAGCGCCGGCACGGCCGAGAGCGCGTTGTAGGCCAGCGAGGTCGTCCAGATCAGGAGCTGCCGCCGCCGGAAGCGCCGGGCGATGTCATGAAACAGGCGGATCATGGGAACACTGTTTCCGTGCGCCGCGTCTCCATACTCGCGCTCGTCGCCCTGGCCGCGGCCGGCTGCGGCTCTTCCCACCGTGGGACGGACGTGAAGGGCGTCCTCGCGGCCGAGGCCGAGAAGTGCCGCGCCGGGGCGATGCTCCCACTCCGGTCGCCGCGGCTCGCGTACGCCGCCGTCGTCAAGCGGAAGGCGTCCGCCTACCGCCTGCCGGCACGCACGCTGATCGCGCGGTTCGGCAAGATCAACGTCAACGACTACCCGACGGTGTTCGGCGTCCTCGGCGCGGTCGTCAGGCCCGACTGCACGCCGACGTGGTACCGCGTCCAGCTGCCGA
>DASXTR010000101.1:0-22332 GCA_036505325.1 Gaiellaceae bacterium
CTTTCCGACGCACAGCTCGTCGCGCGTTGCCGCGCCGGCGACCAGGCGGCGTGGAACGAGCTCGTCGAGCGCTTCTCCCGCTACGTCTACGCGATCTCCGTGCAGGCGTTCCGGCTGCCCGAGCACGACGCCGAGGACGTCTTCCAGGAGGTGTTCGCCAAGGTGTTCGAGCATCTGCACCGGCTCCGCGACGACGACGCAATCCGGCCGTGGATCGGCCAGCTGACGCGGCGCACGTGCATCGACAAGCTCCGCAGCGGCTCGCGGGTGCAGGTGACCGAGGACGTCGAGCCGGAGGGCGTCGACGAGACGCTCGCGACCCTGGACGAGGCGCTCGTGGTCCACGAGGCGATGGCCGCGCTCCCCGAGAACTGCCGCGAGATCCTCGACCGGTTCTTCGCGCGGGACGAGAGCTACCGCGTGATCGGCGACGCGCTCGGGCTGCCCGGAGGCACGATTGCGAGCCGGATCTCGCGCTGCCTCGACAAGTTGAAATCGATGATGGAAGAAACCCTCCCCATCGCCCGTCCTGTGACTGGGTGATTCGAGTGAACGCGTACAACATCGAGCGGTTGACACAGTTGATCAGGGCTCTTCCCCTGGCTCCTGAAGGCTGGGTCAAAGCTGCACAGGAACTGCCGCTCGCCCGGAGGGAGCTCGACGACATCGTTGCTCGGGCTGAGGCTGACGCGGCGTTCCGTGCCCGGCTCGTCGCCGATCTCGAATCAGCGCTGGCCGAGGAGGGCTTCGAGCCCTCCCGGCCGATTCTCGAAGCACTCCGCGAGCGGTTCGCTCAGGAGTAGGCATCGCCACCGCGAGCCCGGGATGTGCCACCATCCCGGGCTCGTGGACGTCTTCGCGACCCTGGACCCGGTCCTCGACAGCATCGGCTCGCGCGAGCCGGCGCCGGGCGGCGGCTCGACCGCGGCCCTCGTCGGCGCGATGGCCGCCGTGCTGTGCACGAAGGTGGCTCGATACGCGCACGACGACGGCGCGGCGGCGCAGGCGGAACACCTGCGGCAGCGGCTGACGACGCTCGCCCGCGAGGACGCCGAGGCGTTCGTACGGGCGCTCCGCGATCTCGACGAGCCGCGCGATCCGGATCCCGACCGCCGCGACTGGCAGCTCGGCCGCTCCCTCGCCGCGGCCGCCGACGTGCCGCTCCGGATCGCCGAGTCGTGCGCGGACGTGGCCGAGCTCGCGGCCGACCTCGCGCACCGCGGCAAGCCGGAGCTCCAGCCCGACGCCGCTGGCGCTGCCATGCTCGCCGGGGCCGCCGCGCGGGTCTGCGCGCACCTCGTCGCGGTCAACCTCGGCGCGACGACCGAGGACGCCCGCGTGCGGCACGCGGCGTCGCTCGCCGCGGCCGCCGGGCAGGCCGTCGCACGCACCGGAGCTTAGGTCACATCTAATGCCGCCGCTCGCGTCCGTCCCGCATCTCGATCGTGAGCTCGACGAGCTCTACGGCCTTCCGCTCGAGGAGTGGACGCGCGCCCGGAACGACCTCGCGGGGCGACTGAAGAAGGCCCACCAGGCGGAGCAGGCCGAGCAGGTGCGGAGCCTGCGCAAGCCGTCGGTCGTCGCCTGGGCCGTGAACCAGCTCGCGCGGCGCGACTCGAAGCGGGTGGAGGCACTGCTCCGCGCCGGCGAGCGCCTCCGCGCCGCGCAGGAGCAGGCAATGCGCGGAAGGGCCGCCGCGTCGGACGTGAACGCGGCGGCGCGCGCCGAGCGCGACGCGGTACGCGACCTCGTTGCCGCGGCTCGCGACGTGCTCGAGGATGCCGGCCACACCGCGTCTCCGGCGACGCTCGACCGCGTCTCGCAAACGCTGCGCGCGGCCGCGGTCGACGAGCAGGGACGCGAGCTGCTCGCGCGCGGGCGCTTCGACGAGGAGCTGAAGAGCGTCGGGTTCGGAACGCTCACGTCGGTGACGCCGGCCGCGGCGCGTCCGCGTACGGACGAGCTGAAGGCGGCGCGCGAGCGTGTGAAGGGGCTGCGCGCGGAGGCAAGACGGCTGGCCGCCGAGGCGCGCGAGGCCGAGACCGAGGCCGCCCGCGCCGAGCGCGACGCGGAGCGCGCGCGCGAGCGCGCACAGGAGAAGCGCGAGGAAGCGGACGCGGCGGCGACGAAGCTCGCCGACGCCGAGGCCAGGCTCAGCCCCCGGCGCTGATCAGCTCGGCTTGCGGCGGCGCTCGCGCGCCTTCGCCTCGTCCGCATGCCGGCGCTTCGCGCGTTCGCGCACGGCCGCGCCCGGGTCACGCTCGTGTTTGCGCAGCTCGGAAAGGCGCCGTGCGGCGGCGACGGCGAATGCGATCAGACCCATGCGCCAAGACTACGCCCGCCGTTCGTGAAGAATGGCCATGCTGCATCCGCCACCGCCGGAGGTCGCTCATCTCAGACGGGACGTTGCTGATCATCACCGGCGCCGTGCTCCTCGGCGCCGTGGCGGCGGCATTCGCGGCGGGCCGCCTCGGTCTGCCCGTCCTCGTCGCGTTCCTCGGGCTCGGGATGGCCCTCGGGTCGGAAGGTCCAGGCGGGATCCCGTTCGACGATGCCGACCTCGCCCGCTCGATCGGAACGGCCGGGCTCGTCGCGATCCTCTACGAGGGCGGGCTGACGACGCCGTGGCGCGGCATCCGGCCCGTGATCGTGCCCGCCGCGCTGCTCGCGACGATCGGAATCGCGGTCACGGCCGGCCTCACGGGCGTCGCAGCGTACTGGCTCTTCGACCTGACGGGCCGCTCCGCGTTCCTGCTCGGCGCGGTCGTCGCCTCGACGGACGCGGCAGCGGTCTTCGCGACGCTGCGGTTCACGCCGCTGCGGCGGCGCCTGGCACGCCTGCTCGAGGCCGAGTCGGGTCTCAACGATCCGATGGCGGTCGCGCTGACGCTCGGGTTCGTCGAGTGGATCAAGCACCCGTCGAACGGCGCGGCCGACGTCGCCGTGACCGTCGTGCAGCAGCTCGGCGTCGGCCTCGTGATCGGCCTCGCACTCGCCCTCGCCGCCGGGTGGGGAGCGCAGCGGATTCCTGCTTCGCTCGCGCCGTTCGTCCCCGTCGCGTCGATCGGCGTGGCCGCGACGTCGTACGGCGCGGCAGACGTAGTCGGCGGCAGCGGCTTCCTCGCCGTCTACCTCGTCGGGCTGCGGCTCGGGAACGTCTGGACGCCGTTCAGGCGCGGCATGGTCGCGTTCCACCAGGGGCTTGCGTTCGTCGCGCAGGTCGGCTTGTTCCTCGTGCTCGGCCTGCTCGTGTTCCCGTCCGAGCTCGGCGGGGTCGCGCTGCCGGCGCTCGCGCTCGCCGGTGTTCTGCTCGTCGTCGCCCGGCCGGTCGCGGTCTGGCTGTCGACGCTGGGTCTCGGGTTCTCGCAGCGGGAACGCGTCTTCCTCTCGTGGGCCGGTCTACGCGGGGCGGTGCCGATCGTGCTGGCGACGATCGCGCTCTCGGAGGGGATCGCGGCGAGCGACACGATCTTCAACGCTGTCTTCTTCGTGGTGCTCGTGTCGGCGGTCGTCCAGGGCCCGACGATCGAGCCGCTCGCGCGGCGCCTCGGGCTCGTCGCACGGCACCGGCCGGTCGTCGAGGCGCCGCTCGAGCCGCCCGTCTCGGCGTCGCTCGACCTGCTCGAGCACGAGGTGGAGCCGACCGACGCGATCGTCGGCCTGCCCGTCCGCGAGCTCGGGCTCCCCCGCGAGGCGCTCGTCGCGGTGATCGTCCGCGGCGGCGAGGCGCTTCCCCCGCGCGGCCGGACGATCGTGGAGGCCGGCGACCGGCTCTACGTGCTCGCGCACGCCTCGACTCGACCGGAGGTCGAGCGGCTCTTCGCGCGCTGGGAAGCGGCGGCCGCCCAGGTGTGATCGTCAAGCCGCGACGTGAACGGGCACGAGGCCGCAGCGGAGGCAGACTCCCTGTCCCTCGCTCGTGGGAGTCGCGAGGAGCGTCTCGCCGCCGCACTCCCTGCACGTCAGGAGCTCGGTGTCGGCGGACGCGGTGCGATGAAGGCGCGGCCTCCGCTCGCGGACGACCGCGACGAGCGCGTCGACGACGGCCGGATCGAACTGCGTCCCGCGGTGGGCGAGCAGCTCGTCGACGGCCTCTGCGCTCGTCCGCGCACGACGGTACGGCCGGTCGCTCGTGATGGCGTGGTACGCGTCGCAGCACGAGACGATGCGCGCGATCAGCGGAATGTCCTCACGCGCGAGTCGATCGGGATACCCGCGGCCGTCATAGTGCTCGTGGCACGACCGCACGAGGCCGCCGATATCGGCGAGCAGCCCGCCGACCCGCCGCAGCAGGCGCTCGCCCTCGAGCGTGTGCGTGTCGATGACGGCGCGCTCTTCCGGTGTGAGCCGACCCGGCTTGTTGATGATCTCGGCCGGAATCTTGATCTTGCCGACGTCGTGCAGGAGCGCCGTGAACTCGAGGTCGCGGCGCATCCGCGCATCCAGCCCGAGGCGGTCGCCGACCCCGAGCGCGAGCACGACGACCTCGCGGCTGTGGTCGCCCGTGTACTCGTCGTCCGCCTGGACGACGTCTCCGAGCAGGAACGCGGTGCCGCGATACGCAGTCGAGAGCTCGAGCACGTGGTCGAGGCGGCGGCGCCGCTCGCGCGCGAACAGCGCGAGCAGGCCGAAGAGCGGCAGCGGGAGGAGGATCGCCAGCACGTCCGTGCGGGCCGCGACGGCGGCCGCGAGACCGATGGGCGCCAGCAGCGCGTCGATCGCGATCGCCCACCCGATCGGGCGGAGGAGCTCGCGCACCGGGACGCGGAGCGCACACCACTCGCCGACCGCCGCAGAGCCGAAGTCGGCGATCAGCTGCGCCGCGAGCGCGAAGACCAGGATCGCGGCGCCGCCGCGCCCCGCTTGCGGCTCGCGGAAGACGAGGAAGACGACCGTCGGGCCGAGTGAGAAGAACGAGCTGCCGATCAGAACGACGGCGCGCTCAGGCGAGAGCCGTCCGCGTGCGAACGAGGGCGCGGCGCCGAGGAGCACGGCGATCGCGACCGCCGCCGGCACCTCGCGCGCAGGCAGCAGAAACAGCATCGGCACGAGCACCACCGCCGTCGGCAGGGCGACGCCGCTGCCGACCTCGAACTCGACGCGCGAGGCGACCGCGTAGACGAGGACGAGGGCCGGCGCGACCCACCAGGCCGGACTGCGGTCGGTGGGCGCGAAAAGCGCGAGCGGCGCGGCGATCGCCACGAAGGCGACCGCCATCGCCCAGCGCGTGGCGCGTTCGGCGCCCGCCAGGTCGCGGCGCTCGCGGTCGCGCGCGTCCGCGACGAGCTGTTCCGCCGCCGCTTCCAGTTCTACCGCCCGCGGAACGGGTCGACGTAGAGGTCGTCGACCTGCCAGAGCGATCCTGCACCGGCCGGCGTGAGGATGAGGGTGAAGCTGCCGTGCGCCTGATCCCTGAAGGCCTGAGTGGGATCGAGGAAGGTGAGGACCGGTGTCGGGGCCCAGCCGTTGTAGTCCGCGGCTTCGAGCGTTCCGACGGTCACGCGCCGGCGCACGCCCATCGCCTCCTTGTATTCGACCTCGACCCGGAGCGAGCCGGTCGGCGCGCCGACCGAGCGCGCGACGAACCGCACCGACGGGTACACGCGCGACATGCAGCCGGCGTGGAACGCTGCCGAGTCGCCGCTGCCGAGCTCGAGCGCAAAGCCGTCGGTCTGGCCGTGCAGCGCGAACGGCTCGCTCTCGGCGACGATCCGCGGCGCTCCGATTGCCTTGAATCCGCCGCTCCCGTCCTCGAGCCCTCCGTTCACGAACAGCGCGTAGTCCGCGCTGTCGCCGAACTGCGCGAACGCCTTCGTCGTGTCGCAGGAGCCCTGCGCCGCGGCCGCCGCGGAGCCGGCGAAGGCAGCGGTCGCCGAGCAGACGGCTGCGCAGACCGCAAGGGAGACCATCAGTTGCCGCATCGAATTCCTCTCGTAGACCCCACGTTTGCGTCCGACGCCGTGGACGCGTTGCGTAGCTAACCGACGGCGCGTGGCGTGCTCATCCCCCTTTGGGGTAACGCCCGGCGACGTTCACTCGAACGAGGGTTCAGCGAACCACGACAGCTGGTCCGTTCAAGGCGTCAGCCGCGTCCGGTCGCGCGGGAAGAGGGTCGTCTCGCGGACGTTCTGTGCGCCCACCATCCGCGCGGTGAACCGCTCGAGCCCGAGCGCGAACCCGCCGTGCGGCGGCATCCCGTAGCGGAAGGCCTGCAGGTAGCCGTCGTACGGCTCGGGCCGCTCGCCCCGCGCCTCGAGCGCCGCGAGGTAGTCGTCGTAGCGGTGCAGCCGCTGCCCGCCCGTGACGATCTCGAGCCCCCGGAAGAGCAGGTCGAACGAGTTCGAGTACTCGGGACGGCCGAGTTCGGGATGCGTGTAGAACGGCCGCTTCGCCATCGGGTAGCCGGTGACGAACAGGAAGTCGGAGCCGTGCTCTTCGAGCGCCCACTCGCTGAGGCGGCGCTCGTCTGCCGGTGCGAGATCGACGTCGTCGACGCCTGCGTCGGCGAAGTGGATCGACGGAATCTCTGTTGTCACTTCAGGCAACGTAACGTCCAGGAGCCCGAGCGCTTCCGACGCTCGGTCGAGCATCGCGTCGACCATGCCTGCGACCGCCTCGCGCACCACCGCCATCACGTCGAAGTGGTCGCGGACGAACCCGAGCTCCGCGTCGAGCGAGACGTACTCGGAGAGGTGCCGAGCCGTGTCGTGCGGCTCCGCGCGGAACGCCGGTCCGACCTCGTACACGCGCTCGAAGACGCCGACCATCGTCTGCTTGTAGAACTGCGGGCTCTGCGCGAGGTACGCAGGCCGGCCGAAGTAGTCGAGCGTGAAGACGTTCGCGCCGCTCTCCGTCGCGAACGCGACGAGCTTCGGCGTCTGGATCTCGGTGAAGCCGAGCCCGTCGAGGGCCGACCGGAAGCCTCCCATCGCCGCCGCGGCGAGAGTGAATCCCGCCCGCAGGCGCGGGTGCCGGTAGGCGGCGGGAGCGTGGTCGAGGATCGTCGGCAGCTGCTCCTTCAGCACCGGCCGGCGAAGCTCGATCGGCGGCGCCTCCGCGGGCTCCGCGACGACGGTGATCGCCGGGTCGTGCAGCTCGACGCCGTCCGGCGCCTGCTCGCTCGGAACGACGGTCGCTTCGACCTCGAGCACCGTCTCCGGCAGGAGGGCCGCGAGCCGCTCGATCTCGGCGGGATCGTCGACGACCACCTGCGCGAGGCCGGCCCGGTCGCGCAGGAGCGCGAAGGTCAGCTTCGCGAGCCGCCGCTGATGGTGGAGCCAGCCGGCGACGCGCACGCGCTCGCCGGCCCGCGGGCCCAGGTCGCCCGAGAGCACTCGTTCCATTGGGTTGCCTCCTACATCCAGTCCATCGCGTGACTCGCCTTTCGACGAGCGGGCGAGGAAGGCGTCCCCGCGGTGCCACCGCTCTTCGCCGCACTGCGTTTCGGCGGCCTCGTTGGATCGCGCTCCGGCTCGGGAGTGTCCTTCGCGGGGTCCGGAGGCCGCCTTCACAGCTGTCCGGCGGCTCTCTCGGCTCCGGCGGGTCCCGCTACTGCTCTCCGTCGCTGCCGGTGTGTGGCGCGGGACGTTAGCAAATCAGCGTTTCAACGCATAACCAGGTGTGGTGGGAGTATCACGCGGCGACGACGCGGCTTTCGACGTGGCCGTGATCGTGGCGTCGGGAGACAACGACGCGTACGAGGCGCGCCTCCTCAACGAGGCGCTCGAGGGCATCAGGCCGGGCCCGGTCCTCATCGACCTCGCCCCCGCGACGTTCGTCGACTCGACGTTCGTCGGCGCGCTGATCGCGGCGTCGCGGACAATGCCGCTCGCGGTCGTGCTGCCGGCCGACCACCAGAACGCGGTCGTGAAGCTGTTCGAGCTGGCGCACCTCGGCGAGGCGCTCGAGCTCCATCTGTCGCGCGCCGACGCGCTCGCCGCGCTCAGTGGCGCCCCGCGATGACGGTGGCGCGGTCGAGGACCTCCAGCACCTCCGTCGCGACCCGTTCCGGCGCATCATTCCAACTCTCGAGCGACGGGTCGGCGATCAGCTCCGCGAGCGCGCCGAGCGCGGTCGTCAGCTCGGTCAGCGACAGGTGACCGCGCTCGAGCCGGCGCGGCTCGGTGACGGCGACGATTGCCCCGAGCAGCGACCAGGAGCGTGCGTCGGCGTCCCAGGGCTCGACGATTCGACCGGTCTGGTCGCGCGCGCTTGCGTGCTGGCACCATCCCGCCGCGACCCGTTGGCGCGCATCGCGCAACAGGTCGGGCGCGGCGATCATCTCTGGTCCCGCAGGGTCCGGGCGGAAGCCACGGCTGGAGCCTAGCGCTCCTCCAGACCGTGTGCCACCGCGCGCCAGCAAGGCCCATACGGGATTCGAACCCGTGCCGCCGCCGTGAGAGGGCGGTGTCCTAGGCCACTAGACGAATGGGCCGTCGAGAGCGGTTCAGTGTAGCCAACCGGGGTAATGGTCGCTCATGTCCGGACGCTGGAAACGCAGGCGCGAAGAGCGTCGCGCGGACATGCAGCAGGGCGATCCGCAGGCGCTCGAGCGCGATGGGGATCCGCGCGGCGGGCTGCAGGACGAGGAGCGCGACCGGTAGCGATGGGCGACACGACCGCGGACTTCCTGCTCGACCGGCTCGTCGCAAACGGCGTCCGGCGGATCTACGGGTATCCCGGCGACGGCATCAACGCCGTTGTCGGCGCGCTCGATCGGAAGCGCGACGAGATCGAGTTCGTGCAGGTGCGCCACGAGGAGCAGGCCGCGTTGATGGCCTGCGCACACGCGAAGTGGACCGGCGAGGTCGGCGTCTGCCTGGCGACGAGCGGGCCGGGCGCCATCCACCTCCTGAACGGGCTCTACGACGCGAAGCTCGACCACCAGCCCGTGCTGGCGATCGTCGGCCAGCAGTCGCGCACGGCGCTCGGCGGGTCGTACCAGCAGGAGGTCGACCTGCACGCGCTGTTCAAGGACGTCGCCAGCGAGTACTGCCAGACGGCGTTCGACGCAGCGCAGATCCGGCACCTCGTCGACCGCGGTGTTCGCATCGCGCTCGCGGAGCGGACGGTGACCTGCATCATCGTCCCGAACGATCTCGGCGAGGAGCCCGCACAGCCCGAGCCTCCACGGAAGCACGGCACGGTTCATTCGGCTCCCGGTTTCACGCGACCGAAGGTCGTGCCGCGCCAGGCCGACCTGCGGCACGCCGCGGAGATCCTGAACGCGGGCGCGAAGGTCGCGATGCTCGTCGGCCAGGGCGCACTCGGGGCGACGCAGGAGGTGATGGACGTCGCGGAGAAGCTCGGCGCGGGTGTCGCGAAGGCGCTCCTCGGCCGCACGGTGATCGCCGACGAGCTCGCGTACTGCACCGGCTCGATCGGCCTCCGCGGCACGAAGCCGAGCTGGACGCTCATGAACGAATGCGACACGCTGCTCGTCGTCGGCTCGTCGTTCCCGTATTCCGAGTTCCTGCCGGAGCCCGGGCGCGCGCGCGGCGTGCAGATCGACATCGACGGGCGCATGCTCAGCATCCGGTACCCGATGGAGCTCGGCCTCGTCGGCGACGCGAAGGAGACGCTCACGGAGCTCCTGCCGCTGCTCGAGCACCACACCGATCGCTCGTGGCGGCAGCAGATCGAGGAAGAGGTGCGCGAGTGGTGGGAGCTCATGGAGCGGCGTGCACTCCAGGACGCCGACCCGATCAACCCGCAGCGCGTCTTCTGGGAGCTCGACAAGTACCTCCCGGACGACGCGATCCTCGCCGCGGACTCCGGCTCGGCGGCGAACTGGTTCGCGCGCGACCTGAAGCTCAAGCCGTCGCACATGGCGTCGCTCTCGGGGACGCTCGCCACGATGGGGTGCGGTGTGCCGTACGCGATCGCGGCGAAGTTCGCGCACCCCGGCCGGCCCGCGGTCGCGCTCGTCGGGGACGGCGCGATGCAGATGAACGGGATGGCGGAGCTCATCACCGCCGCGAAGTACTACGAGCGCTGGGCCGATCCGCGTCTCGTCGTCGTCGTGCTGAACAACCGCGACCTGAACCAGGTGACGTGGGAGCAGCGCGCGCTCGCGGGCGACCCCAAGAACCCGGCGACGCAGACGATTCCGGACGTGCGCTACGCCGACTTCGCGAAGTCGATCGGCCTCGACGGCGTGCGCGTCGAGACACCCGACCGGATCGAGTCCGCCTGCGACGAGGCGTTCCACGCCGACCGGCCGTATGTGATCGACGCGATCGTCGACCCGGAGGTCCCGCCGCTCCCGCCGCACATCACGCTCGAGCAGGCGCGATCGCTCGCATCGGCCCTCCGCGGCGGCGATCCGAACACCCGCGCGGTGATCGCGCAGTCGTTCAAGCAGAAGCTGGCCGAGCTTCTGCCGCGGCGCTAGGTCTACGGCACGTTCGACGGGCGCGCCGCGTCGAGCGGATCGCCGACCTTGACCTCGACCGTGCGCGACGCGACCGGGATGCCGGCGTCACCGAAGCGCCGGAGGATCGCCCGGCTCACCTCGTCGCGCGTCACGCTTGTGCACCAGAGCACGAGCTCGATCCAGTTGTCCGTCAGGACAACGTCGACCTTCGACCCCTCGCCGGCTACCTCGAGCAGGATCCGCTCTGCCCGCTCCCAGTCGGCGCGGTACGGAACGCCGACGCGCACCTCGTCGCGTACGCCGTTCGTGCACGCGTGAACGGGCGAGGCGAGCGTCACGCGGTTCGCGATCGAGACGACGTCGCCCGCGTCGTCGCGCACCTTCGTTCGGAGCAGCCCGACCCCGACGACATCGCCCTCGACGCCGCCGATCCGCACGCGGTCGCCGGCGGCATACGGCGCTCCCGCGCCGGCCGCAAGCGACTCGAAGACCTCCCGAAACGCAACCGCCAGCGCCACGCCGACGAGCCCCGCGACGAGCGCGAGCCGTTCGTCCCGCCCGACGACCGCGAGCACGACGAGCCCGGCGACGCACACCGCGCCGAGGGCGATCGCCCCCCTCGCTATGACCCGCGAGCTCATGTGCACCAGAGCACATTCGGCACGAAGACGGAACAGTCCTGTCGGACGCGCTCAGGCACGGTGACTGCAGTGCGCCAACCGCTCCACCCCGGCCTTGCAATCGCGGTGCGAAAGCTGCCGCTCGAGTCCATCGCCGACGTCTGGCGCGCGCTGAAGCCGGTCGCGAACGAGCTCGGCGTCCGCCCGCCCAGCTACAGCGCGACCGTGCGCCTCGTCGTCGCCGAACGCGACCGGCGCCGGCGCGTCAAGGACGCGGCCGAGGCGGTCTGGGCCGCCTTCCTCTTCGGCCGCTTTCCGGGCTACGACGACCTCGTCCGCCTCGAGCGGGCGGTCGAAGGACCGTGAGCCAGATCGTGCTCTGGTGCACAAGGGATTTACGGCCTGTGGAGGCAGAGGCCGGCGATGTCGAGGCCGTACACCGGCTGGTAGACGACACAGCCGACCCTCGCCGACAGGAAGACGCGGGCGTTGACGTTCGCGTACGCGGCGAGCGGGGCGCTCGTCCTCGCGACGTCGATGTCGAGTCGCTCGTACGCGCGCATACGGGCGCGGCCGCGGAGGCGCTGCGCTTCGTCGAGCGCGCGCGAGAACTCGGGGTCGGCGTAGTACGAGAGGTTCGTGTTGCTGATCGCGCGGATGACTCGGCCGTCGAGGAGCTTTTCGACGAGCCCGTACGGGTCGCCGTAGTCGGGCCGCGTGACGACGTCGGCCATGTCGAACCCGGTGCCCTTCACGGCGGCCAGCGCGTACTGGCCGTAGCCGGCGTGGATCTCGACGCGCAGGCCGATCTTGCGCAGGCTCTGCGCGACGATCACCGCCCGGTCCCGGCAGTCCGAGGACGGGCACGCCAGGTAGACGACCTTGCCGCTGCGCAGGTGACCGGCCGCGAGGCGGCGCGCCGTCGCGAGGTCCGGGCCGTCGAGCGGATACAGCTTCGCGTCGCGGTAGCCGGGGAAGCCGGGCGGCAGGTACTGGTCGGTCGGCTTCGCGCCGCGCACGCCGAACGCGCGCGCGAGCGCCGGCCGGTCGAGCGCGAAGTTGACCGCGCGCCGCAACTGCGGGTTGCCGCGGAAGAGCGCCCGCTGCGTGTTCAGCGCCAGGTAGCCGACGATCGGCTGCCGGATCGTAAACAGGTGCCGCCCGCTCTCGACGTGAGCCGAGAGGGACTCGAACACCGACGGCGGTACGACGCCGTAGTCGGCCTCCCCGCGCTCGAGCTGCAGCCCGATCTGCGACGGGAATGCGCCGAAGCGATAGAGGATGCGGTCGACGCGCGGACGCCTCGGCCCAGGGTAGTACGGGTTGCGCGCGAGCTCCAGCGACCGGTTGCGCAGGTGGCGGCGCACGTAGAACGGCCCCGCCGACGCGAGCACGTCCGCCGGCCGCGCGGGCGTCGACGGCGGCACCGCGCAGAAGTACGGCAGCGCGAGCCGCTGCGCGAAGTCGGGCGCCCGGTCCTTCAGCCGGATCGTCAGGCGGTCGCCGCGCGCGCGCCACCAGGCGACCTCGCGGAGGTACGGCTCCGCGGGCGAGATCAGCTCGCGTGAGCGCGCGCGCTCGAACGCGCGCGTGAACGCGCGCGGCGTCACCGCGTCGCCGTTCGAGAACCTCCAGCCGTCGGCGATCCGGAACGTGTACGTGCGCCGGTCTGTGGAAACGGTCGGCATCGCGGCCGCGACCTCCGGGACGAGCTGCGACCCGCGCGGCGCATAGTTCAGGAGCTTCGCGCAGGTCGCGTACTCGAGCTCCCACGCCTCGCGCGTCGTCGCGAGCGCCGGATCGAGCGACTGGAAGTCGGACGACTGGCTGATCACGAGCGTCCCCGGCGGCGCGGCGCTCCGACCCTGCCCAACGTTCAGGACGATGCCGAGCGCGACGACCACGACGATCGCGAAGACGGCGAACGCGCCCAGCTCGACGGACGCGCGCATGACCTCGCGCCGGCGGTGCTTCTTCCGACGCGGCTCTTCCACGCGCCCAGTGGTAGCAGAGCCCTACGCGGTTCGCAGGCGCGGAAGCAGCAGCGAGCGCCGGCCGAGCGCGAGCGCGTACCCGGCGGCGAGCACGAGCTCGTTCAGGAGGCTGACGGCCGCGGCCCCGTTGAAGCCCCAGAGCGCGATCGCGGGGACGCCCGCCGCGACGGCGACGACCGATGCTGCAGCGAGGCAGATCACGCGATCGCGCTGGCGGCCGCGCGCTGTGAGCGCGTTCCCGTTCACGGCCGCGACGAGCGCGACCGGGACCGTCGCCGCGAGCAGCGTCAGCGCGAGCCACGCCTCGCGGAACTCGGGCCCGTAGAGCGCGCCCAGCACCGGCTTCCCGGCAACCGCGCAGAGCGCGACGAGGGCGAGCCCGATCGGAACGCCGACGGCGAGCAGCTGCTCCTGACGGCGCTTGACGTCGCGCCCCTCCGGCGACCGCGCGGCGCGACCGAGGAGGATCGACGCGAGTGCGTCCGGGAGGATGATCAGCGCCGTCGCGAAGCGGACAGGCGGCTGGTAGAGGCCGAGCGCACGCTGACTCGCGAGCAGCGACAGCAGCACGACGTCGATGCGCAGGTAGAGGGTCGTGAGGATCGTGAAGCCCGCGAACGGCAGCGCTGCATGTGCGAGATCGCGTGCGCCGCGGACGGCCCGTCCGCCCGCGATCCCGAGCCGGCGGAGGCCATGCACCCGAAGCATCAGCCCGCCGGCGGCGCCGACGGAGAGGGCGAGCGTCGCGAGCGCCGGCGAGTCCGTCAAAAGGACGGCGACGGTGACAGCGACGAGCGCGACCGCAGCCTCGACGATGCAGGCGATCGCTTCGTGCGCAACTCGCTCCGCCACGGTGAAGACCGATCGCGCCGCGCCGTTGAAGCGTATGAGGAGCCACCACGGCGCGGCCGCCAGGAGCGCAAGTCGCTGTCCGTCGGGCATCAGGATCCCGACCGCGAAGGCGTACGCAACCGCGAACGGCAGCGCCGTCCGCAGCTCGAACCGGACCACGTCTGCCCACAGCTCCGGCCACTCCGCCCGCGGCCGGCGGCCGAGCGCCGGCAGCAGGTACTGCGAAATGCCGCAGTCGGCAACGACGGACGCATAGACGCCGGCTGTGAGCGCGAGGCCGAAGACGCCGAGCGTGGACGCGTCGGCGGCACGCGCGACGACGATCGTCGCGACGACGAGCAGCGCCCCGGAGACGAGCCGCGCAACCGCCAGCCCCGCCGTCGCGCGCACGAGCGGCGCGCGAAGCCTCACCGTTCCACCCGTAGGACCGCGATCGAGTCGACGACGCGCTCGGGCGTCCCGAGCGCGTCGACGACCTCCGTGACGTCGTACCGGCCGTAGTCGTGGAACGCGATCACGCCGCCGTCGCGGACGAGCGGGCGGAGCAGCTGCGCGTCGCGCTCGACGGCCTCACGCGTGTGCAGGCCGTCGACGAAGGCGACGTCGAAACTCGCGGGCGCGAGCACCCGCGCGACCTCGTCCACGTCGCCGAGGTGGACGACCACACGGTCGCGCACGCCGTACCGCCGGAGGTTGCGCAGAAAGGACGAGAGCGTCGACAGAGGCCCCGTGTGACTGTCTCCGCCGTGCGAATCGATCGCATGAACCCGCTCCGCCGTCGACGCGAGCGCGATCGTCGAGCGACCGAACCACGAGCCGAGCTCGAGCGCGACCTTCCCGCGTGCGAGCTCCGCGAGGAGGTTCGCCTCGGCCTCGGTAAGAGACGAGGCGACGTCGGGTGCAAACGCGCCACGCGGGCGCGCGGGCAGGTAGCTCCGCGCGGCGCGTGCGGCGCCGAGCAGCGGACGGAGACGGCGACGGAGGCTCACGAGACGAGCGTCCGCTTCGGAACGGTCAGCGCGACGCGGGCGACGCGCGCCCACGCGAGGCGGCGGTGCGAGCGCGGGTCGACGAGCCCCAGCACGGCGCGCGCGACGAGCGCGAGCCGGACGAGCTGGAAGGTCCGCGGCCGGTGCCGCGCGTGGAAGCGCAGCGTCGAGCGCGTGTGCAGCGGCCAGACATGCGACCGGTCGCCCGACGAGCCGCCGCCCTCGTGGAACGCCTCCACGCCCGGCAGGTAGACGACGCGGTGACCGCGCTGCCACGCCTGCAGGCACAGCTCCATGTCCTCGCAGTACATGAAGTAGCCCTCGTCGAGGCCGCCGAGCTCGTCGCGCAGGAACGAGCCGCGTACCGCGACGCAGGCGGCGATCATCATCTCGACGTCGGTCGGCTCCACCGCGCGCAGGCACGCTTCGTAGCTGCTGAAGCGTGCGTTGCGCGCGAAGAGCCTCGTGAGGAACGGCAGGAAGCGCCGCGCGCGGTTCGCGAGCAACGTTCCGAAAGAGGCGATCGGGTGCGCGGAGACGTTCACGGAGCCGTCGGCCTCGCGCAGCCGCGGGCCGACGACCGCGACGTCCGGGTGCTCGCGGAGGTACGCAACGAGCGCCTCGACCGTCTCGCGCGGGACGACGCAGTCCGGATTCACGAGCAGCACGACGTCGCCGTCACAGCGCGCGAGGCCCTGGTTCACCGCGCGCGGGAAGCCGGCGTTCTCCGCGTTGGCGATCAGCTCGACGTCGCCGCGGACCGCGTGCGCGGTCTCGGCGTTATCCACCACGACAACATGGAGCCCGGCGTCGACAAGCGGTTCGAGGCACGCCTCGATCGCATCCGCGGAGCGGTAGGTGACGACGATCGCGTCAGCCATCATGCGGTCGCGAAGAGCTTGCGGCGCGGAGCGGCGGGTGTCCGCGGCCCGTCGACGGCCGTGAGGTACGCGGCGAGCGTCGCGCCCGTGACGCGCTCCCAGCCGTAGCACGACTCGATCCGCTCGCGTGCCGCGGCGCCGAGGCGGCGGCGCAGCTCGACGTCGTCGAGGAGGAACTGGATCGCCGCGCGCAGCGCGCCGACGTTGCCCGGCGGGACGAGGAGCCCCGTCTGTCCGTGCTCGATCAGATTCGCGAGCCCGCCGACCTCGGACGCGACGACCGGCTTGCCGTGCGCCATCGCCTCGGCGCAGACGACGCCGAAGCCCTCCGACAACGACGGGCAGACGACGACGGCGGCGCGCTCGAAGCACGTCTCGAGCTCTGCGCGCGAGACGAAGCCGCGGGTCGGGACGAGATCGCGCAGCGGCCCGTCGCCGGTGACGACGAGATTCATGCCGCGCGTCGCCTCGGCGAGCTCGCGCACGCCCTTCTCCGGTGAGAGGCGGCCGGTGAAGAAGACCTCTAGCTCCGGCGCCTCGTCCACGACGCGCTCCGGGATCGCGATGCCGTTCGGGACGAAGACGACGTTCTCGATGCCGCAGCTGCGCACCGCCTCGGTCAAAGCCTCCGATACGCAGAGCACGACGCGGGCGCGCGAGAGCACCCAGCGCACGATCCGCGGATGGCGCTCGCAGAGGCGGAAGTCGTCCAGGCAGCCGCCCGAGATCGACCCGTGGATCGTGACCACGAAGGGCTTGCCGGCGAACAGGGCGATCACGGCGCCTGCGAGCCAGTGCGCGTGCACCAGGTCGGCTCCGCGTGCGGCGCGCCGGAGCGCGCGCACCATCGAGAGCAAGAGGAGCGGCGCGAGCCAGGGCCGCCTGCGGACGTTGCGCATGATCCCGCCGCCGTCCACGGTGAGGCCGAAATCGCTGTAGTCGCCGGGCTTCACCACGTTCACGGTGACGCCGACACGGCGGAGGTGGTCGACGGCATCGGAGACGAACCGACCCGCGAAGTCGTCCTCGTGCCGGGGGAAGGAGGTCGTGAAGACCGCCACCCGGAGCCGCCGCTTGAGCACCATGAGGCCTGTATCGGCGCGGGAATCCCCCGCCTTGAGGGGCCGCTCATGTCGGCGGAGGGGTACCTAGCCCTACCCCACGAGCGGGGATTTTCCCGCCTCGGGCCCGTTGGCTGGGTACCCCTCCCGCACCGGTGCTGGAACTCCGCCACACACTCCGTTCAGGCGTGGCCCGAATGGCCGTGTCCCGGCGGGACCGGGGCGCGAGCGGCCTAACGCTGGACCGCCCCTCACTCGTGGCAAACGCTACGCGCTGATCTCGTGGACGAGCGGCTTCGTGTCGAGCGGGTCGAACCCGATGCGACCTGCGATCTCCTCGCTCGACGGCTTCGTGCCCTCGCGGAAGAGCTCGCGGAGCAGGTCGCCGGTGCTCGCGTTGCGCCACCAGTCCTCGCCGATCTCGGTGATCAGGTGCTCGCGCAGCTGGGCGGCGCGGATCCACGCGCGCAGGTAGTCGGCCGAGTAGAAGCCCGAATCCATGTCGGAGAGGTACGCGTCGCGCCGGTAGCGCACGCCCGTCGCGTCCGTGAGGTATTCCTCGTAGCCCTCGGGCGTCCCGCCGTCCTGCGGGAACCGCGTCCAGAAGTCGAGCTCGTAGCGGAGCTTCGCCTCGTAACGGCGGTACAGCAGCGCCTCGAGGAAGATCGTCCCCTGCGCATTCTCGGCGGCCTGCTCGTCCGAGAGACCGAACCACTCCGCGTGCCAACCGGGCTCGCGCGAGATGGCCTCGACGATGTACGAGTAGATCTCCGTCAGCGCGTGGTCGCGCGAGATGCGGCGAAACGTGTACGGGAGCTTCGGGTCGCAGCCGCCGTAGTGGAGCGCGTGGCCCGCCTCGTGCAGGAACGCCTGATAGTCGTGCAGCCCGCCCTGCGCGCGCGTGATGAGGTGAACGACGCGCGGCGGGTCGCTCGCGATCACGCACGCACGCGGCGCCTTTTGGGGGCGATCGTCGAGGTCCAGCTTGATGTTCGGCTGCGCCGTGAGGTCGAAGCCGAGCTGCCGCAGCGTCTCGAGGCACACCTCCGTCGCGCGCTCCTTCGTGTAGGTCGCCTCAAGCGGCGAGAGACGCCGCATGTACGACGTGTGGAAGCTCGACGGCACGTCCGGATGGTCGGCGCCGAGCAGCCTTTCGAACCACCGCGCCCGGAGCGCGGTGTACGCGGCGGTCACCTCGTCGCTCGTCGCCTTGAGCGCACGCGACAGGTCGCGCAGCGAGATGCCCTTCTCCTCCTCGTTGCGCTCGACGGGCTCCGCGACACCGGAGTACTCGGCCGCGAGCTCCTCGCCGGAGCGGATCAGCTCGAGCCGGTCCGGGTTGAACTGCGCGCTCGCGTCGGCCTGGATCCGGCCGAGCTCCTCGCGGTCGGCGTACTCGGGGAGCACCGCGAGCTTCGCCTGCGCGTTCCGCAGCGGCATCTCCTCGCCCTTGAACGTCACCCGCTCCGCGAGCAGGCGGTTCTCGAGCTCGTCCTCGCGCTCCGCCAGGGCCTGCGCGATGAGGCCCGACTCGCACGTCTTGCGCAACCGGTAGAGCGCCTCACGATCGTCGCCGCCCGTGCGCTCCTCGGCGTCGCGCAGCGAGTCGAGCTGCTCGCGCGTGAACAGGTCCGAGTAACGGCGGACGATCTCCGCCTGCTCAGAGATCTCCTTCTCGCCGACGCGAACGGCGCGCCACTCCTCGGAACGCTCGAAGAGGTAGCGCTCGAGTCGCGCCTCGTATTCGGTCGGATTGCGAACGGCAGCGACGCTCACGAGTCGCGAACTGTAGCGAGCCTCCGTGCGGTTGCGGCGAGGGCCTCCGGCAGGAACGGCTTGACGAGTATGTCGTCGGCGCGCCCACGCAGGTCCTCGAGCGCGGCGGTGCCCGTCACGAGCGCGACCGGAATGCCCGCCGCGCGCAGCTCGTCGAGCAGGTCGCCGGACGTCTCGCCGCCGAGGTGAACGTCGAGGAGCACGACGTCCGGACGCGTCTCGGCGACCGCTGCACGTGCCTCGTCGGCGGTCGCGGCCTCCCGTACGACGAATCCCTCGAGCTCGAGGTTCACACGCGCGAGCAGCCTCAGCGACGTGTCGTCGTCGACGACGAGGACCAGGGATCTCGGGCCCTGCATCGTGGGAGGAGCCTAGCGCTAGGATGGACGGGTTGGCGCCGAGGACCGGCACCGGGGAGCGTTACGCCACGCAGATGGGCGAGCTCTGGAGCGGCCTCGCGCGGACGCTCTCGCGGCTCGAGCGCATCGCGGGCGACCCGGAGCTGCTCTGCGACGACGACGTGCTCGACACGATGCGGCGGCTCCAGTACCGGTTGCACGCCGCGAGCGAGCACGCATACGGCCTCGTTCCGCCGGCCGGCGCCGAGACCGCCCACGCCGAGCTCGCGGCTGCCCTCGCCGGCGCGCGTGACGCGACCGCCGAGATGGCCGAGGCGGCCGAGGAGGTAGGCGGCGAGGCTGCGGCGCTTCTCGTGCACGAGTGGCGCGGCGCGCTGTTCCGCGTACGACTCGCGCGCCTGCGCCTCGCGGGGCCGCCGAAGCGGCCGCCGGCCGCGGTTGTGGAGGACGTTCCGCGCGCGCAGGTGGCGGCGCCGCTCGCGGCGTTCCTGCTGGCGCTCGGCGGCGCGCTCGCCTTCGTGGTCGGCGCAACGGTGGGCCCGTGGCCGCTGTGGGTGGCCGGAATTCTCGCGGTCTGCGGCTCCGTGCTCGCTTACCGGCCGTAACCCGGTACCCGCACCGGACGTTTAATCATTGTTCCATGGTAAGCCGCCGCCCTCACCCCCCGGGTGCGCGGGACCACAGGGGTCATCTCGACGATGCTGGTCTCCCGCGTCCGACGCTGCAGTTCAGGCTGCGCGCGTGGCGAGAGTTCCAACGGGCAATCGACCCGCTGGCTCCGCCTAAGCCGTTGCGCCTGCGCCGGCGGCCGCACTGAGGCGCGCGAGCGACTCGTCCTTGCCGAGCAGCTCGAGGCTCTCGAAGAGACCGGGTGAGATCTTCGAGCCCGTGACGGCGATGCGAATCGGCTGAAACGCCTGCTGCGGCTTCTGGCCGAGCCGGTCGGCGAGCTCGCGCAGCGTGTCCTCGATCCGCGACGCCTCCCAGGGCTCGACCGACTCGAGCGCCTCGAGGGCAGCGCGGCACGTCTCGGGGTCGGCGCCGCCGGGGTCGACGGGCTCGAACAGGAAGCGCGCGAAGTCAGGGTACTGCGAAAACTTCTCGATCTTCTCCTGCACGAGCGGCGCGGACGCGCGCACCTTCTCCTCCGGCCAGTCGATGCCGTGCTCGCGCAGCCACCTCAGGAGATCGTGCGCGTACTCGTCCGGCTGGAGCCCGCGCAGGTAGACGCCGTTCATCCAGTCGAGCTTCTGGTAGTCGAACGTTGCCGGGCTCGGCACGACGCGGTCGAGGCTGAAGCGCTCGATCAGCTCGCGGCGCGACATGATCGTCGTCTTGTCGTCGTAGCTCCAGCCGAGCAGCGCGAGGAAGTTCATCAGCGCCGGAGCGTAGTAGCCCTCCTCGCGGAAGTCGTCGATCGACTGTGCGCCATGGCGTTTCGAGAGCTTCTTGCCGTCCGGCCCGAGGATGTTCGGGACGTGCGCATACACCGGCAGGTCGGCGTCGAGCGCGCGCAGGATGTTGATCTGCGTCGGGGTGTTCGACACGTGGTCCTCGCCGCGGATGACGTGCGTGATCTCGTCGAAGATGTCGTCGACCGGGCTGACGAAGTTGTAGGTCGGCCGGCCGTCGGAGCGCACGATCACGAGGTCGCTCAGCTTCTCGTTCTCGAATTCGATCCGGCCGCGCACCGCGTCGTCCCAGGCGACGGTGCCCTCGTCGGGCATCCGGAAGCGGATCGCGCCCTCGTCCACGTACGCCTTCCCTTCGCGCACCAGCTGCTCGGCGAGCTCGCGCGCCTTGTCGGCCGTGTCGAGCTGGAACGTGACCGGCCCGTCCCAGTCGATGCCGAGCCAGCGCAGCGAGTCCTGGATCTGCTCCGTCGCCTCGGCCACCTCGCGGCTCGTGTCGGTGTTCTCGATCCGCAGCAGGTTCTGGCCGCCCTGCTGGCGCGCGAACAGCCAGTTGAAGAGGAACGTGCGGACGCCCCCGATGTGGAGGAACCCGGTAGGGCTCGGGGCCATGCGGACGCGGACGCTCATCGCTCTCTATCGTAGGTGCAGCATGGAATTCGGCGCGCACGTCTCCTCGGCAGGCGGCATCGACACGGCGATCGACCGGCTGGTCGACATGGGCGGGGACTGCGTGCAGGTGTTCACGCAGAGCCCGCGGATGTGGCGGCCGACGAACCACAAGCCGGACGCGATCGAAGCGTTCAAGGCGAAGCGCCGCGAGCACGGCGTCGGCGGCGTCGTCTGCCACGCGCTCTACCTCTGCAACCTCGCGGCGCCGAAGGACGAGGTCTACGAGAAGTCAGTTGCCACGATGGGCAACACCGTCGACGTCGCTTGTGCGATCGAGGCCGACGGCGTGATCTTCCATGTCGGCTCGCACCTCGGCGCCGGGTTCGACGCCGGGCTCGAGCGCGTCGTCGCCGGCTTGGAGAAGGTCCTCGAGCGGTGCCAGGGCGGCACGTGGCTCCTGATGGAGAACTCGGCCGGCGCCGGCGGCACGATCGGCCGCTCGCTCGATGAGCTCGCAAGGCTCCTCGACGCCCTCGACGGCCATCCCCGGCTCGGCATCTGCCTCGACTCCTGCCATCTCTACGCGTCCGGTTACGACGTCACGGATCCGGACGTGGTCGCCGCGGTCGTGGACGAGGTCGAGGAAACGATCGGGCTCGACCGCCTGCGGGCGCTGCACGTCAACGACAGCGCGGCGCCGCTGGGCTCGAACCGCGATCGCCACGCGAACCTCCTCGAAGGCGAGCTGGGCGAGGGCCTCGGCGCATTCCTCTCCCATCCGGCGCTCCAGGCGCTCCCGGTCTACCTCGAGGTCCCCGGCGTGAACAACAAGGGCCCGAACGCGGAGGAGATCCGGAAGCTGCGCGAGCTCCACTCCCGGTGGGCTCCGCGGCCGAAGACGCCAACGCGACGCAAGCGCGCCGCGAGCCGAAAGTAGCTTGTGCACCAGAGCACATTCACCGTGCTCGTGCTCTGGTCTACAAACTTCGGTGTGACGTGAGACGCAACCGGCGGCGTATCGAGAGTGTGACGAGCTTTGCGCAGGCCGCCGAGACACACCTCGACGACGTCTTCGGCTACCTCACGTGGTTCACCGGCGACCGGTTCGTCGCCGAAGACCTGACGGGCGAGACGTTCGAGCGCGCGCTGCGGCTCTGGCACCGCTTCGACGAGCGCCGTGGCTCGGCGCGCACCTGGCTCTGCCAGGTCGCGCGGACGGTCGCGCTCGACCACTTCCGCTCGGAGCGCCGCCGCGTGCGGCGCGAGGAGCTCGCCGCCGTGCCGGAGTCGTTCGAGGAACGGCTCGCCGAAGGACTGTCGCCCGAGGTCGAGGCCGCCGTCCGCCGCCTCACCGCCGGCGAGCGCGAGGTGATCGCCCTGCGCGTCGTGCTCGACCTCGAC
>DASXTR010000102.1:0-5549 GCA_036505325.1 Gaiellaceae bacterium
GACGCGTTCCCCGGTGCGCCCGCGCCGGCGACCGTCGTGATCGAGGCGGACGACGTCACCTCGCCGCAGGTGCAGTCGCAGATCGCGGCGCTGAAGCGACAGGCGCTCGCGTCCGGCAAGGCTTCAAAGCCGATCACGGTCGCCGTCAACCCGGCCCACACCGTCGCGCGGGTCGACATTCCGCTCGCCGGCAAGGGCGACGACGACGTCTCCATCGCCGCGCTCGGGACGCTCCGCGGGCAGGTGATCCCGCAGACCGTGGGCACGCTGCCGAACACGCAGGTCGCCGTCACGGGCCTCACCGCCGGCACGAAGGACTTCAACGACCAGATGAAGTCGCGGATGCCGATCGTGATCGCCTTCGTGCTCGGGCTGGCGTTCCTGCTCCTGCTCGTCACGTTCCGGTCGATCGTCGTGCCGCTGACCGCGATCGCGCTCAACCTGCTATCGGTTGGCGCGGCCTACGGCCTCCTGGTGGCGATCTTCCAGCACTCGTGGGCGGAGGGCATGCTGGGCTTCACGTCGAACGGCGCGATCACCTCCTGGCTGCCGCTCTTCCTGTTCGTCGTGCTCTTCGGCCTGTCGATGGATTACCACGTCTTCATCGTCAGCCGGATCAAGGAGCTCGTCGACCGCGGCGTGCCGAACGACGACGCGGTCAGCCGCGGCATCCGCGCGACGGCCGGCACCGTCACGAGCGCCGCGGTCGTGATGATCGCCGTGTTCGCGATCTTCGCGACGCTGCGGACGCTCGACGTGAAGCAGATGGGAATCGGTCTCGCGACCGCCGTGTTGATCGACGCCACGGTCGTCCGCGCGGTGCTGCTCCCGGCGACGATGAAGCTGCTCGGCGACTGGAACTGGTACCTGCCGAAGTGGCTCGACTGGCTCCCGTCGATGACGTTCGAGACGGCCCATGTCGAGGAGCACGAGGCGCCGCCGGCGATCGCGGCGTAGCCGAACCTCGGCCTCGTCTCGAAGGACCGTCACTCCGCGCTCGTCCAGTTCGAGTTGATCGACGCGACGATCGTCCGCGCGGTGCTCCTGCCGGCGGTCACACCGTAGGAAACCGAGGTGGGCGGCGCCGCGCGCGCCGCCCACCTCTCCCTACGGTCTGCGCCGGCTCGCGGATGTCGACGGCGTCGCGCCCGGAGGGGAGTAGCTTTCTGGCAGGAACGGTCGTAGAGTCGCGCGGTCGCACGAAGCGAGGGGAGAGAGGAGACCAGGATGAGAACGATCGTTCTCTTCGCGCTGGCTCTCGCGGCCACCCTCGTAGTGGTTCCGGGCACGGCAATCGCCGACAGCGCGACGCATACGTACGAGCTGCACATGGAAGGCCCGAACTTCGGCGTTGCCGCGAATGGCGACAGGATCGAGGTCACCGGCATGGCGGACTTCGCCGTCAACCCGAAGTCGGCGAGCGGGGGCGGGACGTTCACGCATACCGCGAGCGACGGGACCGTCGAAGGCGCCGGTACGTGGACGGCGACCGACCTGCTGGACTACCAGCCGTACGGCTGCGGGATCGTCCACTTCCCCGATGGCGACGTCATCCTTCCGCCGAACTTCTGCGGCGGCAAGGTGAAGCTGCGTGTCACGCTCACCACGCCGATCGGAACCCTTCCCGCGATCATGACGGTGGTCTGCATCATCGGGCCGAATCCGCCGAACAGCGCCTTCAGCACGCACAGCGAAGGCGTGCAGCTCGACGTTCCGGGTGTGGTCAATTTCAACCACACGGACGGCGGCGACAACATCATCATCCAGACGAGCTAGCTGATGCGCACGCTTCTGATCGGACTGCTTCTCACGCTGGCAATCGCCCCTTCCGCGCTCGCCGGAACGGCACAGGGCGGCGGACGCGGAACAGTCGACGGCACGAGCCCGTTCTCGGACTTCGGGTTCAACGTCACCACGGCCGGCGGCATCCAGGGCAACTTCAACTGCCTGATGGCCGGGTCGGCGCAGTTCCCGGGCTTCACGCTGATGGCCGTGCGCGGCCAGGTGACGGATGCCGTCTTCGCCGGCGACGCCGCGTCGTTCGACGGCGCCGGGATGCTCCAGACGGGGAACCAGGGCAAGTTTCCCGCGACGTACCACGTCGAAGTGACCGCGGGTGGACCCGGCGTCGGAACTCTTCAGCTGACGCTGCTGACGCCCTTCTTCTTTGCCCTTCCGACCGAACACGTCCTGGTCGGTCGGATTTCGACTCGCTGACCACGAGGGAACGGCGTCGCGCCCGCAGGGGAGCAGCGGGCGCGACGCCTCATGCCGCAGTTACAGCGCGTGCGTCGAGTTTCAGCTCACAGCCCTCCGCCCCACTTGTTGCCACTGTGGGCGCGGATCCCCATCCACTTGGTGCCGGCGACGTGGAGGCCGGACCACGTGTTGGAGCCCGGCTTGTGCCCGTAGACGTCGCCGGGCCTGACCGAGTAGACGTCTGCCGAGGCCGTGCCGGCCAGGGCGAGCGTGGCGGCGGCGACGGCGGCGACGATGAGTGAGCGAACCTTCATTGGTGGACCCCTTCCGGTCGGTTGACATCCTGCGAGACCGACTGTGCGCGCCCGGTCTGAACCCTCGCTGAAAGGACGCTTAAGCTGGGGCCGCGATGGACTTCAGGATCCTGGGCCCGCTGGAGGTCCACGACGAGGGCAACGTCGTACCGGTTGGCGGCGCGAAGCCGCGGGCGCTCCTCGCCGCGCTCCTGCTGCGCGCGAACGAGGGGGTCTCGTCCGAGCGGCTGATCGACGAGCTCTGGGGCGAGGAGCCGCCGGACACGGCGCCGAACGCGCTTCAGGTGTACGTCTCGCAGCTGCGGAAGGCGCTCGGAGCGGACGTCGTCAAGCGCCGAGGCGCCGGATACGCCCTCGAGATCGACCGCGCCGACCTCGACCTCGCGCGGTTCGAGGACCTCGTCGCCGAAGCGCGTACGCTCCCACCCGCGGCCGCGTCGGACCGCCTGCGTGCCGCACTCTCGCTCTGGCGAGGCGAGCCCGAGGCGGATGCACACCGGCTCGAGGAGCTCCGCGTCGCGGCTCTCGAGGACCGGATCGACGCCGACCTCGAGCTCGGCCGTCACGCGGAGGTGATTCCGGAGCTGCAGGCGCTCGTCGAGGCGGAGCCGCTGCGCGAGCGGCCGCGGGCGCAGTTGATGCTCGCGCTCTATCGCGAGGGACGGCAGGCCGAGGCGCTCGCCGAGTACGCACGGGCCCGCGAGACGCTCGTCGACGAGCTCGGCGTCGAGCCGGGGCCCGAGCTGCAGCGCCTGCAGCGCGCGATTCTCGCGCAGGACCCGACGCTCGTGGGCCCGGCGCGCGCGGCCGCCGTCCCCGAGTCGCGGCTGCCGGCGCCCCCGACGCCGCTCGTCGGCCGGGAACGGGAGCTGGCCGAGGCGGCGCAGATGTTCCGCTCGGGCGTCCGGCTCGTCACCCTCACCGGGCCGGGCGGGATCGGGAAGACGCGGCTCGCCCTCGAGCTCGCACGGCAGCTCGAGCCCGAGCTTCCGGACGGCGCCGTGCTCGTCCGCCTGGCGACGGTGCTCGATCCCGCGCTCGTTCCCGATGCGTTCGCGCAGGCCGTCGGGGTGCCGGACGCCGACGCCGACGCGCTGCGCGACCACCTGCGGACGCGCTCACTGCTCGTCCTGCTCGACAACTTCGAGCAGCTCCTCCCCGCGGCGCCGTTCCTCTCGGAGCTGCTCGAGGCCGCCTCGCGGCTTCGGCTGCTCGTGACGAGCCGCGCCGTCCTCCGCATCGCGGGTGAGCAGGAGTATCCGGTGCCGCCGCTCGACGAGGCGGAGGAGTTGTTCGCGGCGCGGGCGCGCGCCGTGCAGCCGGCGTTCGTACCCGATCCGGCCGTGACGGAGATCTGTGCGCGCCTCGACCGGCTGCCGCTCGCGATCGAGCTCGCCGCCGCGCGGGTGAAGCTGCTCCCGCCGCGTGCGATTCTCGAGCGGCTCGGACACAGCCTCGACCTGCTGACCGGTGGACGGACCGATGTGCCGGCGCACCAGCAGACGCTGCGTGCGGCGATCGAATGGAGCTATCGCCTGCTCGACGAGGACGAGCAGAGCCTGTTCGCGCGCCTGTCGGTGTTCGCCGGCGGCGCGACACTCGATGCG
Source organism: Gaiellaceae bacterium (assembly GCA_036505325.1). Classification (GTDB taxonomy): domain Bacteria; phylum Actinomycetota; class Thermoleophilia; order Gaiellales; family Gaiellaceae; genus PALSA-600. Next base: position 4,121 of record DASXTR010000102.1, read on the forward strand.
ATCGAGGAGATCTGCGGCGGCGATCTCGACACGCTCGGGTCGCTCGTCGACAACAGTCTCCTCCGGAGCAGCGGCGACCGCTTCACGATGCTCGAGCTCCTGCGCGAGTTCGCCGCCGAGCAGCTCGGCGGCGACGACGACCTCCGGCGTACGCACGCCGACTTCTATGTCGCGCTCGCGGAGGAGGCCGCGGCCGCCACCGACGAGGCCGCGAAGCCGCAATGGTTCGACCGGCTCGAGCAGGAGCACGGGAACCTCCGTGCGGCGTTCGCGTTCGCCGTCGAGCAGCGCGACGCAGCCACCGCCGTGCGGCTCGCCGCGGGGCTGACGCGCTTCTGGCAGATCCACGGCCACCTCGTCGAGGCCCGGACGTCGTACGAGACGGCGCTCGCACTCGACGGCGACGTGCCGCTGCTCGCGCGGCAGAAGGCGACGAACGGCCTCGGGATCATGCTCGCCGAGCAGGGTGACTTCGACGGCGCGGAGCCGCTGTTCACTCGTGCCGTCGAGCTCGCCCGCGAGCTGAACGACGAGACGCGGATTGCGATCGGCTATTCGAACCTCGGCAACCTGTTCCTGTTCCGCCGCGACTACGAGGGCGCGCGCAAGCTGTTCGCGCAGGCGCTCGACGGGTATGTCGCCGCCGGGCACGCGCGCGGGCACGCGATCACCACCGAGAATCTCGGCATCGTCGCGTTCTGCGAGGGGCACCTCGACGAGGCGGAGGAGCTCCTCACGCGCGCGTTCACGCTTGCGGAGGACATCGGCGACCAGCGGGAGCAGGCGGCCGCGACACGCTCGCTCGCACGGATCGCCCTCGAGCGCGGGTTGATCGACGAGGCCGACGCGATCCTCGGGCGCGGCATTCCGCCGGCCCGCGCCGTCGGCGACCGGCACGGCCTCGCCGACGCGGTCGAGGTCGCCGCGGGGGTGGCCGCGGCACGCGGCGACGGCGGGCGCGCGGCGCAGCTCTACGGGGCGGCCGAGAGCCTTCGCGAGGCGATCGGCGCGACGCGGCAGCCGGATCTCGCCGACTGGCACGAGCGCGTGCGCGCGGACGCGGAGCGGCTGCTGGAACCTGCGGCGTTTGCCGCGGCACTCGAGGCAGGCCGGGGCCTCGATCTCGACGGCGCGCTCGCGGTCGCTAATGCCGCGAACGCCATAACAAACGCTAATCCGACCGATTAGGTATAGTCGGCCGGGTGGTCGGGTCGGCGTATTTCGACGTGCTCGTGATCGGGAGCGGGGCCTCGGGCCTCGCCGCGGCCGTGTCCGCCGAGCGCGCGGGCGCCCGCACGGCGCTCGCGACGAAGGGCTCGCTGCAGGCGAACAACTCGTCGAAGGCGCAGGGCGGCATCCAGGCCTCGTTCGGCGAGGACGACTCGCCCGAGCAGCACGCCGCCGACGTCATGAAGTCGTCGCACGAGAC
>DASXTR010000103.1:0-31376 GCA_036505325.1 Gaiellaceae bacterium
GTCACACCGACTGGATCTGGTCGGTCGCGTTCTCGCCGGACGGAACGATGCTCGCCACGACCGGCTCGGACGGCCAGGTCATCGTGTGGGCCTTACCCGACGGCTGAGCGCCCGCGACCAACGGCGGGCCGGCGACGAGCATGCGAACGCCGCGCCCGAACCGCTGGGGTCAAGCGGTACGGCCCTGGAAGGCGGCCGGCGGCGGCGCGGTAGCTTGCCGACCATGCGGCACGTGTTCACCGTCGAGGAGCGTGACCGCGTGCGCGACCACGTGCTGGCGATGGCCGCCGCCGATCTGCGCGTCGTCGCCGGTGCGGTCGATGCGCAGGAGCTGGTTCAACACGGGGGAAACCATGTTTCCCCGTAGGCCCCCTTCTTCTTCGCATCGCCTTTCGCCGCGTGCTCTGCCGGGCAAAGCCCGGCAGAGCGTCGAGCGGGTGCTACCGCCGAGCCCTCGGAAACGCGTCCCAGCCGGGATAGACCGCCCGCTCGCCGAGCTCCTCCTCGATCCGCAGGAGCTGGTTGTACTTGGCGACCCGGTCGGAGCGGGCCGGCGCGCCGGTCTTGATCTGGCCGGTGTCGAGCGCGACGGCGAGATCGGCAATCGTCGCGTCCTCGGTCTCGCCCGAGCGGTGCGACATCACCGCCGTGTAACCGCTCTCCTGTGCGAGGCGCACCGCTTCGATCGTCTCGGTGAGCGTCCCGATCTGGTTCACCTTGACGAGGATCGAGTTGGCGACGCGGCCTTCGATCCCGCGCCGGAGGCGTTCGGGGTTCGTGACGAAGAGGTCGTCGCCGACGAGCTGCACGCGGTCGCCGACCTCGCGCGTCAGCTGCGCCCAGGCGTCCCAGTCGTCCTCGGCGAGCCCATCCTCGATCGAGACGATCGGATAGCGCTCGACGAGCTCCGCCCAGAACGCGGGCATCTCGGCGGAGCTGTTCTCGCGCCCTTCGAAGCGGTAGACGCCGTCGTCGTACACCTCGGACGTCGCCGGGTCGAGCGCGATCGCCACACGGTCGCGATGTCCGACGCGGTCGGCCGCCTCGAGGATCGCCTCGATCGCCGCCTCGCTCGACTCGAGATCCGGCGCGAAGCCTCCCTCGTCGCCGACGCCGGTCGCGAGGCCGCGCTCGCCGAGCACCTTCTTCAGCGAGTGGTAGACCTCCGACCCGATCCGCATCGCCTCGGCGAAGGACGTCGCCCCCACCGGCACGACCATGAACTCCTGCAGGTCGATCGAGTTGTCCGCGTGCACGCCGCCGTTGATGACGTTCATCATCGGCACGGGCAGCGTCGACGCGTCGCGGCCGGACTTTCGTCCGAGGTAGCGGTAGAGGGAGACCTTGTCCTCGAGCGCGCAGGCCTTCGCCGCGGCGAGCGAGACGCCGAGGATCGCGTTCGCGCCGAGGCGGCCCTTGTTCGGGGTGCCGTCGAGGTCGATCAGCACGCTGTCGAGGCCCTCCTGGTCGCGCGCGTCGCGCCCGCGCACCGCATCTGCGATCTCTCGGTTGACGTTGCCGACCGCACGCGTCACGCCCTTCCCGCCCCACTCCGGGCCGCCGTCGCGCAACTCCACCGCCTCGTGAGCTCCGGTCGAGGCACCCGACGGGACGGCGGCGTGGCCGACCGCGCCGGAGTCGAGGCGCACGTCGACCTCGACCGTCGGGTTGCCGCGGGAGTCGACGATCTGCCTGCCTCGAACCTGCGCGATTGCGCTCACTCGGCCTCCTTCGCCCGGTCGAAGTATCCGTCCTGCTCGGCGAGCGGGAGCTCGGCCCAGATCTTGCCCTCCGCGGCCGCGAGCCGCTCCGCCTCCTCCACGCGTGCGCGGAACCGCTCGGTCGCGGCGCGCAGCTCGAGCTCGGGGTCGACGTTGAGGCGCCGGGCGACGTTCACACATGCGAAGAGGACGTCGCCGAGCTCCGCCGCGATGCGGGCGTCGGGCTCCGTCTCGGGCGCGGGATCGCGCTCGGGCAGCTCGGCGCGCAACTCGCGCAGCTCGTCCTCCAGGTCGGCGAGCGCGCCGGCGACGTCCGGGTACTCGAAGCCGACTGCCGCGGCGCGCCGCTGCACCTTGCGCGCGTACAGCAGCGCGGGCAGCGTCTCCGGTACGTCGTGGAAGACGCCGGTGCGCCCCTCGTGCGTCGTCTTCAGCCGCTCCCAGTTCTCGCGCACGCGTCCGGCCGTCCGCGCCTCGACGTCGCCGAAGACATGCGGGTGGCGCGACACGAGCTTCGCGTGCAGGTTGCGCGCGACCGTCTCGAGGTCGCCCGCGCCCCGCTCCTGCAGCAAGAGCGCGAGGAAGTACGACTGGAAGAGCAGGTCGCCGACCTCGTCGAGCAGCTTTGCGTCGTCGCCGGCGAGGGCGGCGTCCGCGACCTCGTACGCCTCCTCGATCGTGTGCGGCACGATCGTCTTCGCCGTCTGCTCGCGGTCCCACGGGCAGTCGCGGCGCAAGCGCTCGGTCAGCTCCTGGAGCTCGACGAGCGCCTCGGCGAGCGACACGGCTACTGGGCGGTGTCGGTCTTCGTCGACGTCGTCGCGGTCGCGCAGGGATCCGGGTTCGGCTTGTACCCGACCTGGTACTTCACCTTGCCGCCCTTGCAGAAGTCCTTCGTGAGGCCGTTGACCCACTCGGTCATGGCCTCGTTCTTCTTCTGCTGGATCAGCTGCTGCTTGATCGAGTCCGAGACCTGCTTCTCGGGCGTCGTCTTGCGCGGCTTGACGTTCGAGAGCGCCTGGATGATGTGCCACCCGTACTGCGTCTTGACCGGCTTCGAGAGCTCGTTCTTCTTGAGCGCGAACGCGACCTTGTCGAACGGCGGCACCGTCTGCCCCTTCGAGACGGTGAGCTTACCGCCCTGCGCCTTCGAGCCGGGATCGGTCGAGTACTGCTTCGCGAGCTTCGCGAAGTCCGCGCCGCCCCTCAGCTGCGCGTAGATCTTGTCGGCGAGCGGCTTCGTCTTCACGAGGATGTGGCGCACGTCGCGCGACTGCGGCTGTGCGTAGAGCTGCGGGTGCTGGATGTAGTAGTCGTGCACGTCGCCCTTGGCGACCTTCACGTCGCCGGTGACCTTCTTGAAGACGGCCTCGGAGATCAGCTGCGCCTTGATGTCGCGGCGTACCTGCTCGTCGGTCAGGCCCTGCTTCTTCAGCTGCGACTTGTACTTCTTCTCGCTGTTGCCGAAGTACTGCTTCTTGATCTGCGTCAGGCGCTTGTCGACGGCCTTGTCGTCGACCTTGACGCCGAGGTCGCCGGCCTTCTCCTCGCGCTCGGCCTGCTGGACGAGCAGCGTGACCGCCTGGTTCTTGATCGTGGAGTAGTCGGTCGAGCCGGCCTTCGCGCACTTCCTCCCCTGGGCCTTGAAGCTGCGGCACGCCTGGTCCATGAGCTCGTCGAACGACGACTTCTTGACGTGCTGGTCGCCGACGACGGCGACGTCGTCCTTGTCGAGGCTGGCGGTGCCGCCGCCGCCGCAGCCCGCGACGAGCGCGACGACGAGAACGAGGGGGAAGAGCGAGCGTGCTTTCAAAGGAGGTCCTTTCGCAGAAAAGCGCCAGCTCATGCCGCTTGGCGCGCGCGGATCATAGCATCGACCAGGCGCAGCGCCCCCTCGAATTCATCGTGCCTTAACGTGACCTCGCGCTGCCCGGTGCTGTAGACGGCGGTGTCGACCTCGCTCCGGAGCTCGCGCAGCTCGCCGGAGCCGAGGACGACCGGGCCCACCGCGGCCCGGCCGCCCCGGAAGACCAGGTAGTCGGCGCCGAGGCGCGCCAGCTTCAGCTTCGCCTCCTGGATCGCGAAGAGGTTTTGCACGGGCTCCGGCAACGGCCCGTACCGGTCCTCGGTCGCCGCCTGGAGCTCGCGCAGGTCGTCCTCGTCCTCGGTGAGGGCGAGCCGGCGGTGGAGGTCGATCTTGAGCGCCTCGGCTGCGATGTAGGTCGCCGGCACGTAGGCGTCGACGCGGGCGTCCACGCGGACGGGGCGGGCGGCGAGCCGGCGCTGCCCCTGCAGCTCCGCCACAGCCTCGTGGAGCATCTCGACGTAGAGCTCGAAGCCGAGCGCAGCGACGTGGCCGGACTGCTCGGCGCCGAGGAGGTCTCCGGCGCCGCGGATCTCGAGGTCGCGCATGGCGATCGCGAACCCGGCTCCGAGCTCGGTGTGGTCGGCGAGCGTCGCGAGGCGCGCGCGCGCCTCGGCGGTCAGCTCGGTCGCGTCGGGGTAGAAGAGGTACGCGTGCGCGAGCATGTCGCTGCGGCCGACGCGCCCGCGGATCTGGTAGAGCTGCGAGAGGCCGAGCTGGTCGGCGCGCTCGACGATCAGCGTGTTCGCCTGCGGGATGTCGAGTCCCGACTCGATGATCGTCGTCGAGACCAGCACGTCCGCGTCGCCGGCGAGGAAGTCGATCATCTTGTCCTCGAGCTCGCGCTCCGGCATCTGCCCGTGCGCGACGAGGAAGCGCAGGTTCGGGCACATCTGGCGCAGCTTCTCCGCCGCCTCGTCGATCGTTTCGACGCGGTTGTGCAGGTAGAACGCCTGGCCTTCGCGCTCGATCTCGCGCTCCAGCGCCTGCTTGATCAGCTCCTCGTCGTACTCGCCGACGAACGTGCGGATCGGGCGCCGGCCCTCCGGCGGCGTCTCGATCACCGAGATGTCGCGCAGCCCGGAGAGCGACATGTGCAGCGTGCGCGGAATCGGAGTTGCCGACATGGACAACACGTCGACCTCGAGCCGCAGCTGGCGCAGCAGCTCCTTCTGCGCGACGCCGAAGCGCTGCTCCTCGTCGACGATCACGAGCCCGAGCTCCTTCGGGACGACGTCGCGCGAAAGGACGCGGTGCGTCCCGATCAGCACCTCGACCTTGCCGTCACGGAAGTCCTGCAGGACGCGCTTGACGTCGGCCGGCCTGCGGAAGCGCGACACCATCTCGACGCGCACCGGGAAGTCGCGGTAGCGGCCGCGGAACGTGTTCCAGTGCTGCTGTGCGAGCACCGTCGTCGGCACGAGCATCAGCACCTGCTTGCCGCCGACGGCGACGGTGAACGCCGCGCGCAGCGCGACTTCGGTCTTGCCGAAGCCGACGTCGCCCGCGACGAGGCGGTCCATCGGGCGCGGCGCCTCGAGGTCCTCCTTCACCGCCTCGATCGCCGCGCGCTGGTCCGGCGTCTCCTGGTAGGGGAACTCGGTCTCGAGGCGCTCGACCCACTCGTGGTCGACCTCGTACGGCACGCCCGGCTGCGTCTGGCGCTGCGCGTAGAGCTGGATCAGGTCGCCGGCCAGCTCGCGCAGATGTTCGCGGGCGCGGGACTTCAGGTTGTCCCACGCCTTGCCGCCGAGCTTCGACAGCGTCGGCGCCTTCGCGTCGGCGCCGATGTAGCGGCTGACCTTGCCGATCTGCTCGTGCGGGACGAAGACGCGGTCCTCGCCGCGGAACCCGAGCAGGAGGTAGTCGCGCGTGACGCCTGCGACCTCCTTCGTCTCGAACCCGAGCAGCTGCGAGATGCCGTGGTCCTCGTGGACGACGTAGTCGCCGGTGCGCAGGTCGGCGAACGACTGCAGCGCTCGTCCGGGCGCTGCGGTTGCGCGCGGGGGACGCTTGCGGAAGACCTGCGTGTCGGGGAGCAGCGCGAGGCCGAGCTCGCGCCAGACGAACCCGCGGCGCGCGGGCGCGATCGCGAACGTGAGGCCTTCGGGCTTGTCGCCATCCACGAGGACGCGCGCCTCGACGCGGCGCAGCATCTGCTGCTGGCGGAGCGCCTCGCCGCGGTGCGGGAAGGCGACGACGACGTCCAGGCCCTGGCGGAGCAGGCCGCCGAGCTCGTTCTCGGCCTCGGAGAGGCCGCGCGCGGCGAGCGCCGGCCGCTGTGCGTCGAACGAGAACGGCTGCGCCTGCGGGAGCTGGGTCAGCTCCGTTGCGCCCTCGAGGTCGAGCTCGGGGAATCCCTCCTCGCGCCACACCTGGCGCACCTCATCCGGCTGCCAGACGAAGTCCGGGACGCGGTCCAGGGGCAGAACCAGGTCCTTTGGAGGCCCACGGCCTTCAGCTACATGGGCTGTTTCTTCATCTGGATCGTTTGGCAGCGTGACCTCGACGAGGTCGCGCCGGCGTTCCGCCGCCGGGTAGATCGTCGCGGTGTCGACCTGGCGCAGCGCGCGCTGCGTGAACGGCGAGAAGGCGCGGATCTGCTCGATCTCGTCGCCGAAGAGCTCGATGCGCAGCGGCTCGCGGCCGGTGGTCGGGAAGACGTCGACGAGGCCGCCGCGGACGGCGAACTGGCCACGCTCCTCGACCCGCTCGACGCGCTCGTAGCCGGCGAGCGCGAAGCCCTCGGCGAGCCCGTCGATCCCGGGCTCCTCGCCGGGCGCGATCCTGATCGGCTCCGTGCGCTCGGACGGCGGCGGCATCTTCTCCGCCAGCGCGGAGGCGGACGCGCACACGAGTCCGCCGCGCGCGAGCACGTCGAGCGCGCGCGCCCGCTCGCCGACTAGGTGGGGCGGCGGCTCGAGCCCGGAGCCCCAGTGGACGCCGCGGCTCGGGAAGAGCGCGACGTCGTCGTCGCCGAGGAACCAGGACGCGCCCTCCGCGGCGTCGCGGGCGTCGGCGTCCTCCGGGAGCAGGACGACGACCGCGCGGCCGAGCTCCTCGTGCAGCGCCGCGAGCACGAGCGGCAGGACGGGCTCCGAGACGCGGGCACGGGTCGGCAGCGCCTGCGCGAGCTGCGGCAGGCGCTCCTCGGCCCGAAGGCGGTCGACGAGGCTGTGGAGGATCGGACGGTCCATGACGAGCGACGGAACCGAGGTTCCGCGGCCGACCATGGTAGTCGTCCGGCTACAGGAGGCGCCGGGCGCCGTCGTAGCGCCGGTGGGCCGCGAGCGGCTCGATCGACACGCGCGCTCCGCTGTGCGGCGCGTGGATGAACCGGCCGTCGCCGACGTACAGCCCGACGTGCCCGAGACGGCTGAAGAAGACGAGGTCGCCGGGCTCGAGCTCGTCCCGGCGCACCTTACGGCCGAGGTGGAACTGCGCCGCCGAGTAGTGCGGCAGCTCGATCCCGAAGTGCGCGTAGACGAACCGGACGAAGCCAGAGCAGTCGAACCCCGTCGCGGGCGTCGTTCCGCCGTAGGAGTACGGCACGCCGACGAAGCGGCGTGCGTACGTCACGACGTGGGAGCGGACCGCAGTTACCTGCGCGTTCTGGGCGGGGATGCCGGAGACGACGGGCGACGTGGGCGAAGCGAGTGCTCCGGCCGCGCGCAGCGAGAACGCGGCGGCGATCGTGAACACGAGCAGCGAGAATCGGAGGCGGTCTGACATGAAAGGGCTCCCTTCGGCGGGGGCGGCGGCGCAGGGGCGCTCGGCCGCGGTCGTTGGGTGCCCTCAGTCCAGCAGCGCTCGGCACCGGCGGGAATGGCTCGATCCGGGGGTTGGGCCTCCCCCGGACGGACTAGGCCGGACGGGTCGTGCGGCGTAGGTCGGGCGGTTAGTTGAACCTGCGCTGCGTCGCCTCGAGGCCCTCGGCATCGAGGGTCTCGACGGCGTCGGCAGCGCGGGCGATCAGGTCGTCTGGATCCTCGTGCGGCTGGAAGTCCGACAGCACGTAGTCGGCGAGAGGCCGCGGGTCGCCGCGCTCGGGCCGGCCCACGCCGACGCGCAGTCGCATGAAGTCGGGCGTCTTGAGGTGCTGCGCGATCGAGCGGAGGCCCCCGTGGCCCGCGAGGCCGCCGCCGAGCCGCGCCTGGAGGCGGCCGAGGTCGAGGTCGCCCTCGTCGTGGACGACGAGCACGGCGTCCGGCTCGAGCTTGAAGAACTGCGTTGCCGCCTGCACCGACCGGCCCGACTCGTTCATGTACGTCTCGGGCTTGAGGAGCCCGACGCGGTGGCCGTCGATCCGCACCTCGGCGAGCTGCCCTGAGAACTTCGAGCGCCATGACCCCCCGTGCCGGCGGGCGAGCTCGTCGACGATCATCCAGCCGGCGTTGTGCCGGTTGCGCGCGTACTCGCGACCCGGGTTGCCGAGACCCACGACGAGCAGGTCGAGCGACGACTCACGGTCTCCACGGCGCCACGGGAGGCGCACGGAGCGCTACCCCTCGGAGGTGCCTTCGCCGCCGGCCGCTTCGGCAGGCGACTCGCCCGCCTCCGGCTGCTCGCCCTCGGCGACACCCTCGGCGGCGGCCTCCTCGCCCTCCTCCTCGACTTCCTCGGGCTCCTCGACGCGCGTCGGCTGCGTCACCGTCGCGATCGCGATCTCCTCCGGATCGTCGAGCAGGGTCACGCCCTCCGGCACCTGGAGCTCCGAGAGGCGGGCGGTGTCGCCGATGTGCATGTGGGAGACGTCGAACTCGAGGTTCTGCGGGATCTCCATCGGCAGCGCCTCGACGTTCACCTCGGTCGTCGGCTGCGAGAGCACGCCGCCCTCCTTCACGCCGGCGGGCTCGCCGACGAGGACGACCGTCACGGCAGCCTGGATCGGCTGGTCGAGGCGGACCTCCTGAAGGTCGACGTGGATGATCGTGCCGCGGATCTTGTCGAGCTGGTACTCCTTGAGCACCGACGAATGCGTCTTGCCCTCGCCGACGATCACGTCGAGCACGGCGTGCGTCCCGCCGCCCCGGACGGCGGAGCGGAGCGAGCGCTCGGGGATCGAGATCGGAACCGGCTGCTCGCGGCCGTAGAGAATGCCCGGGATCAGCCCCTGCTTGCGCAGGCGGCGCGACTCGCGGGAGCCCAGGACGGGGCGCTCCTGCACGACGAGCTTGACACGCTCTCCGGCCACGGCGGCCGATTGTAGCGGCGCCCCGCGAAGTAGGCCGCAAGTTCCGGTGTGGCGCCAGGTCTATCTCGTCACAACCGACGCAGAGCAGTGTGTCTTCCCCACCGGAACCGCTGCTCTCCCCCACCAAGCTGAGCCCCACGTTGCGGCGTGGGGCTCTGCTGTTCAACGGGCACGGACCCCCACTCGGTGCGGCCTGAGGGCCGGGATCAGAAGAGCTGGTTCTCGCCGCCGAAGATGGCGGAGACCGAGTCGTCGGCGAAGACGTTCATGATCGTCTCGGCGAGCAGTCCCGCGACCGGAAGGACGGTCATGTTCTGCGGGCGGCGGAGCGGGTCGATCGGCACCGTGTCGGTCACGACGATGCCCTCGATCGGCGCGGCGGCGAACTTCTCGAGCGCGTCGCCGACGAACAGGCCGTGCGTGGCGAAGAGCCACACGCTCTTCGCGCCCGCCTCGCGCAGCGCCCGGACGTTGGCCAGCAGCGTGCCGCCGGTCGTGATGACGTCGTCGCCGACGATCACGCACTTGTCGCGCACGCGGCCGGTGATCTCCGTCACCTCGACGACATCGTGCGCGGGCCGCATCTTGTGCATCAGCGCGAAGCCCGCGTCGAGCATCTCGGCGAAGCGCACCGCCATCTTCGCGCGGCCGGCGTCCGGCGACACCGAGACGATGCCGTCACCGGTGAGGCCGAGGTCGCGGAAGTGGCGCGCGAAGAGCGGCAGGGCCGTCATGTGGTCGACCGGGATCGTGAAGAAGCCCTGGATCTGGCCCGCGTGCAGGTCCATCGTCAGCACGCGGTCGACGCCGGCGAGCTGGAGCATGTCGGCGACGAGCCGCCCGGAGATCGGCTCGCGCGTCTTCGCCTTGCGGTCCTGTCGCGAGTACGGGAACCACGGGACGACCGCGGTGATGCGCTTCGCCGACGCGAGCTTCGCGGCCTGGATCATGAACAGCAGCTCCATCAGGTGCTGGTCGATCGGCGCGGACCCGGTCTGGACGATGAAGAGGTCGGCGCCGCGAATCGACTCGTCGTAGCGGCAGTAGGTCTCCCCGTCGGAGAAGGTCGTCAGCGTCACCTCGCCGAGCTCGACGCCGAGCTGCTCGCAGATCCGGCCCGCGAGGTCCGGGTGCGACCGGCCGGAGAACACCATCAGCCGCTTCTGGGGACCGCGCTCGATCCAGTGGCCCGGCTGCGTCGTCGTCGCCGGCGCGGCTGCGTCGAGGCCCGGCAGGACGAGCTCAGTCGTCACGGTTTCGGGCTGCATAGCCCTCCTTGTTCTCCTGGCGCGGACGGGCGATCCCGAGCGCGCCTGCGGGGACATTCTTCGTGATCACCGATCCGGCTGCGATCCATGCACCGTCTCCGACCTCGACCGGGGCGACGAAGCCGTTGTGGATCCCGGTCCTGACGTTGTTCCCGATCGTCGTGCGGCCCTTCGGGAGGCCCGGCCGGTGCGGGAAATTGGCCGTGATGGCGCCCGCGCCGACGTTGGTATCGTCGCCGATCTCGGCGTCGCCGATGTACGAGAGGTGCGGGACCTTCGTCCGCGCGCCGATGCGTGAGTTCTTGATCTCCACGAAGGTGCCTGCCTTCGAATCTGCGCCGAGGACGGTCCCGGGGCGAAGGTAACAGAAGGGCCCGACGACCGCACCCGGGCCGATCTCGGCGTTGATCGCAACCGCCTGCGGGTGGATCTCCGCCCCGGCGGCGGCGCGGGTCGTTCCGCGCAGCACCACGAATGGGTGGATGGTCACGTCGCTCTCGAGCTCGACCGTGGGCTCGATCCATGCCGTCGCCGGGTCGACGATCGTCACGCCGTTGAGCATGTGCGCCTCGTTGATGCGGTCGCGGAGGAGCGCAGCCGCCGCGGCGAGCTCCGCGCGCGTGTTGACGCCGTCGGTCTCGCGCGCGTCGGGCGCGGTGTACGCGGCGACGCGCTTGCCCGCGCCGGCGAGGATGCCGATCACGTCCGTGAGGTAGAGCTCGCCCTGCACGTTGTGCGGCTCGAGCCGTTCGAGCGCCGGCCAGAGATCCTCGTTCCGGAACACGTAGATCGACGAGTTGACCTCCCGAATCGCGAGCTCCTCGGGCGTTGCATCGCTGCCTTCGGCGACGCGCAGGACGTGTCCGTTGTCGTCTCGGACAACACGACCGTAGAGACGGGGATCCTCGGGGATCGCAGACAGGATCGTCGCCGCAGCGCCCTCGCGCCGATGCGCGTCGACGAGGTCGCGCAGGAGCTCCGGCGTGAGGAGCGGCGTGTCGCCGGAGAGCACGAGCACATCGTCGGCCTTTCCCTCGAGCGCGGCGCGCGCGGCGCGCACGGCGTCTCCGGTGCCGCGCGGCACCTGCTGCACGGCGACATCGACGTCGTCGAAGCGGTCGCGCGTCGACGGCGACGCGACGACCACGAGTGGGTCCGCGCCGGCGGCGCGTCCGGCCTCGAGCACCCAGTCGACCATGCGGCGGCCGAGGAGCGGATGGAAGTGCTTCGGCACCGCGCTCTTCATGCGGGTGCCGAGCCCTCCGGCCATGACGACGGCTGCGATCGGCGTGTCTGTCACGTCGCGTTACAGAGATGGCTGGGGCGCCAGGATTCGAACCTGGGATCGCGGGACCAAAACCCGCTGCCTTACCGCTTGGCTACGCCCCATCATTGGTTCGAGCAAAACAGTAAACGGATGTCCGGGCAAGCCCGAACATCCTCCCATGTCGGCGCCGACAAGCGGCGCCTCAGCGCTTGGCTACGCCCCACGACGGACCGAGTATAGGCGGGGTGCCTACGTGCGTTCGGTGAACAGGAAGACCAGTGCCGCAATCGCAAACAGGACAACAACAGCGATCGCGATCGTCGTGGCTATGAACAACACGACCGGAACCATCGTCACGAGCAGCTGCGACACGGCGGCGATCCAGCTTCCCTGGCGGAGGAGGTCGGAGCGGCTGCGGCGGCCCGAGTACCACCAGACGGCGACTGCGAGCGCGGCCAGGAGGACGACGACCCACCACGAGAGGACGTGGAGGACGACGAGCAGCGCCTCGACGAGCGCGATCCAGAACGTAATGCGGAACCGGTGCGTCCGCAGCCAGCGCCCCGGGCGGGACGAGCCGTGCTCGAGGACGTGCCCGCTGTACATCTCGGGTCAACCGTACCACGCTGGAACCGTGATCCAGACCTGCGCGCGGGACTCGAACGCGGCCGCTGCGGCCGCCGCCGGCGCGCGGTGGAGGAAGAGCGCGTAGAGGGTCGGTCCTGCGCCGCTGACGTCTGCGCGGAACGCTCCGAGGGCGCGCAGCTCGTCCGCGAGCGTGCTCGACGCGAGGTCGTTCGGCGGCAGCGCCGCGAGGTCGCGCGGGCGTCTGGTCGCGCGCAGCGCGTCGAGCAGCGCGGCGCGCCGCTCGTCGAAGCCGTCGTGACGGTCGAAGCGGTCGTAGACCGCCGCCGTCGATTCCTTGCGCGCCCCGTGCGGAAGGACGAGCAGGATGAAGTAGTCCTGCGGGAGGTCCAGCGGCGCGAGGTCGGCTCCATCCCCGGTGCCGAGCTGCGGGCCGGGTTCGAGGAAGAACGGAACGTCGGCGCCGAGCCCGCGGGCGAGCTCGTGCAGGTTTTCGCGTGGCAGCGGGGCTGGCAGCGTGTGGTTCGCGAGCCGGAGCGCGGTCGCCGCGTCGGAGCTGCCGCCGGCCAGGCCCGCGGCGACCGGGACGCGCTTCTCGATCGTCGCACGCCAGCGGGGCTCGACGCCCGCCGCCGCCGCGAGGCGCTCGAGCGCGGCACGGACGATCGTGTCGCCCGCGAAGCCGTCGACGCGGAGCTCGGGCGCCGGCGCGAGCGCGATCCGGTCGCAGAGGTCGACGCGCTGGAAGACCGTCGCGAGCTCGTGCTTCCCGTCGAAGCGCCGGGGGCCGACGACGAGCGCGAGGTTGATCTTCGAGGGCGCCGGCGCGCGCGTCATCGCAGTGCGTGGGCGAGTGCTACGAACTCGGGCGGCGCGAGCGCCTCGGCGCGCGTCGCGGGATCGCGGCCGATCGCCTCCAGCGCGGCCGCCCCGCGCTCCCGCGGAGCGACGCCGGTGAGCGCGAGCGCGTTCGCGAGCGTCTTGCGGCGGTGTGCGAACGCGCCCTCGACCGTGCGCTTCACTTCGGGCGCGATCCCGTCGGCGGTGCGACGGAACGCGACGAGCGCGGAGTCGACGTTCGGACGCGGGCGAAAAACCTGGCGCGAGACGGGATGGAAGCCGGTGCGTTCGGCGGCAAGCTGGACGAGCACCGACACCGCGCCGTACGGCTTCGTCCGCGGCGCCGCGAAGAAGCGGTCGGCGACCTCGCGCTGCACCATCACACACCAGCGGTCGATCGCCGGCAGCCGGTCGAGGCTTTCGACGACGAGCGGCGTCGCGACGTTGTACGGCAGGTTCGCAACGAGCTTGCGCGGCTGCGGCCGGAGCGCCGCGAGGTCGAGCCGCAGCGCGTCGCCCCAGTGCAGGTCGGTGCGCGGGAGGTCGCGGAGGTGCGGCTCGAGCGAGCGGTCCAGCTCGACGGCGTGGACGTGCGCTACGCGGTCGGCGAGGAACCGCGTCAGCACGCCGAGACCCGGGCCGATCTCGAGCACGACGTCCGTCTCGTCGAGCTCCGCGAGGCGCTCGATCACGCGGAGGATGTTCTCGTCGACCAGGAAGTGCTGGCCGAGCGCCTTCTTCGGCGCGACGCTCACAGCCCGAACGCCGCGTCGGCGTTGGCGTCGATCTGCGCCGCGAGCTCCTGAGCGTCCTCCCCGCGCGCGTGCGCGAGCGCCTCGACCGTGTGCACGACGTGAGCCGGCTCGTTCCGGCGCCCGCGGACCGGCTGCGGCGCCAGGTACGGGCTGTCGGTCTCGGCGAGCAGGCGGTCGTGCGGCACGCCGCGCGCGGCGGCGCGCAGCTCGTAGGCGTTCTTGTACGTCACGTTGCCTGCGAAGGAAACGTAGTAGCCGCGCTCGAGTGCCGTGTCGAGAATCGGGGGCGACGAGAAGCAGTGCAGGACGACGGTGCCGTCGAAGCCGGCGAGCGTCGCGAGCGTGTCCCCGTCGGCCGCGCGCATGTGGATCACGACCGGCTTGCCGAGATCGCGCGCGACCGCGAGCTGGCGCTCGAACAGGCGCTGCTGCGCGTCGTGCGGAGCGTAGTCGCGGAAGTAGTCGAGTCCCGTCTCGCCGACGGCCACGGCCTTCGGATGGGAAAAGAGGCGGCCGAGCGCCTCCACGTCGCCGTCGCCGACAGAGCCGGCTTCGTGCGGGTGGATGCCGAGAGACGCGTAGACGCCGACGTGCTCGTCGGCGAGCGCGAGCGCCTCGTGCGCGCCCTCGACGGTGGTCGCGACGACGATGACGCGCCGGACGCCGGCCTCGCGCGCGCGCGCGAGAAGCGCAGGCGCCTCATCGCGCTCGAGGTGCGCGTGCGTGTCGATCACGCGCCGGCGGCCGCCGGCGCCTCGAGGCGCGGGAACAGCGGCACCGAGGCCTCGACTCCGTCCGCCGGCACGAGGCGGCCGTACTCGACGTTCTCCCACGCCGTGTCGACGGGCTGCTGCAGCGCCTCGAGGATTCGCGGTGCCGTCTCCGGGAGGTACGGCCAGAGCACGACCGCGAGCACGCGGAGCCCCTCGGCGAGGTCGTAGAGCACCTGGTCGAGCTCCCCGGCGCGCGTATCGTCCTTCGCGATCTCCCACGGCCTGTGCTCGGTGACGTACCGGTTCAGCCAGCGGACGAGCGACCAGATACGCTCGAGAGCGCCGGTGACGTCGAAGCGGTCGAGGTCCTCCGCCACGAGCGCCCGGAGGGCCGCGATCTGCTCTGCGAGCTGGGCCGAGTCGTGCGGGCCGCCCGCGATCTTGCCCTCACGGTACTTCGCGATCATCGCCGTCGTACGCGAGAGCAAGTTGCCGAGGTCGTTCCCGAGCTCGCGCTCGTAGCGCTCGGCGATGTCGTCGAGCGATGCGCTGCCGTCCTGGCCGAACGACACGGCCCGCGCGCACCAGTACCGCACGGTGTCGGCGCCGTAGAGATCGATCAGGTCGAGCGGGTCGACGACGTTGCCCAGCGACTTCGAGATCTTCTTCTCGTCGAGCAGCAGGTAGCCGTGGACGAAGATCTGCTTCGGCACGTCGTACCCGGCCGAGAGCAGCATCGCCGGCCAGTACACGCAGTGGAACCGGAGGATGTCCTTCGCCATCAGGTGGCGCGCCTCCGGCCAGAACTTCGGCCGCAGGTCCTCTCCAGGCCGTGCATATGTCAGCGCGCTGAGATAGTTGACGAGCGCGTCAGCCCAGACGTAGGCGACCTGGCTCTCGTCCCACGGCAGCGGGATCCCCCAGGGCTGGCCCGCGCGGCTGATCGAGAAGTCCTGCAGCCCGCCGGCGATGAAGCTGCGCGCCTCGTTGTAGCGGAACGGCGGCAGGACGAAGTCGCGCCGCGCGTCGTACAGCTCGAGGAGACGGTCCTCGTACGCGGACAGGCGGAAGAAGTAGTTCTTCTCCTCGATCCAGTCGGGGACGATGTCGTGCAGCGGACACTTCCCGTCGACGAGCTCGTCCTCGCTCTTGAACGCCTCGCAGCCGACGCAGTACAGGCCCGCGTAGACGTCTTCGTAGACGTCGCCGTTGTCGTAGATGCGCTGCAGGAACTCACGGACGAACTCCTTGTGACCCGCGTCGCTCGTCCGGATGAAGAAGTCCGGCTCCGCGTTCAGCCGCGGCGCCAGTGAGCGCCACGCCACAGCGATCCGGTCGGCGTACTCCTGCGCGGAGAGCCCCTGCTCCTCGGCGACGCGCCACACCTTCGTCGCATGCTCGTCGACGCCCGTCAGGAAGAACGTCTCCTGCCCCCGCTGGCGCTGATGGCGCACGAGGATGTCCGCCGCGATCGTCGTGTACGCGTGGCCGATGTGCGGCGTCGAGTTGGAGTAGTAGATCGGCGTCGTCAGGTAGTACGGCATTGCCGCCAATGATAGGCGCGCTCTTTGCGCGCACCCGCACTGCGGCCGCGCCCGCAGCGCCTGCAGCGAGCAGCGCCAACGGCCACACCCGGCGGTGGTGGTGAGAGCGCTGCTCCACCGGCCGACGGAGCGCGTCGTGCGGGATCGGCGCACGCACACGCGCTGCGCGCACGTGGACGCGCGGCGGGACGTCGGCGCCGTGGCCGTCGAAGCGCTCGCGAGGGACCGTCGGCGGAGGCGTCGTCGGGTCGTGGGGCGGCGCCGGCGGCGGCGGGTCGGCGGGCTCGTCGGCCACGCGCTCCGGCACGGTGCGCGGCAGGACGACCGGATCGAGCACGATCGGCGCTTCGGCAGCGGGCGGTGCGACGCCGTCGGTGGGCGGTGCCTGAGCGAGCTCGGACGGCGGTGCCGTGGGCACCTCTTGCGGGGCCGGCGACCCGGCGGCCGCGGCCGGTGCTGGATCGGCCGACGCGGGCGGGGGCGGTGCCGGGGCGGCAGCCGCCGCCGGCGCGGCGGACGTCGGTGACGGCTCGTCGACGGGCGGCGGCGGGGCGGCCGGCGGTGGGCCGGCGGGAGGCGGCGCCGGCGGCGGGGCGGGCGCCGCGGCCACCGGGTCGACCGCAGCCGCTCCCGCGTCTGCCGCAGGCGCGGACGGCGCCGCAGGCTCCGCCGCCGGCGGCGGAGGGGGAGGAACGAGCGCCGGCGGTGCTTCGACGCGAGGCGGGAGCAGGCCGAGCGGGTCGACGTATCCCTGCGGCTCCGCCGCCGGCCGGATGCCCAGGTGGACGTAGGGCTCGCCGAACTCGGGCTCGCCGCTCGGACCGATCGTCCCGACGCCGTCGCCCTCGGCGACCGTCGCGCCCTTGGTCACGGCGACCGAGCCGAGGTGCGTGAGCGTCACGGACCACCCGTCCGCGGTCTGGATCGTCAGCGTCTTCCCGTTCGTCGGGACCGTCCCCGCGAACGTCACGACTCCCCCCGCGGGTGCGTGCACGACCGTTCCCGCCTCCCCCGCCACGGCGATCCCCCGGTGCTGGCCGCCCGCGAACGGCTGCGCGGGGTCGTAGTGGAACTGCTGGAGGACGAGACCGTCGGTCGGCCAGGTCCAGGCGCCGGCCGTCGGCGTGACGGCGAGCGCGGCAAGCAGCGCGAGCAGGAATCGTCGCATGGGCATCACCTCGTTGTCTAGTCGGAAAACGCCCGGCTCCGCCGAGCCGGAACGCGTGTTCGACCAAGGTACGAGCCGCCCGCGCGTGTTGTCAAATTTGGTTACAGATTTGTCACAGAGTGTCTCGATACAGGTCGTTTTTGGACACGTCCGTGAGCCGCGAGACGATCTCCGCAGCGACGCGCCTGGGCGTTCCGGCCGCGACCAGATCGGACACCGCGGCCACGGCCGCGGCCGAATCGGACGCGTCCGAGGACGACGGGCCGAGTACCACGGTGATCTCGCCGCGCGGCGCGTCCGCGAACCGCGCCGCGAGCTCGGCCGCGGTCCCGCGCACGACCTCCTCGAACTTCTTCGTCAGCTCGCGGCACACCGCGACGTCCCGTTCCGGCGCGACCGCCGCGAGCGAGGCGAGCGTCGCCGGCAGCCGCTGCGGCGACTCGAAGGCGACCGTCGGCCACGGCGACGACGTGAGCTCCGCCCACAGCGCGTCGAGCTCGCCGCGGCGCCGCGGGAGAAACCCCACGAACGCGTACCGCTCACCGACGAGCCCGGACGCGACGAGCGCCGTCTCGACGGCGGACGGCCCGGGCAGGACCGTCACGCGCACGCCCGCGTCGAGCGCCGCGCGCACGAGCCGCGCTCCCGGATCCGACACGGCGGGCAGGCCGGCGTCCGACACCAGCGCGATCCGCTCGCCGGCGACGAGCCGCGGCAGGAACTCGGCGACGCGCGACGCCTCGTTGTGCTCGTGGTACGAGACGAGGCGCGCCGCGATCCCGTGCCGCTCCAGCAGCCCGCGGGTGTGCCGCGTGTCCTCCGCGAGCACGACGTCCGCCTCGCGCAGCTCCGCGAGCACGCGCAGCGTGACGTCGTCGAGGTTCCCGATCGGCGTCGCGCAGACGGCGAGCGGCATCGCGCGCTACCCCGAGAGCGCCTCGAGGCCGATCAGCCCTGCGCCGATCAGGCCCGCGTCCTTGCCGAGCTCCGCGAGGACGAGCCGCACCTCCTCGCCCGCGGGCGCGAGCGCCTCGCGCACGATCCGCTCGCGCGCCGGCCTCAGCAGGAGCTCGCCCGCCGCGATGCCGAAGCCGCCGCCGATCACCACCGCATGGGGATTGAAGATGTTGATCAGCGACCCGATCGCCGTGCCGAGGTGGTGGCCGATCTCGTCCAGTGCCGGATGCTGCTGCGCAACGAGGTCGCGCGCCGTCGCCGTCGGCCCGAGCACGCGGCGCGCTACGCGGCCGGCGGCGACGCCGGTGCAGTACGACTCGACATGGCCGCGCCCGGTGCAGGCGCCCTGGCACGGCTCGCCGTCCTCGACGATCACCATGTGCCCGAACTCCGCCCAGCCGCGGTAGAGCCTGCCGTCCATCACGACCCCGCCGCCGACGCCCGTGCCGAGCGTCAGCATCACCATGCCGTCGTAGGCGCGGCCGGCGCCGAACCGGAACTCTGCGAGCGCGGCGACGTTCGCATCGTTCTCGATCGCCACCGGGAGCCCGAGGCGGCGGCCCATCTCGTCCAGGATGTTCACGTCCCGGACCGGGATGTTGACCGCGCCGAGGACGAGCCCCCTGCGGTGGTCGATCCGCGACGGGATCCCGAACCCGACGGCGGCGATGTCAGGCGTGAGCAGCTCGGTCACCGCGGCCTCGAGCGCGTCGAGGAGCGCGCCCGTCGATGTCGTCGGCGTCGGGTGCTCGACTGTGCCCATCACCTTTCCGTCCGCGTCGACGACGCCGGCGAGGATCTTCGTCCCGCCGAGGTCGACGCCGATCACCCGGTTCGCGATCACGATCGCGGGGTACCCTACTTCGCCGGATGCCGGCAGAAGAGAAGCCCTACCGCGTCTACCGGGGCGGGCGCGTCAAGGGCAAGGTGCCCGCCCCCGCCCGGCGCGGACGGCCGCAACGCGCGCAGCGGAAGGAGCGCGGCGACGGCCGCATCGACTACCGCGGGCCCGGCGCGCGCGAGCGCAGCGTCTCGTGGGGACGCCGCATCGCGCTCGGGCTGGTCGTCGTGTTCCTGCTCGCGATCGTGTGGGGCGTCGCGAGCTTCTTCTCGTTTCGGGGCGGCGTCGAGGACGCGAACAAGCGGCTCGACCCGAACACGCGGCTCGCACTCACCGAGCAGAGCGGCCTCCTGATGTCGCATCCGACGACGATCCTCCTCCTCGGCACCGACCACAACAAGGCGGGTGGGCGCGAGGGGGATCGCCACTCGGACTCGATCATGCTCGTGCGCACCGATCCCAAGCACCACCGGCTCGCCTTTCTCTCGATCCCGCGCGACCTGCGCGTCGAGATTCCCGGCTACAGCGAGCAGAAGATCAACGCCGCGTACCAGATCGGCGGCCCGGCGCTCGCGATCAAGACGGTCCGCGGCTTCACCGGCCTCGAGGTCAACCACGTCGTCGTCGTCGACTTCGCGGACTTCAAGGACCTCATCGACTCGCTCGGCGGCGTCGACGTCTACGTGCCGGCGCCGATCGTCTCGAACCGGTTCGACTGCCCGTACGCCACGAACGCGCGGTGCCAGGCCTGGCAGGGCTGGCGCTTTCCGAAGGGCAAGCAGCACATGAACGGGCAGCGCGCGCTCATCTACTCGCGCATCCGCGAGAACCGGCTCGACATGTCCGAGTCCGACGTGACGCGCGCAGAGCGCCAGCAGCGTGTGCTGCAGGCGATCGCGTCGAAGCTCACCTCACCGGGGACGCTCCTCAAGCTGCCGTTCATGGGCGGCGAGCTCGCGAACCCCCTGTCGACCGACCTCTCCGCGGGGCAGCTCGTGCAGCTCGGCTGGGCGAAGTTCCGCGCACCGGCCGGGCGCGCGCTGCACTGCAGGCTCGGCGGGACGCTCGGCGCGGGCGCGGTCGGCTCGACGATCGACCCGACCGAGGACAACCGGAACGTGATCGCGATGGTGCTCGGCCAGTCGGCGCCGCAGCCGCCGGCGCCCGGCTCCGGACCCTTCGGGCCCGGGTGCGTCGTCGGCGACAAAGCGCTGCCGCGCGGGTAGCAGCTAGGCCTCGGCGGGCTTCTTGGTGTCCGACGAGCCCGAGCCGGAATCGCCCGACTTGTCGGACGACGAGCCCGAGTCGGACGAACCGCTGTCCTTGCCGCCCTTCTTCGACGATCCGCGGCCGTAGTCGGTGGAGTAGAAACCAGAGCCCTTGTAATGGACCGCGACCGGATGGAGAACGCGCTGCAGCGGCGCCGCACCGCAGATCTCGCACTTCTCGGGAGACGGCTCCGTCATGCCGTGGAAGACCTCGAACAGATGCCCGTTCGGGCACTTGTACTCGTAGATCGGCATGGGAGGCGGAAGGATACCGGCGTGATCGGCGCTGCCACGCGCGTCGGACGGGGCATTCTCGTGGCCGGACTGCTCGCGCTCGCCGCGGCCTCGCCGGCGTGGGCGCACGCGTCGTTCGTCCGCTCGACGCCCGCCGACGGCGCCGTGCTCGCGCAGGCGCCGCGGGTCGTCCGCGTCGAGTTCGACGACGACGTGCGGATCGGGCCGCGCAACGCGGCGGTCGCGAACGGCGGCCGGTCGGTGCTCGCCGGCCGCGGACGGATCGTGGGCGGGAAGACGCTCGTACTCGCGCTCCGCTCGCTCCGCGAGGGCGACTACAGCGTGCGCTGGAGCGTCGTCTCCGACGACGGGCACCAGGAGGAGGGCGTGCTCGCGTTCGCGGTCGGCACCGGACGCGCGCCGCCCGTCGCGACGCTGACCGCGCGCGGGATCGTGACGTGGGAGCGGGTGCTGGCGCGCACGCTGTTCTTCCTCGGTGTCCTCGCCGCCTTCGGCGCGGCAGTCTTCTCGCTGTGGGTCCTGCGGCCGCTCCGGCTCGACCGCGCCCTCCTCCGCCCGCAGGCGCACGTGCTCTTCTTCGGATTCCTGCTCGCGTTCCTCGGGAGCGACGCTCTGATCCACGCTGCGGGCGCGAGTGGAACGAGGTTCGAGCGCGTCGTGCAGGCCGCGGCGACGATCGCGGCGGTCGGCGGTGCGGCTGCGGCGCTCGCGCCCGTGTACCCGTGGCTGCTGTCCGTCGCGTGGGCCGCCGCGGGATTGCTCTTCCTCTGCCCCACGCTGTCGGGGCATGCGCTCGACCGCGACCAGCCGCGCGTCCTTGCGCCGCTCGCCGACTTCGTGCACCTGGGCACGGCGGCGATCTGGTTCGGCGGGCTCGTCTCGCTCGCGTTCGTCGCGTGGCGCGCGCCCGACGCCATGCGTCCGCAGATCGCACGCCGGTTCTCGAGGCTCGCCCTCGGGTCGGTCGTCGCGATCGCGCTCACAGGCGTTGCCCGCGCGCTGACCGAGCTGTCGGCGGTGAGCCAGGTGTGGTCGACGTCGTACGGGCGGACGATCATCGTGAAGACCGCGCTCTTCGTGCCGCTCATCGGCCTGGCGTGGCTGAACCGTGCGCTGCTCCTCGACGCGTTCGCGCGCCTGCGCCGCTCCGCGCTCGTCGAGCTCGCGATCCTGAGCGGAATCGTCGTCGCCGTCGGCGTGCTGACGGATCTGCGGCCGGGACGCGTTGCGGCAGCGGCGCGCGTCGCCGAGGTCGCTTCTCCCTCCGCGCCGCTGCCGCCGCCTCCTCCGCGGGGTGCGTTCGTCGATGCGAAGCAGCTCCGCACGCTCGCCGTCGCGTTCGCGGTCAAGAACGCGAAGGCGACCGTCACCGTCCTCGGTCCGGACAACAGCGGCGTGAACGGCCTCGACGTGCGCGTGGACGCATTTCGCGCCCGGCCGTGCGGCGACGGGTGCTACCGCACGCTGGCGACGGCGACGCCGTCCGAGGTGAAGATCGGCGGGCGCGTGCTCGACTTCGACGTGCCGCTGCGGCTGCGCAGCGGCGCAGCGATCCTGCGGCGTGCGACGCGTGCGATCGCGACGGCGCGCACGCTCGAGTACTCGGAACGCCTCGCATCGTCGCCCGAGGACGTGCAGGAGTCGAGCGTCCGCATCGTCGCCCCCGACCGCCTCGCCTACCGGGTCCGCGGCGGCCCGGAAGGGATCGTGATCGGCAACCGCCGCTGGGACCGCGCCCGCGGCGGCAGATGGGTACCGACCGCGCAGACGCCGCTGCGCCTCCCGGTCCCGTACTGGAGCAGGGCGTCGCGCAACGTGTACGTCGTCGCGCCGCGGACGATCACGTTCTTCGACCCGCGTCTGCCGGCCTGGTTCCACCTCCGCGTCGACGCGCGGGGACGGCCGGTCGAGATGCGCATGACCGCCGCCGCCCACTTCATGGTCGACCGCTACTCGGGATTCGACCGGCCGGTCGACATCTCTCCGCCCTCGCGGTAGCGGCGCGCTTCGGCCTCGACGATCTCGAGGAAGCACGGCGCGTCCTCGAACGCGGCGAGCCCGGCCGGTGCGCTGCGCGGACGCCTCGTGCGCGGCGTGAGCCGGCGCGCGGTCGCGATCGCGCCGGCCGCACCGACGAGGCTCCCGAGCGCGAACGTGCGCAACCGTCCGCGCCGCCCGTGGTCGTCCATGCGGGCATCCTACGCGCGTGCGGCTGACGGCCCTCGGCGACCTCCTGCTCGACGTGATCGTGCGGCTCGACGGACCGCTCGTCCCGGGCGACGACCGGACGGCCGAGACGCGGACGGGCGCCGGCGGCCAGGCGGCGAACGTCGCGGCCTGGGCGGCCGCGCTGGGCGCCGAGGCGCGCTTCGTCGGCAAGCGCGGCGCCGACGCGGCGGGCGAGCTTGTCGCGCGCGAGCTGCGGGCTCACGGCGTCGACGTCGCCGGGCCGGTCGAGGGGCGAAACGGCGTCGTCGTGTCGATCGCGTCCGGGGGCGACAGGTCGATGGCGTCCGACCGCGGCGCCGCCCCGTCGCTTCGTCCCGACGAGCTCGACGCGGCGTGGTTCGATTGCGACGTGTTGCACCTCTCCGGCTACTCGCTCGTGCGCGAGCCGATCGCGTCGGCGGCCGCGCGCGGCGCCGACCTCGCGCGAGCGGCGGGCGCACGCGTGTCGGTCGACGTCGCGACGTGGACGCTCGTCGACGACGCCTTCCGCGCACGGGTACGCGAGCTGCGTCCGGACGTCGTGTTCGCGAACGCATCGGAGCGGGCGGCGTTCGGCGAGCTCGACGCGTCATGGGTCGTCAAGCGCGGCGCAGGCGGCGTCGAGGTCGACGGGGGGCTGTTGCCTTCGATGGCAACAGATGTCGTCGACACCACCGGTGCGGGCGACGCCTTCGCCGCCGGGTTCCTCGTCGGCGGCGCGCAGCTCGGGCTCGAGGCCGCAGCCCGGTGCTGTGCGAAGCTCGGTGCGATGCCGTGATCCGGGTCGCCGACGAGGTGCTCGCCGCACAGCGCGACGGACGGGGCGTCGTCGCGCTCGAGACGACGCTCGTGGCGCACGGGTTCCCGCCCGGCGAGGGCGTGCAGGTCGGGCTCGCGGCCGAGCGTGCAGTGCGGGATGCGGGGTCGGTACCCGCGACGATCGGCGTCCTCGACGGCGCGATCGTCGTCGGGCTCTCGGAGGACGAGCTCGCGCGCTTCGACGCGACGGCGCGCAAGCTCGGCCCGCGCGACCTCGGCGCCGCGGTCGTTCAGCGGGCGGTCGGCGCGACGACGGTCGGCGGGACGCTCGCCGTCTGCAATGCGACCGGGATCCAGTTCATGGGCACCGGCGGGCTCGGCGGCGTGCATCGCGGCTGGCCGGCGCCGCCGGACGTCTCGGCCGACCTGCAGGCGCTCGCGCAGACGCAGGCGCTCGTCGTGTCGTCGGGAGTGAAGTCGCTGCTCGACGTGCCGGCGACGGCGGAGCTGCTCGAGACGCTGGGAGTTCCCGTCCTCGGGTGGCGCGTCGACACGCTGCCGTTGTACTACGCGGCGGGCGGCGGACCGCCGGTATCGGCGCGCGTCGAGACGGCGGAGGAGGCGGCCCGCGTTGCAGCCGCGCACTGGGAGCTCCTAGGCGGCGGGCTGCTCCTCGGGCGCGCGCCGGACGAGTCGCTCGACGACGTGGAGCCGCTGATCGAGGCTGCCCTCGCCGCAGCGGCAGCGGCGAACGTGCACGGCGGGGCGGTGACGCCGTTCGTGCTCGACTACCTCCACCGCGAGAGCGGCGGGCGGACCCTGCGTGCCAACCGCGAGCTGATCGTCGCGAACGCCCGGCTCGCGGGCGAGGTCGCCGCGGCGCCCGTTTAGTTAAGCGGCCGCGCCGATCGAGCTGTCGATCAACTCTTGGATCGCCAGCGCACGCTGAAGGACGACCACCGCATCCTCCGCGGTTCGGTACTCCGCCTCGAACAGCTCGCCCAGACGCTTGTAGGCGGCCGCCAAGTAGCGGTTGGGCCCCTGGCGCTGCAGGAGCGTGATCGCCGTCTCGTACAGCGTGCGTGCGCGCAAGGGCTCGCCGAGCTCGGCAAAGATGTCGCCGAGCAGGGCATACGCGCGCCCGGCGTCCGCCGGCATCGTCCCGTCCAGCTGGGCGGCCACGCGCATCGCCACGGCCGCCGCTCCCTCGAGCTCGCCGCGCGCGGCGAGCGCGCGCGCCTCCTCGATCCGAAAGTGCACGACCTGAAGCAGCGTCGCGTGGCTGATCAGCATCGGCCACGCGTCCCGAAGCAGGGAGAGGGCCTCGTCGGGCCTTCCGAGATCGATGTAGAGCGAGGCGAGCAGCTCGTGAGTCAGCGCGAGCAGGCGGTGTTCGTCGGTTGTACGGAGGAGCTCGAGTGCCGCCAGCGCGCGCTCGGCCGCAATCGCCGTCAGGCCCTGCTCGCCACGAAGCCTCGCCTCCGCGCACAACAGGCGCGCGCGGACGACCGGATCGTCGATCTGCTCCCCGGCGGCCTGCGCTTGTACGAGCACCTCCTCGGCCTCGGCGAACTTGCCGCGGTCGGTCAACGCATAGCTGACGAGGCAGGTGAAGCCGATCTCCTCGACGACGTCGCCCTCCCGCTGCGCCCGCCGACGGCACTCGTCGAGCACGAGCGTCGCCCGCTCGAGCTCGCCGAGCTGGGCCAGGCAGAGCCCGAGGATTTGCGCGAGCACCGGACGCGCGAAGATACCGCCGTCCGCGAGCGCCGCCGCTTCGTCGAGCAGGGCAACGGCCTCTCGCGGGCGGCCGCTCTCGTAGGCGACCCGCCCGAGCCCTTCGAGAGCGTCGGCGCGGCTGCGCGCGTCGTCCGCCTCTTGGAGCGCCCGCGAGTAGAGCTGGTGCGCGAGGCGCGTTTGCCCCGCGTCCAGCGCTTCGGCTGCCTCAACCACCGGCACGGTCACGGACCGACGGCTGTTAGTGGACCCAGGGAAGGCCGCCGACGAACGCGGCGAACACCACGAGGACGGCGCACAGCGAGGCGGGCAGGATGAATCTCTTCATTTGATGGTCCCTCCGAAGTTGGATAGCCGCAGGCGGGGACGTTCATGCCGCCGTGCACACCATAGGAGCGCGAGGCTGGAGCTCAAGCCCTCGTCTGGGGGATCTTCCCGCCGCCGCTTCAGGCCTCGTCGAAGAGCCACTTGCCGTTCTCCTGCACGAGCCGGCCGTCGGCGTAGAGGCGGCCGCCGTTCCGCAGGTCCTTGACGATGTCCCAGTGCACCGCGCTCTTGTTCGTGCCGCCGGTGAACGAGTACGAGTTGCCGACGGCGAGGTGCACGGTGCCGTCGATCTTCTCGTCGAACCCGACGTTCTTCATGAAGCGCTGGATTCCCGGATTGCACCCGATCCCGAGCTCGCCGAGCCGGCGCGCGCCCTCGTCCGTGTCGAGGGTCTTGACGAGGAAGTCCTCGCCCGACCTCGCGGTCGCCTCGACGATCTTGCCGGCCTCGAACCGCAGCCGGGCGCCCTCGACCTCGTGGCCGAAGTAGACCGCGGGGAACTCCGTGAACGTGATCACGCCCTCGGCCGAGTCCTCGACCGGCGAGTAGAAGACCTCGCCGCCCGGCATGTTCACGTGGCCGTCGTCGACCGCGCCGACGCGGCCTGCGAGCGACACCGTCAGCTCCGTCTCGGCTCCGACGATCCGCACCTCGTCGGCGGCGTCGAAGACGTCCGCGATCCGCCGCATCTTCGCGCCCTCGGCGTCCCAGTCGAGGAGCACCGCACCGTAGAGGAACTCCGTGTACTCCTCGAGCGACATCCCGGCGTCCTGCGCCGTCGAGTGCACCGGGTACTCCGCGATCACCCACGGCGCGTCCATCGCCATCGTGCGCGCGCGGAGCGGCTTCGCACGCTCCTCGAGCGCCTGGCGGCGCTCGTCGGCGAGGTCCGCGCCCTCGCTCGTCGACTCCGGCGCCCAGATGGTGATGAACGCGTCGACGTCCTCCCAGATCCGGCGCTGCAACGGTGACGGCTCGCGCAGCAGCTCGAGCGGCGCGACGCGCTCGAACGGGCCGCCGATCGACTCGAACGACATGAACAGGATCGGGTACGCGCCGCGCCTGCCGATCTCCTCCAGGACCGCCTCGACGAGCGGACGCGCCAGGAAAGTGGCGCGGACAGAGACCTGCCACCCGGGCTGCACGCCCACGCACCGGTCGACGAGCAGACCGGCGTACTCGTCAACCCGCGGATCACGCATGCGCCCGCACCATTAGAGCGCCCAGCGTCCGTCCTGCTGGACGACCTTGCCGTCCAGCTCGATGCGGCCGCCCTGCCGCAGGTCCTTGACCATGTCCCAGTGCACCGTCGAGACGTTCGTGCCGCCGAGCTGCGGAAAGCCGGCGCCGAGCGCGAGGTGGATCGTGCCCTCGATCTTCTCGTCGAAGAGCGTGTTGCGCATGAACCTCTGGATCCCCGGATTGCAGCCGACGCCCAGCTCGCCGAGGCAGCGGGCGCCGTCGTCCGTGTCCAGCACCGAGAGCAGGTAGTCCTCGTTCGACGCCGCGCGCGCGTCGACGACGCATCCGCCCTCGAACCGCAGGCGCACGCCGGGCACGTCGCGGCCCTGGTAGTGCGCGGGGTACTCGGTGAACGCGACCTCGCCGCGCGCCGAGTCCTCGACGGGCGAGTAGAAGAACTCGCCGCCGGGCATGTTCGCGCCGCCCGCGTCGACCTTCGCCGTGCGGCCGTCGAGCGAGAGCGTGAGATCCGTCTCGTTGCCGACGATCCGCACCTCGGAGGCCGCGTCGAACGCGGCCGCGTAGCGCTCCATCTTGCGCCGCTCGGCGTCCCAGTCGAGCAGCACCGCGCCGAACAGGAAGTCCTCGAACTGCTGCACCGCCATTCCGGCCTCCTGCGCGAGCGCAGGCGTGGGCCACTGGCAACCGACCCATCGAACCTCGTCCGAGAGGAAGCGCGGCATGATCGGCGCGGCCGAACGGCGCAGGAGCTGCTGGCGGTCCGGCGGAATCGCGCTCATCTCATGCGTGTTCTCGGGCGCGACGATCGTGATCGCGACGTCGCAGGTCTCGAGCGCATGGCGCTCGATCGGCGGCAGCTCGGCGAGCAGCTCCTCGGGCGCGGCGTTCGCCCAGCCGGCGTCCGCGCCGAAGCCGATGCGGAGGAGCGACCATGCGCCGCGCTCGCCGACCCGCCGCGTGACCGCCTCCACGAGCGGCCGGCCGAGCGGGGACGACTGCACAAGCACCTGGTCGCGCGGCCCGACGTCGACACAGGTGTCGACGAGCAGCCGTGCATAGTCCTCGATCCTCGGATCCGCCAACGGGGCCCCCGGGTTGCGATTGGTCGAACGACCGCCGAGTTCTATCGTCAACTGCCGGTCGGTACAACCTGGCCGCTCCCGCAGTGGCCCGACGCGCTCTACTCGAGGGTGCGCAGGAACTCCTCGATGTCGAGCGCCGGCAGCGTCTCGATCTTCGTCGAGCCCCGCGCGCTCAGCGCGACGGACACCTTCGCCATCGTCGCGATGTCCGGCCCCTCGACGATGTTCACGAAGTCGAACTCGCCCAGGGTGGCCCACTGATGGAGCACCTTCGCCCCCAGCTCCTCGATGTCGTGGTTCACCTGGCGGAGCCGCTCAGGGTTCGACTTGAGGGTCTGCACGCCCTGCTGCGTCAGCGTCGACAGGAGGATGAAGATCGGCATCGCGGCGACTCCTTTCAGGATGTGGGCGGGAGCCTACTCGCGCCGCCTGGTCGAGGTACAGGAGCGCGCCGCCGATGTAGAGCAGCGGGCTGAGGACGACGTCTGCGAGGAGATGCGCGATGCGCTGGCCGCTGTCGCCCTGGGAGCGCAGGAGCGAGACGAGCACGAGGTCGGAGAGCGCGATCACGATGACGAGGGCGCACAGCGATCCAAGCGCGTGCACGTAGTCGGCGGTCGCCAGCTCCCGGCCGCGGCGGAGCGCGGCGCGGAACCCGAGCCGCTCGACCGCCGCGGCCGGCACCGCGAGGCCGAAGAGCGCGAGCCACGCGACCGCCGGGAGCACGAAGACACGCACGAGGATCGGGATCGGAGCGAACACGAGCAGCGCGACGACCACCGTCGTCGCCGTGCCGCGCGCACTTTCGAGCACGAGCGTGCACGCAGCGACGAATGCGAGCGCGATCAGCGGGGCGAGCGCGAACAGGACGATCGTCCACTCGTTGGCCGAGCGGCCGAGCGAGATCTGCGTCGCGATCGCGAGCGGCGCACCGAGCGGCAGCGCGCGCCAGAAGTGCGCGCCGTACGCGCGGATCGTCTCGGCGATGAACTGGCCGACCGTGCGCTCCGCCGGCGGGAGCGGCGGCGGAAGCTCACGCGTGCGCATCGCGAAGCTCCTGCAGGAGTGACGGCAGCGCAGCGCGCAGGAGCGCGAGCGCGTCGTCGAAGCGCCACAACCCTCGATCCGGCTCGGTGATCTCGTTCGACACGGCGCGCACCTCGACGGCCGGCACGCCCGCGAGCTCGCACGCGCGCAGCACCGCGAACCCCTCCATCGCCTCCACGTCGCACCCGGTCGTCCCGCCCACGCGCGCGCTCGTCCCGATCGGACACACACGCGCGCGCGGAAGCACGCGCCGGGCCGACTCGACCAGCCGCGGGTCCGGCCTGGCGACGCGGACCACGAGCCGCGAGTCCGTGTCGCAGTAGACGGCCTCGCTGCCGATCACGAGCTCCGGCCCGCCGAAGCCGTGCGCGCCCGCCAGCCCGATGTGGAGAACCCCGCCCGGCCGCCGTTCCGCAAGCGCCCGCGCGGTCGCCGCGGCGGCGTCGACCGGCCCGACGCCGCACGCGATTCCGCCGTCGGCGCCCTCCAGCTCGCGTTCGGTGGCCGCGATCACCAGCACCGTGAGACCGTATCCGGGGCCGACGCTGAAGCGTTGAGGGTGTGGGAGACGAGCGGCGGGGGACCGCTGTTGGGACCGATCTTGCCCGTCACCATGAGCTCTAGCGACATCAGCGTCACCGTAGATCGCGACCGAGCGCTGGTCGTCCTCCGCGGAGAGCACGAGGCATACAGCGCCCACAAGCTGGGGCGCCAGCTCGAGGCCCTTCTGGACGAGGGCGTCCCGATTGCCGTCGACCTTCGCCAGACGACGTTCGTCGATTCGACCGTCGTCGGCGCGCTGCTCGCGGGCAAGCGCCGAGCCGACGCGCTCGGCCTCGAGTTCCTGTTGATCATGGGCGACTCGACCGGGTGGCCGGTGCGGCGCCTCCTCGAGGTCACCGGGCTCGACTCGACCTTCGAGACCGTCGAGCGCTAGCCGAGCGCGCGCTCGAGATCGGCGCGCGAGCCCGGCTTCCCGTGCGTGGGCAGCGCGTGCTCGACGGGCAGGTCGAGGACGGGGCGCAGCGCCGACGCCCGCGCCTCGCGCGTCTCGCCCTCGTCGAGCCACGCTTCGGGGATACGCAGCTCGGCCGGCTCGCCGATCAGCGTGTCGCCGAAGACGACCGCCCCGTAGGCGGGGATCCACAGCACGCGATCCTCGCCCACGGACGCCGCGACCTCGACGCAGTCCGGGAGCGCGCCCGTGGACGCGCCGAGCCGTTCGACCACCTCGTCGGCCGAGCGGCGGTGCCACTCGCAGGTCAGTGCGACGGCGACGCGCCGCCCGTCGGCGAGCGCGTCGACCACCGACGGCGGCGAGATCGGGTCGACGAGGACGAACGTCTCGCCGCAGTCGAACGCGTAGGAGGAGACGTCGCGCTGCCACCCGTCGGGACCGCCGTCCTCGGGCTTCCAGTCGGGGTGCGGCGCCGTCCACCACCACAGCCCCTCGCGCAGCTCCTCCACCCGCCGAATCTACCGCGTCTGCGTCGTCCTGCCGAAGAGGTCGGTCGCGTTGAAGATCGAGCCGGACGGGATCGCGAGCACTTGGATGTTCGGCGCGAGCTTCTGCACGAGCGTGTAGCGCACGAGCTCCGGCGTCAGCGACTGCGACAGGCGGAGGTTTGCGCGCGCCTGGCCGTTCGCCGCAGCGAGCACCTTCTGCGCCTCGTACGTCGCCTGCTGCACCTCGTTCAGCGCCTGCTGCGCCTTCTGCTTCGCGATCACCTTGTTGCGCACCGCGACCTTGAACTCCGGGTCGAAGTCGAGGTTCCCGAGCTGGAAGTCGACGACGCGGATCGAGTACGGCTCGAGCTGCTGGGTCAGCCGGTCGCGCACGCGCCGCCGGATCACCTCGCGGTTCGGCGCGACGTCGACCGCCTTGAACTTGACCGTCTCCTCCTTGATCGTCTGGAACACGCGTTGCTCGATCAGCACGTGCTCGTACCCCGGGCCGACGTCGCGGTAGAGCCGCTGGATGTCCTTCGGAAGCACCTCGTAGTTGATCGTCGCGCTCGCGAACACGTCCTGGCTCTCCTGGCTGAACGCCGCGTTGCCGTGCCCGAGCTCGTAGGTCGCGCGCTGGATCTGGATCGACGCCTCCCGGATCGACTGCCAGGGCGCGGTCACCTGGAAGCCGTCGGAGACCTGGCCGGTGATCCCGCCGAACTGGTAGACGACGCCGACGTGGCCGGCGGGGATCTCGTGGAACATCCGCGTCGCGCCCCAGCCGAAGACGATCACGAGCCAGCCGACGAGCGCGCCGGCGATCCACATCGTCCCCTCGTCGCGGCGGCCCTGCTTGCGCATGCCGACGCCGTTCATCACGGCGAAGGCGGCGATGACGCTGACGATGATCGCGACGATCACCCAGAGCATCTCGCCGGCACCGTTCTACGGCTTCTTCTCGATTTCCTGCCGCAGTCGCTCGAGCTCGAGCTCCGAGCGCTCGTGAAGGTCGTGCCGGTAGGCGTCCATCCGGCGCCCGCGGCGGAGATTCGCCCAGGAGCGGAAGAAGAACGTCAGCAGGGTGATCGTCGCCGCCGCGATCCCGAGGATGGCGCCGATCTTCTCCACGGCGGAACCGTAACTACGGGCAGGGGCCGGGGGCGATCGCGCCGCCCGGGCCAAAGAGGTGCCAGCGAGAGTCCTCGACGCAGTAGCGGGTCTCGTCGCCGCTTGCGAGCGTGACGTTGCTCAGGCCGGTCGGCGCGTCGGCGTACGTGTCGTTGACGCGGTGCCACGTCTCGACGTTCTTGGCCGCGACCCACAG
>DASXTR010000104.1:0-36332 GCA_036505325.1 Gaiellaceae bacterium
ACGATTGCGGGCTTCGCGAAGACCGCGGTCGACCTGTGCCCCGAGGTACGCAGCGTGCCGATTCGCGCCAACGGACAGCCGGCCGTCGCCCACTACGCCCTGGAAGCGGAAACCGGGCGCTATCTGGCCTCGGCGATCGACGTCTTCACCTTCAACGGGTCGCTGATCGGCGAGATCACCGCCTTCGTCACCCCCGAGATCTTCGCGCGCTTCGGTCTGCCCGCGGAGCTCGCGTCGTAGCGAACCGGCGGGGTCACCCGTCGGATTCCCTGGCGGGGAAGAGCACGGTCGGCACCTCGGCGTCGGCCGGGTCCACGTCTCGGGCGATCACGTCGAACAGCGTCACGACCACCGCGGCGATCGGCACGGCGAACAGCACGGCCCACCCGCCGAAGAGAATCCCGACCGCCGACACCGAGAAGAGCACGAGCAATGGGGAGAGGCCGACCGCGTCGCCGAGCACCTTGGGGATGATCAGGTAGTCCTCGAGCAGTCGAACGCCGAGCACGCACAACCCTGCGAAGAGCGCCGTGTGCACGGAATCCGTCAGACCTACGCCGACCGCGAGCGCCCCCGCGGCGAGCGGGCCGATCACGGGGACGATCTCGACCACGCCGGCGAACGAGCCGACGAGGATCCAGTACGGCTCGCCGACCGCCCAGAAGAGCAGCGAGAGCACGAGGCCGACGAGGAGGATCAGCAGCGACTGGCCGCGCACGAACGCGCCCAGCTTGAGGTCGATGAGATTCCACGTGTCGCGAACGAGCTTGCGCTTCGGTCGCGGGAGGAGCGAGCACACGAGATCCTCCGCCCGGTCGCGCTCGTAGATCCAGTACGCGGCCGCCGCGAACACGAAGAAGACCCCGACGAGCGCTTCGAACGCCTTGACGCCCACTTCCGCCGCGGGGCGCGCGAGCTCGCTTGCCCTCGGCAGGTCCTCCAGCCGGTTGCGGACCGCGATCAGGACGTCGTGCTTCACGCCCGTCGACTCGCTGGCCTTCTGGGTCAACTGCTGCTTGGCGTCGGGGCCGAGCGCCGCTTCGACCTGGTGCAGCGCGCGCGGCACCGCGATCCAGAGCCCGAGTGCGATCACCGCGGCGAAGCAGGCGTAGATGGAGAGGATCCCGGCGCCGCGCGGCACGCGGCGACGCGCGAGCCAGTCGACCGCGGGCCGGATCGCGGCGGCGACGATGAACGCCAGGAAGACCAGCGCGAGCAGGATCTTGAGCTTCCAGAGGGCGAGTGCGAGGACGACGACGCTGCCCGCGACGACGGTCGCGACGAAGCTCTTACGGGCGGTCTCCGCCATGGCCGGGTTGGTTCCCGGCGCTCCCGAAATGCAACGGGACGGCGCTAGTAGCCGTTACGCCGCAGGTCTTCCGCCCAGCGGCGCCAGTCGGCCGCGGTCTCGCGCACCACGGCCAGCCGCTCGTGGACGGACGCCCGCCACTCTTTGATCTCCGCCTGGAGCTGCCTGATGTCCTTCGGGCCGTTGTTGTTCGCCGCACTTGCCACGATCACAGCTTACGCCTTCCCCAGTTCGAGTTCCTCGACTCGTCTGTTGAGCTCTGCGACCGCATCCGAAACCTCGTCGATCCTCGCAATCGTCTCCTCGATCGCCAGCTCGAGCGTCTCGAGGGACGCCGCCGCCCGTTCGACGCGATCAGGGCTGAACTCGACCGCATCACGGCCGATCCGCGGCGGGAACTCACCGCGCAAGAGTACGAAGACGAGTGCACCGAGGGCCGCGACGAACAGGAGGAAGGTCGTCGCCGCGATGCCGAGCGTGACGAGCCCGTCGCGACCCGCGGCAGCGGCGACGACGGCCACGACGACCGTCGCGAGGACGACGGCGAAGCGGGCGGAGAGGCGGGCGAACAGCGGCATCCGGCGGCGACACTAGAGTCTATCCGAACATGCGTTCGCTAGGTACAATGACGCTCCCAATGGCGGCCGACGAGCTGATCGTCCACGGGGCCAGGGAGCACAACCTCAAGGACATCACCGTCCGGCTCCCGCGGAATGCCCTCATCTGCATCACCGGGCTCTCGGGCTCCGGCAAGTCGAGCCTTGCCTTCGACACGATCTACGCCGAGGGCCAGCGGCGCTACGTCGAGAGCCTCTCCGCGTACGCGCGCCAGTTCCTCCAGATGATGGAGAAGCCCGACGTCGACTCCATCGACGGCCTGAGCCCGGCGATCTCGATCGACCAGAAGACCACCTCGCGCAACCCGCGGTCGACCGTCGGCACCGTCACCGAGATCTACGACTACCTACGCCTGCTCTACGCACGCGTGGGGCGTCCCCACTGCCCGGTCTGCGGCCGGCCGATCGCGGGGCAGTCGATCGACTCGATCGTGGAGCAGATCCTCGCGCTGCCGGACGGGACGCGCTTCACCGTCAATGCACCTGTCGTCCGCGACCGCAAGGGCGAGTACAAGGATCTCTTCGAAGAGCTGCGCAACGAGGGCTTCTCGCGGGTGAAGGTCGACGGCGAGCAGCACCTGCTCGAGGAGGTGCCGCAGCTCGACAAGAAGTTCAAGCACACGATCGACGTCGTGGTCGACCGGCTCGTGATGAAGGAGGACCTGCGGACGCGCCTGACGCAGTCGGTCGAGACGGCGACACAGCTCGCGGACGGGCTCGTCACGATCGACCTCGTCGACCACCCCGGCGAGGCGCGCACCTTCAGCGAGCGCTTCGCGTGCCCGGAGCACGGCGTGTCGCTGCCCGAGCTCCAGCCGCGCGTCTTCTCCTTCAACTCGCCGCACGGCGCGTGCCCGCGCTGCACCGGCCTCGGCGCGCAGCAGGAGATCGACCCTGACCTGCTCGTGCCCGACCCGACTCTGTCGATCGACGACGGCGCCCTCGTCCCGTGGGCGGTCGGCAACTCAGGGTTCTACGAGTCGGTGATCTCGGCGATCGCCGACCGCTACGAGGTGCCGACCGACGTGCCGTGGCAAGAGCTCACCGAGGAGCAGCAGAACTGGTTCCTGTACGGCACGAAGGGCGACAAGGTCTACGTCAGCTACCGCAACCGGATGGGCCGGCGCCGCTCGTACATGCTCACGTTCGAGGGGATCGTCGCGAGCCTCGAGCGCCGCTACAAGGACACGGACAGCTCGACACAGCGCGAGCGGATCGAGGAGTACATGTCGTTCCGGCCGTGCCCCGTCTGCAAGGGCGCACGCCTCAAGCCGGAGGTGCTGGCGGTCACCGTCGGCGACATCAACATCCACCAGTTCACGCGCATGTCGGTCACGCGCGCGCTGGAGTTCCTCGACGGGCTCGAGCTGACGGAGACGGAGAAGCTGATCGGGCACCGGATCATCAAGGAGGTCCGCGAGCGGCTGACGTTCCTCGACGACGTCGGCGTCGGCTACCTCAACCTCGACCGGGCGTCTGCGACTCTTTCGGGTGGCGAGGCGCAGCGCCTGCGGCTCGCGACGCAGATCGGGTCGCAGCTCGTCGGCGTGCTCTACATCCTCGACGAGCCGTCGATCGGCCTCCACCAGCGCGACAACGACAAGCTGATCGGCACGCTGCACCGGCTGCGCGACCTCGGCAACACCGTGATCGTCGTCGAGCACGACGAGCAGATGATGCGGACCGCCGACTGGCTCGTCGACATGGGGCCGGGCGCCGGCGAGCACGGCGGACACGTCGTCGGCGAAGGGAGCGCGGAGAAGGTGCTGCGCAACAAGAAGTCCATCACCGGCCAGTTCCTGTCGGGCACGCGGCAGATCGCGGTGCCGGAGCGGCGCACCGAGGACTACGGCTGGTTCACCGTCCGCGGCGCGGCGCAGCACAACCTGAAGGGGATCGACGTCGACTTCCCGATCGGGAAGTTCATCGCCGTCACCGGCGTCTCCGGCTCCGGCAAGTCGACGCTCGTGAACGAGATCGTCTACAAGGCGCTCGCCAACCGTCTGCACAAGATGCGAATGAAGCCGGGCGAGCACGAGTCGGTCGAGGGGATCGACGCATTCGACAAGGTGATCGAGATCGACCAGCGCCCGATCGGGCGCACACCGCGGTCGAACCCGGCGACGTACACCGACCTCTTCACCCACATCCGCGAGCTCTACTCGCTCACGCCCGACGCGAAGGTGCGCGGCTACAAGCCGGGGCGCTTCTCGTTCAACGTGAAGGGCGGCCGCTGCGAGACCTGCAAGGGCGACGGGCAGATCAAGATCGAGATGCACTTCCTGCCCGACGTCTACGTTCCGTGCGAGACGTGCAAGGGCAAGCGCTACAACCGCGAGACGCTCGAGGTGCGCTTCAAGGGCAAGACGATCGCCGACGTGCTCGAGATGTCCGTCGAGGAGGCGCTCAGGTTCTTCGCCAAGATCCCGAAGATCCGCCGTCGCCTGCAGACGCTGCATGACGTCGGGCTGGACTACATGACGCTCGGCCAGCCGGCGACGACGCTGTCGGGCGGCGAGGCGCAGCGCGTGAAGCTCGCCGCCGAGCTCTGCAAGGTTGCGACCGGCAAGACGCTCTACATCCTCGACGAGCCGACGACCGGACTCCACTTCGCCGACATCGAGAAGCTGCTCGAGGTGCTCCAGCGGCTCGTCGACGCGGGCAACACCGTGCTCGTGATCGAGCACAACCTCGACGTGATCAAGCAGGCCGACTACCTGGTCGATCTCGGCCCCGAGGGCGGCGAGGCCGGCGGCGAGGTGATCGCCACCGGGACGCCCGAGGAGGTCGCGGAGATCGAGCAGTCGTACACCGGCCGCTATCTGCGAACGCTGCTCGAGCGCCAGCCCGTCGCAGCATGACGGCAGCGCCGCGTCCGGCGCGCTTCTGCGCCGCGGCGATCTGAAATCGGCCGTAGTCCCCTGCGCGGACGGCGGCACGGCCACGGTCACGATTACCGTCGGCAAGTAGTACGCCGTTAGGGGGCGGTGAGGCGGCCGTGACCGGCCCGTTTGAGGTCGGTCCGACGGTGGCGGCATGCAGACGCCCGCCACCCACACCGCACTCGCGGCCCTCGCAGCCGCCCTCGTGCTCGCCATCCCGACCGCCTCCGCGACGCCCCTCCTCGACGAGGAGCTGCTCGAGGGGCGCGCCCCGACCGCGGAGGAGCTCCGGCCCTCCGTGGAAGCCGCGTTCGCGCGCGAGAGCTACGCGCCGGGCGACACCGCCACCATGACCGTCTTCAACCGCGCCGACGGGGTCACATTCCGCGTCTTCCACACGGGCCCGGAGCGCACGGCCACCCGCGGCGGCAACGAAATGCGCGGCGTTCCCGTCACCCGCGCCGCCGCCGCGACGGGCCGCCGGATCTCGATCCGCGTCGGCGACTGGCCGAGCGGGCTCTACTTCGCGCGCCTCACCGCCTCCGACGGCCGCGTCGGCTTCGCGCCGTTCACCGTCCGCCCGCGGCGGCTCGGCGGGCACCGGGTCGCCGTCGTCCTCCCGACCTTGACGTGGCAGGCGTACAACCTGCGCGGCGGCGGCAGCTGGTACGCGAGCTGGAACGTCAAGACCGCGCGCCTGGCGCGGCCGTTCCTGAACCGCGGCGTCCCGTACAACTTCCGCCGCTACGACCTCCCGTTCCTGCACTGGCTCGCGTGGACGGGACGCGGTGCCGACGTCCTCTCCGACGCCGACCTCGACGGTGCAAGCGGCGACGAGCTCGCGCGCGCGTACCGGCTGATCGTCTTCCCGGGCCACCACGAGTACGTGACCGAGCACGAGTATGACGCGATCGAGCGGTTCCGGGACCGTGGCGGGAACCTCGCGTTCCTGTCGGCCAACAACTTCTTCTGGCGGACGGTGCGTGACGGCGACACGATCGAACGGACCCGGCAGTGGCGCGACCTCGACCGTCCCGAGTCCGCGCTGATCGGCGTCGACTACCGCGGCAACGACAGCGGCACGCACCGCGCGTCCTGGATCGTCCGCGACGCCGCGGCCGCGCCGTGGCTCTTCGAGGCGACCGGTCTCGAGGACGGCGACACCTTCGGCAGCGGCGGCATCGAGATCGACCACACCGCTCCCTCGTCGCCCGCGGGCGTGCACGTCCTCGCGGAGATCCCGGACCTCTTCGGCCCGGGCTTCACGGCCCAGATGACGTACTACGAGCTCCCGCGCGGCGCCAAGGTCTTCGCCGCGGGCGCCTTCAACTTCACCCGCGAGCTCGAGACCGACCCGGTCGCCGGCCGTCTCGTCGGGAACCTCTGGAAGCACCTGTCCCGGCCGTGAGGCCACAATGGGGGCGTGCCGACCACGCCCCCGAGGCGCCCCCGGAAGCGCGTGATGGTCGCGCTCGCCGCGCTGGTGATCGCGCTTTTCGTGGGCGGGATCGTCTACGGCGCCGTCCACGGCCCCGACCGGCCGTGCGGCTCGCAGGCGCCGGTCAAGCAGCGCCCAGGGATGCTCGGGCAGACGGAATACCTCTGCCCGGACGGCCGCACCGTAACGTCTTGACCGTCAATCCATACAGGATTCTTACCGAACGATGGAAGCTTTCTTGCCGATACGGCGTCTACTTACCACAATGGAACTCTTCGACCACATCGAGCTTGCAAACCGGCGTAACGCCGGCGTCGAAGTCCGCCTCCTCTGGAGGCGCGACGACGACGAGTGCACGGTCGCGGTCGCGGACGAGCGGACGGGAGAGTCCTTCGAGGTGCGCGTGACACGCGAGCGCGCCCTGGACGCCTTCTACCATCCGTTCGTGTACGCGCAGGCGGACGTGTACGCGCACGCGGCGTAGGTCACGGACCTGCGGCCGCCGCCCGCCCGTATTCCGGGCATGCGGATGCTGCTGGCCGTCGGCCTTTCGGCTCTCGTGCCCCCGGGCTGGCACGTCGCGCATCCGCCGCTCCTCGAGCCGTGCACGAACCCCGCGCCCCGGTTCGCGCTCGCGCGGGGCAGGCGCGACCTGATCGAAGTCCAGGAGTCGCTCGATGCGCCGAAGTATCTGGCGCGCTTCCCGGCCCGGCCGCTGCGATTTCACGTCGCCGGGCCGCCGAGCTACCTCGCCTGCTGCGCACCCGCGCGGCGCCAGAAGGGATGGATGCTCTCGTTCCGCGACCGCGGGCGTGCGTTCTACGCCTACGTCTACGGTGACGCGAGCTCGGCGCTCCGACTCCTCGACACCCTGCGCGTGGCGCCTCGCGGCACCTGAGCCCGAGGCGCACGGCGAACCCTCCCTTGTGACAACTTGTCACAAGCGACGAGGTGACGACGGGACCGCCGGGCGCCGAGACTACGCTGGCGCCGATGCGCGACTGGTGGCTTCGGACGGTGCTCGTCCTGCAGGCGCCCCGCGCGGTGTTCGCGGCGCTCCGCGACGACTCGCGCGAGGCCGCCGCCGACCGGGCCGAACCAGTCCTCGCGATCGTGATCCTCGCCGGGATCGCGTATGCACTGGCGACGCCGGTCGCTGCGCACCGGATGAGCGACGACCCCGAGGTCGACGGGCTCCTGATGGCGGTCTGGTCGTTCCTCGCCGGCGGCGCGGTCGGCGTGGCCGCCTACTGGGCGTTCGGCGCCGTGCTCTACGGCAGCGTGCGGGCGCTCGGCTCCCAGGGCTCGTTCCGACGCGCGCGGCACGTGCTCGCGTTCGCGTGGGTTCCGCTCGCGCTCTCGCTCGTGCTCTGGCCGGTGAAGCTCGCGCTCTACGGCGAGGACTGGTTCAAGGCAGGCGGGTCGGACACAGGTGCCGGCGCCGACGTCTTCCGAGCGCTCGACGTCGCGGTGCTCGTGTGGGCGATCGCGCTGCTCCTGGTCGGCGTGCGTGCCGTGCACGGCTGGACGTGGCCCCGCGCGGCTGCCGCGACGGCGATCGCGATCGGCGCGCCGGCAGTGCTGATCTTCGCGGCCGCCGGTCTCTGACCTCTACCCAGCATGTGCACCAGAGCACAAGCGCGGTGCTCGTGCTCCGGTGCACAAAGTCAGCGGACGGCGCGGTCGCGGACGCCGGCCTCGAAGCGGTCGAGCTCCTCGTCCGGGATCGCGTACGTGTGCTGCTCCTCCGGGAACGCGCCGGTGCGGACGTCCTGCGCGTACGCGGCGAGCGCGTCGCCGATCTCCTCGGCGATGTCGGCGTAGCGCTTCACGAAGCGCGGCACCGCGCCCGAGTACATCCCGAGCATGTCGTGCCAGACGAGCACCTGCCCGTCGCACGACGCGCCGGCGCCGATCCCGATCGTCGGCACCTCGAGGAGCTCGGTGATCCGCGCGGCGATCGGAGCAGGCACCGCCTCGAGCACGATCGAGAAGCAGCCCGCGTCTTGGAGCGCGAGCGCGTCGTCGAGGAGGCGCAGCGCAGCGTCCGCCGTGCGGCCCTGCGCCTTGAAGCCGCCGAGCTTGGTCGCCGACTGCGGCGTGAGCCCGATGTGGCCCATGACGCCGATGTTCGACTCGGCGATCGCGCGTACGCGCGACACCATCCGGCCTGCACCCTCGAGCTTGACGAGGTCGGCGCCGCCCTCCTTGACCATGCGGATCGCACTCCCGACGGCCTGCTCGTCGGAGATCTCGTACGAGCCGAACGGCAGGTCGCCGATCACGAGCGGCCGCCGCGCCGCGCGCGTGACCGCGCGCGTGAGGAAGATCATCTCGTCGAGCGTCACCGGCACGGTCGACTCGTGTCCGAGCATCACCATCGCCGCGCTGTCCCCGACGAGGACGAGCTCCACGCCCGCCTCGTCGGCGAGCCGCGCGGCGGGCGCGTCGTACGCGGTGACCATGACGATCCTGTCGCCGCGGCGCTTCATCTCGCCGAGCTCGGGCAGCGGCAGCTTGCCGGGCGCCGGCGTCGAGGGGGCGGGCGTGCGCGGACGGGTGCTCATTCCGTATCTCCTTCCAGGAGGATGTTGTCGATCAGGCGAACGGAGCCGACGCGTGCGGCGACGGCGAGGGTCGGGCCGTCGAGGTCGGCGACCTCGACGTAGTCGGGCTCGATTCCTGCCTCTGCGAGGACCTCGCGCGCGCGCGCGACGTCGCGCGTCTCGAGCGCGCGCGGGATCGCGAGCGCCTGCGACCGCTCGTCCGGGGACAGACGGTCGTTGCGCGATGAGAGTGCGAGGCCGTCGGCGTCGCGCGCGGTCGGGACGACGCGGATCTCGAGCTCGAGATGGAGGTCGCGCACCAGCTGCTTCAGCACGGCGACCTGCTGCGCGTCCTTGCGGCCGAAGTACGCGAGGTCGGGCCGGACGACGTTGAAGAGCTTGAGGCAGACGGTCGCGACACCCCGGAAGTGGCCGGGCCGGTGCGCACCTTCGAGGCCTTCGGCGGCGCCGGCCGGGTCGACCCAGGTGGCGAAGCCCGGGGGATACATCTCGTCGTCGTCGGGCGCGAAGAGGATGTCGACGCCTTCCTGCTCGGCGACGCCTGCGTCGGCGTGGAAGTCGCGCGGGTACGCGGCGAGGTCGGCGTCCTCCGTGAACTGCGGCGGGTTGACGAAGAGGCTCGCGACGACGATGTCGGAGTCGGCGCGGGCGGCCGCGAAGAGCCCGACGTGGCCGTCGTGGAGCGCGCCCATCGTCGGGACGAGCCCGACGATTCCATGACGCGGCTCCGCCCGCAGCTCGGCGACCGTGCGCACGACCCTCATGCGCGCGTGACTCCGGCGAGTGCGGTGTACATCTGCTCGAGCTCGGGCTCGCGCTTGCGAATCGCATCGAGGTGGCGGTCGACGGTCGCCCAGTCACCGCGCGCGATCGGGCCGGTGAGCTCGAACCCGTTCTCGATCGTCCGGCGCATCAGCGGGACGAGAGCCTCCGGCGGCGCGCCCGCATCGTCGAATAGACGCGCGGCGGCACGGTACAGCGTGACGAGGTAGTTCGACGCGATCGCCGCCCCCGCGTGGTAGAGCGGCCGTGCCGCGTCGGCGAGCTCGAAGGGGCGCAGCCCGAGTGTCTCCGCGAGCCAGAACGCGCGCGTCCGCGCGTCGTCGGCCTCGGCCGTGACCGCGGCCCATGCGCCGTCGAGCTGCTCCGCGCCTCGCGCGTGCGTGAACGTCTGTAGCGGGTGGACCGAGAAGCGGCGCGCGTGCGGCTCGAGCGCGGCGAGCGTCGTCGCGCCCGAGACGTGGGCGACCCACGGCCCCGGCTCGATCGCGCGGGCGACCTGCGCGATCGCGGAGTCGGGCACGCAGAGCAGCCGCAGCTCGCCGTCCGCCCGCAAGGCGACAGCGCGCTCGCGCAGGCGGGCGGAGACGGCCGAGCCCACGCGGCCGGCGCCGATGACGGTGACGCTCTCGAACATTAGGCTCCAGTTCCAGGTGGATACCGGGCAGCTGCAGTCTATCCGCGAATCTCCGGTCGTCGACGAGCTCGACGACGGCCGTGTGCGCGTCACCGTCG
Source organism: Gaiellaceae bacterium (assembly GCA_036505325.1). Taxonomy (GTDB): domain Bacteria; phylum Actinomycetota; class Thermoleophilia; order Gaiellales; family Gaiellaceae; genus PALSA-600. The sequence goes on from DASXTR010000104.1 coordinate 10,329, forward strand.
CCTTCCACGATCCGGAGGCGGAGGAGCTGTGGGTGATCGGCGGTCTCGCGGGCGCGGATCCCGGCGACCGCCGCATGCAGCGCGCCGGGGACGGCTGGTGGGAACGCACCTATGAGCTGCCCCGTGACGTACGCACGCTCTACTGGTTCACGCACGAGCGCGTGCCGGCGACGACCGGGGACTTGCACCGCGACCCGCTCAACCCGCACGCGCATGTGTACGTCCGCGACCCCGAGGATCCGAAGGACGAGGACAACGTCGCGTCGCTCCTCGAGCTGCCGGACGCGGCGCCGCTCACCTGGAGCGTCGAGCGCGCAGGCGTGCCGCGCGGCACCGTCGACCTCCACCGCCTGGCGAGCGACCGCCTCGGCAACGAGCGCCGCGTCTTCACCTACACGCCGCCCGGCTACGACCCGGCGCAGAGTTACCCGCTCGTCGTGTGCTTCGACGGCTGGACTTACGTGCAGAACGCGTACGTGCCGCTGCCGACGGTGCTGGACAACCTGCTCGCCGACGAACGCATCCCACCGCTGGTCGCGGTGCTGCCGGACAGCCTGAACAACGAGACGCGCATGCGCGAGCTCGTCCTCCACGAGCCGTTCGTCGAGTTCCTGACCGACGAGCTCCTCCCGTGGGCGCACGAACGCCTCTCCTTCGCCGACGACCCCGCCGGGACCGTCCTCGCGGGCTCGAGCGCGGGCGGGCTGGCGGCGACCTTCGCCGCACTGCGGCGGCCGGACTGCTTCGGCCTCGTGCTGTCGCACTCGGCGGCGTACCCGCGCGGGGCGCTCCCGCACGAGTTCGCGACTCGAGACCGGCTCCCGATCCGCTTCTACCTCGACGCCGGGATCCTCGAGACCATCCCGTGGGAGCAGTTCGCCCCGCTCCTGCACTCGAACCGGCACATGCGCGACGTCCTGGTCGCCAAGGGCTACGACGTGACCTACCGCGAGTTCCCCGGCGGCCACGACTACGTCTGGTGGCGCGAGACGATCGCGGACGGCCTGATCGCGCTCCTCGGATAGCCTCACGCCGATGCGCGTGCAGGTCGGAGACGTCCGGCTCTTCTTCGACGTGCAGGGAGCGAAGCTGCGGCCGAAGGGGCCGTGGCTCGAGGAGCGGCCGACGGTCGTGATCGTCCACACCGGGCCCGGCGTCGACCACCTCCCGTACAAGAACCACGTCGGGCCGGCGCTCGCCGCCGTCGCACAGGTCGTCTACGTCGACCTGCGCGGGCACGGTCGCTCCGATGCGGGCACGCCCGACGACTGGAACACCGAGGTCTGGTCGTCGGACCTGCATGCGCTCTTCGAACGGCTCGCGATCGAGCGGCCGGTCCTGCTGGGCGCGGGCTGGGGTGCCTACACGGCGCTGCGGCTCGCAGCGCGGTGGCCCGACGCCGTGTCGAAGCTGATCCTGTCGAACCCGAACGCACGGTTCGTCACGCAGCGCTCGGTCGCAGCCTTCGACGAGCTCGCCGGCCCCGAGGCGGGCGAGGCGGCCTTCCGCTTCTTCTCGGAGCCGACCGACCAGACACTGGGGACGTACCTGCGCGTCGCGTTCCCGTACGTGATGGGCCCGGGCGCGGCGACCGACGCGCTCGTCAGGCCCGAGTGGCACTTCGAGCTCGCAGTGCACTGGTCGCGCACCGAGATGCGCACGATCGACCTGCGCGGCGAGCTCGGCGCGATCGAGGCGCCCGCGCTCGTCGTCGCGGGCGACGTCGACCCGCAGTACCCGCGCGCGTCGATCGAGGAGGTCGTCGACGGGCTGCAGGACGTGCGCGTCGAGTGGTACCGCGGGGCACGCCATTCCGTCTGGCGGGACGCGCCCGAATCGCTCGCGCTCATTCGCGACTTCGTGGCGGCGCCGTGAAGATCACCGTCGGCGATGTGCGACTCTTCTTCGACGTCGACGGGGCGCAGATCGTGCCCACCGACGAGGGCTTCGCGGAGCGGCCGACGGTCGTGCTCCTGCACGCGGGCCCGGGGGCCGACCATTCGCTCTACAAGGACACGATCGGCCCGCCGCTCGCGCGCGTCGCGCAGGTGATCTACTTCGATCAGCGCGGAGACGGTCGCAGCGACCGCTCGAACCCGTCGCGGTGGAACCTCGAGACGTGGGCCGAAGACTTGCGCATGTTCCTCGCCGAGCTGGAGATCGAGCGTCCGGTGCTGCTCGGGACGTCCGTCGGCGCGCTCGTCGCGCTCGAGTTCGCGTCGCGCTATCCGGAGCAGCCTGAGCGCCTCGTGCTCACGAGCGCCGTTGCACGTCCGGTGCACGCGCGCTCGATCGCGGTCTTCGACCGCCTCGGCGGCGCGGAGGCGGGCGAGGTCGCCGCGCGCTACTTCGGCGACCCGAGCGAGATCACGTTCGCCGAGTTCATGCGCGTGTGCGTCCCGCTCTACACGAGGTCCGGGCTCGACCCGGAGGTGATCGCCCGGATGGAGATGAACCCCGAGGCGACGCAGCACTGGGACCGGTACGAGACGCAGCGCGTCGACCTGCGCGAGGAGGTCGCGGCGATCCGCTGCCCGATGCTCCTGCTCGCGGGCGAGGACGATCCGGCGTTCCCGGTGACGGGCGTGGAGGAGCTCGCTGGGGCGCTGCCGGAGCGTCTCCTCGACTTCCGCCGTTACCCGAACGCCGGCCACGGCGTCTTCCGGGACGCGCCACAGGCGATCGACGAGGTCGTCGAGTGGGTGCGGCGAGGCCCCTGACCCGCCGTCCGTCCGGCCCGTCCGCCACCATGGCGGTCGGGTAGGGTCTACGACGCGATGCCGATCTACGAATACGTCTGCATGAGCTGCGAGTCGCACTTCGAGGAGCTCGTCGGGTTCAGCGCGCCCGATCCGAGCTGCCCGGATTGCGGCGCCGAGAAGGTCAAGAAGCAGTTCAGCGTGTTCGCGGCGCACGGCACCGCTGCGCAGCCCTCGTTCGGCGGTGGAGGCGGCTGTTGCGGTGGTTCTTGTGGCTGCGGTCACTGAGCTGGCGCCGGGCGCAGAGCTCTCGGCCTTCGCGGAGGCCGTGTCGTCGTGCACGCGCTGCGCGCTCGCGGCCGGCCGGACGCAGGTCGTCTTCGGCTCGGGTTCCCCGCTCGCGGACCTGATGTTCGTCGGCGAGGCGCCGGGCTTCCACGAGGACAAGCAGGGCGTCCCCTTCGTCGGCGCCGCGGGGCAGCTGCTCGGGAAGCTGCTCGCGGAGATCGGCTTGACGCGCGAGGACGTCTACATTTGCAACACGCTCAAATGCCGCCCTCCCGGCAACCGCGACCCGCAGCCGGAGGAGATCGAGGCCTGCGAAGGACACCTGTTCCGGCAGATCGAGCTCATCCGGCCGCAGGTCGTTGCCACATTGGGCAACTTCGCGACGAAGCTCCTCTCGGGCAAGCCGCTCGGCATCACGCGCGTGCACGGTCGCGAGCAGGAGGTGACGCTCGGCGGGTCGCGCGTCCTGCTCTATCCGCTCTTCCATCCCGCCGCCGCGCTCTACACGCCGCGGATGCTCGAGGTGCTGCAGGCCGACTTCAGCCGTCTGCCCGAGCTACTCGGTCGCGCGCTCGCGCCGCCCGCGCCGCCGCCCGTCCCCGTGCGGCCGGCGGAGCCGCTCGTCGCACCCGAGCCGGTTCAGCTCGGGCTCTTCTGACGTACGGCTGGCCGGTCAAGCCGTTCGATCGGGCGCATCCGGTTCGCGGCGCCTTCAACGACCCGCGAATCTCCGGCAGCTCGCGGTCGTTCCACTTCGGCGTCGACGTAGTCGCCCGCGACGGGACGCCCGTCTACGCGGTCGTCGACGGCAAGATCTTCATCGAGAATCCGAACGCCGTCGCGGTCGACGCGGGCGGCGTCGACTTCGGCTATTGGCACATCGTTCCCGCCGTCCGCCACGGCCAGCGGGTGCGGCGCGGCGATCTGCTCGGCCGCGTGCTCGCGCCGTGGGGCCACGTCCACTTCGCGGAGCGCCGCGGCGGCATCTACCGCGACCCGCTCCGTCCGGGTGCGTTGGCGCCGTGGAGCGACCCGACGTCGCCGCGCATCGCTGCGATCTCGTTCGAGCGCGACGGTCGCGTCGTTCCGCCCGGGGCTGTCAGCGGCGCCGTGGACGTCGTCGTCGAGGCGTACGACCGCCCGCCGCTCCCGATTCCGGACCCGCCGTGGGCCGGAGCGATCCTGACGCCGGCGCTCGTCCGCTGGCGCGTCCTGAGCGGCGGCCGCGTCGTGCGGCCGTGGCACACGCCGGTCGACTTCCGCACGCTCGTGCCGAAGGAGCGCTTCGCCGCCGTCTACGCGTCCGGCACGCGCCAGAACCGGCCGGGAAAGCCGGGCCGCTACCGCTTCTTCGTCGCGCACACGTGGACGACGCGGCTACTCCCCGACGGGGCGTACCGGCTGGAGGCGGAGGCGGTCGACGAGCGGGGGAACCTGGCCCGCGCCGGGCTCGCGTTCACGCTTGCCAATGGCGTCTAGAGAGACCGGATCGCCAGCGGAGACCGAGTCCCTCGCGGCCGGCCTCGCCCGGATCCTGGGGCCGGGCGACCTCGTCACCGTCGCCGGCGAGCTCGGGTCGGGCAAGACGACGTTCGTCCGCGGCGCCGCCCGGGCGCTCGGCGTGACGCAGCCCGTCACGAGCCCCACCTTTACGATCGGGCACCGCTACGAGGCCCCCGTGCCGGTCGCGCACCTCGACCTCTACCGGATCGCCCACCTCGACCCGGAGGAATGGGGCGACCTCGAGCCCTACTTCGATGGGACAATTGCGTTCGTCGAGTGGCCCGAGCACGCCGGGGACTGGCTCCCGCCCGTCCGCGCGCGCGTGAACCTGGAGCACGTCGACGAGTCCCACCGCCGCATCACAATCGAGACCGATGACGATCCTGGCCTTTGACACCGCGACCAGCTTCGGCGCCGTTGCCGGCATCTCCGGCGGGCGCGTCGCGAGCAATCCGCGCGCGGGCGACCTGCTGGCGGTCGTCGACGAGCTCGTGGACGATCCGGCCATGATCGAGCGGATCGTCGTCGGACGCGGGCCCGGAAGCTTCACGTCGATCCGGATCGGGCTCGCCATGGCGCGCTCGCTCTCGCTCACGCTCGGTGTGCCCGTGGCCGGCGCGTCGACGCTCGACGCGTTCGAGGGCGGCGTGCCGGTGATCGATGCGCGCCGCGGCGAGGTCTTCACGGTCGGGCCGCGCGTCGCGAAGCCGGAGGAGCTCGACGTCGCGGGCAAGACGCTCGTCGGCGACGGCGCCGTGCGGTACCGCGACGTCTTCGAGTCACGCGGAGCTGTTGTCCCTCCGGACAACGACGATGTTCATCGCCCGAACCCGCTGCTCCTCATCCCGCACGCCGGCGAGACGATCGAGCCGCTGTACGTCCGCGACCCCGACGCAAAGCCGAGCGCGAAGTGACGGCGGTCGCGATCGAGATCCGCACGCTCGGCCTCGGCGACCTCGATTCGATCGAGTCGATCGAGAAGCGCGCGTACCGCACGCCGTGGTCGCGCTCGATGTTCGCGTCCGAGCTCGCGAAGCCGACGTCGATCTGCCTCGGCGCATTCGAGGGCGAGCGGTTGATGGGGTACACGATCAACTCGCGCTACGTCGACGCGTGGCACGTCATGAACGTCGCCGTCGACCCCGAGTACCAGCGCCGCGGCGTCGCGTCGCAGCTGCTCGAGCGCCTCTTCGAGCTCACAGCCGACGACGAGCGCCGCGGCTACACCCTCGAGGTGCGCGTCTCCAACCAGGACGCGATCGGCCTCTACGAGAAGCTGGGCTTCGAACCGCGCGGCATCCGCCGCGGCTATTACACGGACAACCGAGAGGACGCGCTGATCATGTGGCGGGACTCGAAGGCGTCGTGACGCGCTCCGAGCCGCCGAACATCCTTTGTGACAAGTTGTCACAAGGGAGGTCCGGCGGGTGATCCTGGGGATCGAGACCTCGTGCGACGAGACGGCCGCGGCGCTCGTCACCGCCGACGGCGAGATTCGCGCCAACGTCGTCGCATCCCAGGCCGAGTTGCATGCACGCTACGGCGGTGTCGTGCCCGAGGTTGCCTCGCGGCGTCATCTCGAGCTCGTCACGCCGGTGATCCAGCAGGCGTTGCGCGACGCCGACGCGACGCTCGACGACGTCGACACTGTCGCGGTCACTGCGGGGCCGGGCCTCATCGGCGCCTTGCTCGTCGGTGTCTCCGCGGCGAAGGCGCTTGCCTGGGCGCGACGGCTGCCGCTCGTGCCGGTGGACCATCTGCACGGGCACGTGGCCTCCCTCTATCTGAAGCCGCTCGACCTCGAGCCGCCGTTCACCTGCCTGCTCGCCTCCGGCGGGCACACGATGCTGCTCGACGTGCGCGACCGCGGCGGATTCACCGTCCTCGGCACGACGCTCGACGACGCGGCGGGCGAGGCGTTCGACAAGGGCGCGCGGCTACTCGGGCTCGGCTACCCCGGCGGCGCGGAGATCGACCGCCTGGCACGCGAGGGCGACCCGACCGCGTACGACTTCCCGGTGGCGCGCGTCCCGGGGCTCGACTTCTCCTTCTCGGGGCTCAAGACGGCCCTCCTCTACAAGGTTCGTGCTCTGGTGCACAAGGAGCTCGAGGCGCGGCGGGCCGACCTCGCCGCGAGCTACCAGCGCGCGATCGTGCGCGCGCTCGTCCAGCGTGTCGAGGCGGCCGGCGCCGACCGAATCGCCGTCGTCGGCGGCGTGGCCGCGAACTCCGAGCTCCGCGCGGCCCTGCCCGAGGCGGCCCTCGCGCCGCTGCCGCTCTGCACCGACAACGCCGCGATGATCGCCTCGGCGGCGCGGTACCGCGAGGCCGTCCCGTACCCGGAGTACCTTGCACTGGATGCGTACGCGACGGCTTCTTGACCGCCGGATCGCCGCGCTCGGCGCAATCGCCGTCGCGACCGTCCTCCTCGTCGGCGCCACGTCGGGCGGCGGCGCGACGAAGGCGGGGCCGCCGCAGCCGGTGACGTGGAGGGGCCTCGTCGGCGGCGAGCGCGCGCAGGTGCCGATCGGCCAGCGGATGATCGTCGTCCTGAAGACGCCGTCGGTCGCGATGCGCCTGGCGACGCACCGGTACGCAACCGAGGCCGACGAGCGCCGATGGACGACGCAGGCCTACGCCGTTCAGCAGCAGGTGCTGACGATCCTCGCGACGCACGGCCTGGGCGTGCGGCCCGACCACAGCTACACGCGCGTGCTCAACGGCTTCGCGGCTGCGCTCGACCCGCGCGCGGTCGCTCTGTTGCAAAGCGACCCCGAAGTGAAGGGGATCTACCCCGTGCGGATCGCGTTCCCCGCGTCGCTCTCGACGAAGCTGCTCGAGCGGAAGGAGTTCGCGGCGGGCCAGGGACGGCGGCCGGACGTCGAGCTGCCTGGGTTCGACGGGCGCGGCGTGACGATCGCGCTGCTCGACACCGGCGTCGACCGCTCCCAGCCGTACCTGCGCGGCCGCGTGCAGCCGGGGATCGACCTCGTCGACAAGGGCGAGAACGCCGACGCGCGCTCGAGCCCGCAGGATCCGAGCCGCCGCGAGCGTCATGGCACCGAGCTCGCGGGCCTCCTCGTCGGCGGCGGCGGGCCCGGCGGCCTGCACGGCGTCGCGACCGGCGCCTCGGTCCTGCCGATCCGCGTTGCGGGCTGGCAGCCCGACGCCGAGGGGAAGTATGCGGTCTACGCACGGAGCGACCAGCTCATCGCGGGGCTCGACCGCGCGGTCGACCCGAACGGCGACGGGGACTCCCACGATGCGGCACGCGTCGCCCTGGTCGGCGTCGCGGAGCCCTACGCTGCATTCGCCGACAGTCCGGAGGCGATGGCGGTCGAGGGCGCGCTCGCGCTCGACACGATGGTTGTTGCCGCAGCAGGCAACGACGCCCGCGCCGGCCCGTTGTTCGGGTCTGTGTCCGGCCCCGGCGGCGCGCCCGGCGCGCTGACCGTCGGCGCGACCGACGGCCGTGTCGCGACGCCCTCGGTGCGGGTCGTCCTGCGGCGCGGCCTGGAGGTGCTGCTCGACCGGATGCTGCCGCTGCTCGGGTCGATCGCGCCGGCGCGTGCGCTGAACCTCGCGGTCGCGACGCCGCGCTCCACGACAGGCGCGAGCGGCCCGCGCGTCATCGACTTCTTCGACCGCCGGGGCCTCAGCCTCGTCGCGGGACGAGCCGCGTTCGTCCCGACGCACGGCGATCCCGTGGCGGCGGCCACGGCGGCGGTGCGGGCGGGCGCGACGGCGGTGATCCTCTACGGCGAGAGCCTGCCCGCCGGCGCGCTCGGGCTCTCTGACGAGATCGGCGTGCCGGTCGTCGCCGTGCCCGCGGGGCCGACGCTCGCGGTGCTCGCGGCGCGAGACCTCGGGACGGACGTGGGCGTCTCGATCGGTCCGGGGCGCAACGTCCGGAACCGGGCCCGCGGGACTGTCGTGGGCTTCTCGGCGCGCGGGCTCGCGTTCGACGGGAGCGTGAAGCCGGATCTCGCCGCAGCCGGAGTCGGCCTCGCCACGAGCGATCCCGGGACGAGCGGCGACGGCGAGCCCATGTTCGCCACCGTGAACGGGACGAGTGCCGCCGCCGCGTCCGTGGCCGGCGCCGCCGCGCTGCTCGCACAGGCGCGCCCTGACGTCGACGGGCCGGCGCTGAAGAGCCTGCTCGCGGGGTTCGCACGACCGACCGCCGGAACCTCGATGCTCGCGCAGGGCGCGGGCGTCCTCGACCTCGGCGCGAGCGCGACCGGCGAGGTCGCGACCCAGCCGACGACGCTCGGGTTCGGGACGTGGGAGGGCCCGGCGTGGAGCTCGACGCGCACGCTCGTCGTCCGCAACGTCTCGTCGCGCCGGCTGCGCCTCGGTGTCAGCGCCCTGCCGACCGGCGGCGAGTCGGAGCTGCTCGCGTTCACGGTGAAGCCGAGCCACCTGACGATCCGCGCCGGCAGGTCGGCGGAGGTGACGCTGAGGGTGCGGCTCGCCGCGGTGCCGCGCGAGGCGGTTGCGACGGGCGTGATCGAGGTCGTGCCGGACGGCGGCCAGCGTCTCCGCGTGCCGTGGGCGATCGGCTTCCGCCACTACGCGGGCACGCTGCTCGCGCGCGTGCGCCTGCGCGACGAGAAGTTCAAGCCGTCGGACGTGACGCCGACCGTGCTCGAGATCCAGGCCGGGCGGCTCGTCGACGACCGGGGCGTGCAGGTGCAGCCGGTGTCCCGGCTCGACATCCTGCTCTACGATGCGACCGGCCGCTTCGTCGGCCTCCTCGCGCGCGTGCGCGACCTCCTTCCCGGCTCGTACAGCTTCGGGATCACGGGGCGCGATCCGGCAGGCACGAAGCTCGAGCCGGGCCGCTACGAGCTCCGGCTTGTGGCCTGGCCGACGCTCAGCGGGAAGCCGAGCCGGGCGCTCGTCCGGTTCGAGATCGAGTAATCTCCGCCCGCTGTGGCGACGCTCGAGCGCGCGACCCACCTCAAGGAGAACCCGTTCCGGATCGCGCAGCTGCAGCTCCGGAAGGTCGCCGACACGTTCGGCATCGACGACCGCCTCGTGAACGTGCTGCAGGAGTGCAAGAGGGCCGTCGAGGTCTCGATCCCGACGTCGATGGACGACGGCAGCGTGCGCGCGTTCACCGGCTACCGCGTGACGCACAACATCGCGCGCGGCCCGTCGAAGGGCGGCATTCGCTACCACCCGGACGTCACGCTCGACGAGGTCAAGTCGCTGTCGATGTGGATGACGTGGAAGTGCTCGCTGATGGGCCTCCCGTTCGGCGGCGCGAAGGGCGGCGTGATCTGCGATCCGAAGAAGATGTCGCGCGCCGAGATCGAGCGCATGACGCGCCGGTTCACGTCCGAGATCGTGAACCTGATCGGCCCGGAGAAGGACATCCCGGCGCCCGACGTGGGCACGAACTCCGCGGTGATGGCGTGGATCTTCGACACGTTCTCCATGAACCAGGGTCACTCGGTGCTCGGTGTCGTCACGGGCAAGCCGCTGACGATCGGCGGCTCCCTCGGCCGCGAAGAGGCGACCGCGCGCGGGGCGCTCTTCTGCCTGCAGGAGGCGCTGAAGAAGAAGAGCATGCCGATGGAGGGGCTGCGGATCGCCGTGCAGGGCTTCGGCAACGTCGGCTCGTACTTCGCGAAGTTCGTGTCCGAGCTGGGCGCGACGGTGATCGCGATCTCGGACTCGACGGGCGGCATCTACAACCCGAGGGGGGTCGACGTCGCCGCGGCGTTCGCGCACAAGCGCGAGGGCGGGTCGATCCCCGAGCTCGCCGCCGGCGGCAAGATCTCCAACGAGGAGCTCGTGCTCCTCGACTGCGACGTGCTCGCACCGTGCGCGCTGGAGCAGGTGATCACCGAGGCGAACGCCGCCGACGTGAAGGCGAAGATCATCGTCGAGGGCGCGAACGGCCCGACGACGCCCGCCGCCGACGAGATCCTCGAGGCGAACGGCGTTCTCATGCTCCCCGACGTGCTGGCCAACGCCGGCGGCGTCGTCGTCTCCTACTTCGAGTGGGTGCAGGGCCTCCAGGAGTACTTCTGGAAGGAAGACGAGGTCAACCAGCGCCTGAACGAGATCGTCACGCGCGCGTTCGAGGAGACGTGGGCGCTGCGCGAGGACCGCAACGTCCCGATGCGCATGGCCGCGTACGGCCTCGCCGTCCAGCGCGTCGCCGAGGCGACCGTCACCCGCGGCCTGTACCCGTAGGCGAACAACGCGCTGAAGCGGGTCACGCTCTACCACGCACGCGACTGCTCGCTCTGCGAACGGGCGCGGGCGCAGCTGCTGCGCGCCCGGGAGCAGGTCGCGTTCGAGCTCGCGGAGATCGACATCACCGGGGTGGAGGAGCTCGAGAGCCGCTACCGTGAGTGGCTTCCGGTAGTCGAGATCGACGGGGCGCGGGCCTTCGTCTACTACGTGGACGAGCGTCGGCTCCTGCACAAGCTCGGCGCGGAGTAAGCACTTTGTAACTACTGCGACCGAGGCGCAGAGCCTTCGGGCAGAATGGTTCGTGCATGTTGCAAACCTCCCCGACCGAAGGAGCTCGCGTGGCCGAGAATCGCGTCACCGTCGGCGTCGCGGCCCGCCTGTCGCGCTACCTCCAGGTGCTGACGCAGGCGAAGAAGATGGGCAAGGAACGGATCTCCTCGCAGGAGATCGCCGACTACACCAACATCAACGCGACGCAGATTCGCCGCGACCTCTCCAACTTCGGCAAGTTCGGGAAGCGCGGCGTCGGCTACTCGATCGACGGCCTGCTCGGCGAGATCCGGAAGATCCTCCGCACGCAGGGGCAGCACAACATCGCGCTCGTCGGGGCGGGGCGCCTCGGCCAGGCGATCGCGAGCTCGCCGATCTTCGCCGAGCACGGGATCAACATCGCCGCGATCTTCGACACGGACGACCGCAAGCTCGGCAAGCAGTACGGCCAGAGCTCCGTCGTCGACTACCGGCGGCTGAAGGACGTCGTGCGGGAGAAGAACATCGTCGTCGGCGTCCTCGCCGTGCCCGCCGAAGCGGCGCAGCATGCGGCGGACGATCTCGTCGACGCCGGCGTCCGCATCATCTTCAACTACACGGAGGCGCTCCTCGAGACGCCGGGCGACGTCACGGTGCACACGTCGAACCCGGCCGTCGAGCTACTCCACGCGCTCTACTTCCACCTCACCTGACCCTCAGCGCCGGTTCACGAACTCGACGATCTCTGTCAGTTCGGGGGCATACCCCTCGGTCGTATCCACGTCGATCGACGGTGCGCGGATCGAGACGCGGTCGAACGCTGCGTACGCTCGCTCCCAGTCCTCGATCTCTTGCCCGATGATCTGCGCGTGAGCTCTCCGGCCGCCCGCCTCGAGCTCCGCGCGACGCCGTTCGCGACCGACGGCAGGGTCCGCGTGGCACTGGACGATCCGCAGATGCGCGAGCTCGGATAGCGGCACGAGCCCCGGTCTCCACAACCGGTCCTGGAAGGCGGCTTCGGCCACGACGGTCACGCCCGCCGTGAGCAACACGCGCAACACGTCGAAGAAGAGCGGCAGGGTTCGCTGCGTGAGCGGATCGCCCGCCGCGGCATCGAACTCGCCGCCCTGGGCGTGGACCATGCCTTCCTTGATCTCGTCCCTGCAGACGGCCGGGCAGGGGATTGCCCGCGCGAGTGCGTGCGCGAGGCTCGTCGTGCCTGCCCGCGGAGGCCCGCTTACGACGACGAGGGTGGGTGTGGGTACTTCACCGGCTTCCACGAGCCGGTTCGGAGGCTACCGGCGAATCGCAGGACCTTCATGCAAACTCCCCGGGCGGCGCCGGCCGGCGCAGTGGACGACTTCTGCCTCTATCGACAGGACGCCGGGACGCTTGAAGATCCTGCTCTGGCACGGGTACCTCCTTGGAGGGACGGGCTCCAACGTCTACACGCGTGCGCTCGCGCGCGAGTGGTCGCGCGCGGGCCACGACGTGACCGTCGTCTGCCAGGAGCGTGCGCCGGAGGAGTTCGACCTCGGCGGCGCGAGCGTCGTCCGGCCGGAGCTGCCGGACGGGCTGCTACCGGTGTTCGTCCTCGACCCGTACGAGGGGCTGAACCCCAAGTACCTGCAGGACTTCACCGACGACGAGAAGCGCGCGTACGTCGACGCGAACGCCGCCGCCCTGCGCGCGCTCCTGCCGGCCGACGTGATCTTCACCAACCACGTCCTGATGGGCGGCCCCGTGGGCGCCGCCACAGGCGAGCCGTTCCGCGTCAAGGCGCACGGGTCCGAGCTCGAGTACTCGATGCGCGGACGGCCGGAGCTCGAGAGGTGGGGGCGGGAGGCCCTCGCCCGCGCCGAGGCGACGTACGTGGGCTCGCGGCACATCCGCGAGGTGCTGGAGGACGTCGTCGGTCACGTCCACAACGTGTACGAGGTCCCGCCCGGCGTCGACGTCGACGAGTTCGTCCCGCAGCCGCGCGACGAGGCGCTCGCCGAGCTCTTGGAGGAAGCGCGCCGCGATCCGCCGAATCCCGGCAACGCGAACGAGCGTCTTCCCGACGAGGGCAACGCCGAGCGGCTTGCCGAGTTCCTCGCCGGCGACCGTCCGACCGTCGTCTACTTCGGGAAGCTGATCCGCAACAAGGGCGTGCACCTGCTGCTCGAGGCGCTGCGCGACCTCGACGCGCGCGCGGTGATCGTCGGGTTCGGCGACTGGCGTGCGGAGCTCCAGGCGACGGCGCCGCCGAACACGCTCTTCACGGGCCCGTTCGAGCACCGGCATCTGGTGCACCTGCTCCCGCTCGCCGACGTGAGCGTGGTGCCGTCGATCTTCCCCGAGGCGTTCGGGATGGTCGCGGCAGAGGCGGCCGCGGCAGGCTGCCCGCCGCTCGTCGCGCGCCACTCCGGCCTCGCCGAGGTCGCGGCCGGGCTGGAGGAGGAGTATCCGGAGCGGCTGCGCCACCTCGCGTCGTTCGAGAACGGGAACGTGGACGACCTGCGCGCGAAGCTGGACGAATTGTTGTCTATTCAAGCAACAGATCGCGAGGCGTTGCGTGCCGCGGCGCGCCGCGCGGTCGAGAAGCGCTGGTCGTGGGCGAGCGTCGGGGAGCGCCTCCTCGAGCCGGTCGCGTAGAGCGCGCGCAACAGGTACGCGGCGCCGAGTCGCTGCCTCAGTCGTCGGACGAGGCGCGCGAAAGAGTGACGTCACCGTGACGCGTGCGTCACAGACGATTCACAACTTGTGGACGATGCGCGCCCACGGCAGACGGTTCCGTCTTTCCGTCGTCCCGAACGGACACGTCCCCGCGAGCCATGTCCTGTCGTCAGACGACGGGGTCGAGACTGCAACGGAAGCGTGCCGAGAGTGTCACGGTGCGACGCTGATTGCGAGGCCCTCCGGGAACAGCGACGACGACGTGCGCGCGAAGCTCGCCAAGCTGTTGTCTCGGTCGGCAACAGATCTTGACGAGCTTCGCACGGCCGGGCGTCCCCGGTCGTCAATCGCCGGTCGTCGGAAGGCGCCGCCGCACGGCTCGTAGAATCCGTCGGATCCCCTCGCTCGCCATGACGGTCGTCGCCGCAAGGCCGGTCCCGCCCAGCGCGAGCTGTACGACGCCCTCCTCGATCGGCAGCCCCATGATGTGCGCGACCATCACTGGAAGATCTCCGTCGTGCAGTCACCGCCCTGGAGCCGCACCTCGTGCGCGCGCGCGGGCCCGCCCGGCCGGTCGTCGAGGTCGACGAAGAAGCTCGGGTCGACCTCCATCCCGCCTTCGGGATGGCAGTTCACGCGCAGGAGCCAGGAGCGGAGCCCCGGGTAGAACTGGTTGTCCCAGGTCGAGTAGAGCGAGTTCGAGACGTAGAGCCGCCGGCCGTCGAACGACAGCTGCAGCATCTGCGGGCCGCCGTTCAGCTCGCGACCCGCGTCGTTCGGCTTCCCGATCACGCCGCCGAGCCAGAGTTGTCCGGTGAGCTTCGGGTTCGCCGGGTCGGAGACGTCGTACTGCCGCAGGTCGCCGTGCAGCCAGTTGGAGAAGTAGAGGAAGCGGTCGTCCATCGAGAGCAGCAGGTCGGTGATGAGGCCGGGGACGGGGAACGGCCACCCTTCCTGCTCGACGCCCTCGACTGCGATCACCTGGTCGGCCGCCCAGCCGCCGTTCGACCGGTGCCAGTGCCACATCGTGCTCGACAGCGCTGCTCCCACGAACCCGTCGTCGGCCTCGGGGTCGTGCAGCCAGCGCGCCTCGAGCGGGACGAGACCGGTCTCGCCGAGATCGAGCGTCTGCTCGAGCCGCCGCTCGGCGAGGTTCCAGAAGTGCAAGCGGCTGCCGTACCGCCCGGCCTCGACGTCGGCGAGGTCGAAGCCGGGCTCGTACGCGTTCGGCTCGCCGAACTCGGACGAGACGAGCGCGTTCTTGCGCGGCTGGTACCAGAAGTCGTAGTTGAACGGAGGCGTCTCGCCCCCGTTCTCCCAGCGGCCCTTCAGCTCGAACGTCTTCGCGTCGAGGACCGCGAAGCCGCCGGCGCCGCCGCCCTCGGCGTCCCCGAGCATGCTGATGACGACGTTGTCGCCGGGCATGCAGTGGACCGTGTGCGGCCGGGTGTAGCCGGTCTCGCGGACGACCTCCTGCGGCTCGATCACCTTCTCGATCCGCGGCCGGCGCGGGTCGTCGGCGACGTTCACGACGTGGATGCGCGAGGACCGGAAGCCGGGGACGATCAGGTGTGAGCGGTCGGGGCCGTGGCACGCGGAGCTGCAACGGTTCCAGCCGAAGTGGTGGAGCTCGTCGCCGACGTTCGGCATCGGCGTCTCGTGGACGATGCTTCCCTTTTCCGCGTCGACCACGGCGAGGAAGTCGGGCGCCTGAACGCCGGTGCCCTCGTGCAGGCACGCGAGGTAAAGGTACTCCTCGGGCGGCGCCTGCAGGGCCTCCGCCGGCGAGGCGTAGAGCGATGTCGCCATGAAGCCTCCTTCGTCGAGTCCCGTCGATGCTGGCGCGGAGGCCAATCAAGCGCATCGGGCAAAAGGCCTTATCTTTCGCAGGCGGCGCCTTATTTAATGGAGGCCGCATGCAAGTCGGCTCCTCCGCGGCGACCTTCGTCGGACGCGCCCGCGAGCTCGAGCGCCTCGAGGAGGCGGTCGACGCCGCGTCGGCCGGACACGGGTCGACCGTCCTCGTCGCGGGAGAAGCCGGGATCGGCAAGACGCGACTCGTGTCGGAGCTCGCCGCGCGGGCGCGCAGCGCAGGAGCGACCGTCCTCACCGGGCGCTGCATCGACCTCATGGGCACATCGCTGCCGTACCTCCCGATCGTGGAGGCGCTGCGCCCGCTGCCCGACGCGCCGGCGGCGCTGAGCGACCTCCCGCAGCGCACGCTCGCGCCGGAGCGGGACGAGGGCTCGCAGATGCGCCTCTTCGAGGAGGTGCTCGCGGTGCTCGAGCGCGCCGCCGCCGCGACGCCGGTCGTCCTCGTCCTCGAAGACCTGCATTGGGCGGACGCGTCGACGCTCGACCTCGTCGCGTTCCTCGAGCACGCGGTCGACGCGGCGCGGATCGTCGTCGTCGGAACGTACCGCAGCGACGAGACTCGCCCGAGCCACAAGCTGCGCGCCGAGGCCGAGCTGATCGAGCTCGCGCCGTTCTCGCGCGACGAGCTCGAGACGCTGCTGGAGACCACGGCCGGGGAGCGGCTCCCGGCCGACCTGACCTCGACGATCCACGCGCGGTCCGAGGGCAACCCGTTCTTCGCCGAGGAGCTCCTCGCCGCTTCGGCGCGAGGGGAGGAGCAGCTGCCGCGCCTGGTGCGCGACGCGCTGCTGCGCCGCGTCGCGCGCCTCGACACAGTGGCGCGCGGGATCCTGCGCGTCGCCGCGGCGGCGGGGCACGACGTCACGCACGGCCTCCTCGCCGCGGCCGCCGCGCTCCCGAGCGGCGAGCTGGTCGACGCGCTGCGGGCGGCCGTAGAGGAGGACGTGCTCGCCGCCGAGCAGTCCGCGTCGTCGTTTCGCTTTCGCCACGCCCTGGTCGCGGAGTCGGTGTACGCGACGCTGCTGCCCGGCGAGCGGGAGGACGTCCACGCACGGCTGGCGACGGCGCTCGCGGCCGATCCGGCGCTCGCCGGTGCCCGCTCGGCCGCGGCGGAGCTGGCCCATCACTGGACGATGGCGGGCCGGTGGCGGGAGGCGCTGGCGGCGTCGGTCGTCGCGGCCCGCGACGCCGAGGCCGTCTCGGGTCTCGCCGAGGCGCTGCGCCACCTCGAGCACGCGCTCGACTTGTGGGAGCGCGTGCCGGACGCGACGGAGCTCGCCCGGCTTCCGCTCGACGCCGTGCTCGCGCGCGCCGGCGAGCTCGCCGACCTGACGGGGAACGCGCCCCGGGCCGAGCAGCTCGCACGCCGCGCGATCGACGCGCTCGGCGACGCCGATCCCGTCCGCAGCGGCCTGCTGTACGAGCGGCTCGGCTCGTACCTCCTCGTCCAGGGAGACCGCGCCGCCGGCCTCGCCGCCTTCCGCCGCGCCGTCGAGCTCGTCCCGCGCGAGCCCGCTACGGCCGAACGGGGGCGCATGCTTGCGGCGCTCGGCCACGCGCTCATCTACGACAAGGGGTACGCGGAGTCGCTGGTGGTCTGCGAAGAGGCGATCGCCGTTGCGGAGGCGGCCGGCGACGACCGCCCGGCCGTGCGGGCGCGAACGGTCCTCGGCCTGGACCTCGGTTACCTCGGACGCGTCGACGAGGGGATCCGGCAACTGTTTCGCGCTCGCCGGGCGGCGGAGGAGCGGGGAACGCCGCGCGAGCTCACGTACACCTACCTCTCGCTGTGCGACATCCTGATCGCCACCGGCCGCCTGCGCGAGGCGGCGCGCATTGGGCTCGAGGGAATGGAGGTGGCGCGGAGCCTGGGGCTGGAGCGGAGTCACGGGATCGGACTTGCCGTCAACGCCGCGACGGCGTTCGTCGGCACGGGAGACTGGGATCGCGCGGAAGAGGTGCTGGCGACGGCGGCGCGTCTCGGCGGCACGTTCTGGCCGCACCACGTGCACATCCTGCAGGCGGAGCTCGCGCTGGCGCGCGCCGAGCTCGAGTCCGCTCACCGGCACCTCGACGCTGCGGCCCCGGGCGCGACGCGGCCGTTCGCGGCGGCGCGCTACGCGGGACTGGTCGCCGAGCTGGCGCTGTGGGAGGGGCGGGTCGACGACGCCGCGCGTGCCGTCCACGACGGAATCCGCCTCGCCTCGGCCGACGAGCAGCCGCGGCTGTACGCCCTCGCGCTGCGGACGGAGGCGGAGCGGGCGCAGCTCGCGGCCGACCGCCGCGACCGCGCTGCCGTCGAAGCGGCGCGCGAGCCGGCCGGGCGGCTGCTCGAGGAAGCGCGACGGGCGGCGGCGGCCGCAGCCGCGGTCTCGCCGGACGCAGTGGCGTGGCGCGCCGTCGCCGAGGCGGAGCACGAGCGGATCGACGGGTCGCGGCCGGAGGCGTGGCACGGCGCGGCGGAGGCGTTCGACGCGCTGGACCGTCCGTACTTCGCCGCGTACTGCCGCTGGCGCGAGGCGGAGGCGCACGTCGCCGCGGGCGCGCCGCGACGCGCCGCCGCGGTGCCCGCGCGTGCGGCGCACCGTGTGTCGCGCTGGCTGCGTGCGCGGTTGCTGCAGCACCAGCTCGAGCTGCTCGCGCAGCGCGCACGGATCTTCCTCGTCGAGCCGTCGGAATCCGAGCGCGCGGAAGAGCTGTCCGTGCTCGCGGGCGAGCTCGGGCTGACGGCGCGCGAGGCGGAGGTGCTCGAGCTCGTTGCGCGCGGGTACACGAACCGCGAGATCGGTGAGGCGCTCTACGTCAGCGTCAAGACGGCGAGCGTCCACGTCTCGCACATCCTCCGCAAGCTCGGCGTCTCGAGCCGCGTCGAGGCGGCGGCCGTCGCGCACCGGGTCGCACGCGGGAAGTAACCTCCGCCGCGATGGGCGAGGAGCAGAAGGTCGGCTACGAGGAGCTGCTGGCGACTGCGCGCGACGCCTACGACGGCGGCACCGACTTCACCCTGGCCGTCGAGGAGGAGTTCGCGCTGCTCGATCCGGAGGCGCTCGGGCTGGTCAACCGGTTCGAGGACGTCCAGGCGGCCGCGCGCGGGACCGAGCTCGAGCCACATCTCGTCGGCGAGCTGATCGCATCGGAGGTCGAGATCCGAACCGGCCGCTGCGAGGGCTTCGCGGAAGCGGCGGCGAAGATGGCCGAGCGGCGCTCGCAGCTGCAGCCGCTGGTGCGCGAGCTCGGGATCGCGCTCGGCGGTACGGGGTCGCATCCGTGGAGCCGCTGGCAGGACCAGCGGATCATCGACACGCCGCACTACCGGCGGAACGACGAGGTCCTGCGCTACGTCGTCTGGCGCAACAACACCTTCGGCCTCCACGTGCACGTCGGCATCCGCGGCCGCGACCGCGCAGTGGCCGTGCACGACGCGCTCCGCCGATTCCTGCCGGAAATCCTCGCGCTCTCGGCGAGCTCGCCGTTCACGGAGGAGGTGAACAGCGGCCTGCACTCGGTGCGCACCGAGATCTTCACGCGCATGTTCCCTCGCTGCGGGATCCCGGACGCGTACGGCGACTGGCAGCGGTTCGAGGATTACGTCGCGTTCCTGTACCGCACGGGCTCGGTCACCGAGCACACGCAGATCTGGTGGAGTGTGCGGCCGCACCTCGCGTATCCGACGGTCGAGATCCGCATCGCCGACGGCCAGCCCGACCTCGCCGAGGCCCAGAGCCTGGCGGCGTTCGCATACGCGCTGGCCGCGCGGTGCGCGCGCGCGCTCGACGAGGGCGAGCCGCTGCCGAGCCTGCCGCACCGCCTGCTCGAGGAGAACCTCTGGCGCGCGACCCGCTACGGGCTCTCGGGCGAGCTGATCGACTTCGAGCGCGGCGAGCCGGTGCCGGCGCGGGCGCGGCTCGAGCAGCTGGTCGAATGGGTGCAGCCGGTCGCCGACGAGATCGGCGCGGCGTCCTACCTCGCGATCCCGGAACAGAACGCCGCCGAGCGGCAGATCGCGCGGTTCGAGGAAGGCGCGTCGCTGGAGGACATATACGCTGAACAGGTCCGCGCAGGGGAGCGCATTGGCTGAGCAGCAGAACGAGCCGAGCGTCGAGGAGCTGATCGAGCAGATCCGCGGCATCGACGTCGGGCAGTTCCTGCTCTCGACGGTCTCGACGCTGGCGTCGCTCACGTACGGGAAGCTCGACAACGGCGATCTCACAGGCGCGCGCGTCGGCATCGAGGCTCTCACGGCCCTGATCCCGGTGCTGGAGGGCCAGGTCGAGGCGGAGACGATCCGCGATCTCCAGTCGGCCGTCGCGAACCTGCAGGTCGCCTATGCTGCCGCGGCCGGTTCGCCGGGCGCTTCGACCTGACTTTGTGATTCAATCCGCGCCGCGCCGAAGCCACTCGGCGCTTGACTTTGTGAGGGGAGCTGAACGATGGACTGGTTCATGCACCACCCCGTCCTCCTCGCCCTCGTCTGTGCGGCGGTGGCGGTCGGGTACGGGATGTACCTGACGGCGTGGCTGCTCCGCCAGCCGGCCGGCAACGAGCGCATGCAGGAGATCTCCGGGGCGGTGCAGGAGGGCGCGTCTGCGTACCTGCGCAAGCAGTACACGACGATCGCGATGGTCGCGGTCGTCCCGTTCATCCTGCTCGGCGTCTACAACAAGCTCGGCTGGGGGACGGCGTTCGGCTTCCTCGTAGGCGCTGTGCTGTCGGCGGCGGCGGGCTTCATCGGCATGAACGTCGCGGTGCGCTCGAACGCACGGACGGCCGAGGCGGCGCGCCACGGGCTCAAGCCCGCGCTGAACGTCGCGTTCCGCGCAGGGTCGGTGACGGGCCTCCTCGTCGTCGGCCTCGGCCTGCTCGGCGTCGCCGGGTACTACTGGCTCCTCACGGGCCTGTTCGACAACTCGCCGAACTCGGCGATCGACGACCTCGTCGGGCTCGCGTTCGGCGGCTCGCTCATCTCCGTCTTCGCGCGTCTCGGCGGCGGCATCTTCACGAAGGCCGCCGACGTCGGCGCCGATCTCGTCGGGAAGATCGAGGCCGGGATCCCGGAGGACGACCCGCGCAACCCCGCGGTGATCGCGGACAACGTCGGCGACAACGTCGGCGACTGCGCGGGGATGGCCGCCGACCTCTTCGAGACGTATGCGGTGACGGCCGTCGCCGTGATGCTGCTCGGAACGGCATACCCCGCGAGCAAGCTCTACCTCTTCCCGCTCGCGCTCGGCGCAGTGTCGATCCTCGGGTCGGTGATCGGGACGTTCTTCGCGCGCGTCGGCCGCGGCCAGAACGCCGTCATCAACGCGCTCTACAAGGCGGTGCTCGTCGCAACCATCCTGTCGGCGATCGGGTTCATTCCGGTCACGCTCGCGTTCGACGGCGGGCCGTTCACCTTCTGGGACCTCTACCTGTCCGCGCTCGTCGGCCTGATCGTGACGTTCCTGCTCGTCGCGATCACCGAGTACTACACCGGGACGCGCTGGGGCCCCGTGAAGGCGATCTCGCGCTCGTCGCAGACCGGGCACGCGACGAACATCATCGAGGGCCTCGCCGTCGGCATGCAGGCGACGGCCGCGCCGGTGATCGTGATCGCCGCGGGCATCCTCGTCGCGCACCACTTCGCCGGCCTGTACGGAATCGGCGTCGCCGTGATGGCGCAGCTCTCGATGACGGGGCTGATCGTCGCGCTCGACGCGTACGGCCCGGTGACCGACAACGCGGGCGGCATCGCCGAGATGGCGGACCTGCCGGCGGGCGTGCGCGCGATCACCGATCCGCTCGACGCCGTGGGCAACACGACGAAGGCCGTGACGAAGGGCTACGCGATCGGCTCCGCCGCGCTCGCCGCTCTCGTCCTCTTCGACTCGTATACGACCGGCCTGCGCGACGAGGGCCTGAACACGACGTTCAGCCTCTCGGACGCGTGGGTGATCGCCGGCCTCTTCATCGGCGGCCTGATGCCGTTCCTGTTCGCCTCGCTCGCGATGAAGGCCGTCGGCCGTGTCGGCGGCGAGGTCGTGCAGGAGGTGCGCCGCCAGTTCCGCGAGAACCCCGGGATCATGGAGGGGACGACCCGGCCGGAGTACGGGCGCGCGATCGAGATCGTGACCGGTTCGGCGATCAGGTCGATGCTTGCCCCGGCGCTGATCCCGATCGCGTTCCCGATCATCGTCGGGATCATCAACGCACGGATGCTCGGCGGGCTCCTGATCGGCACGATCGTCACCGGGCTCTTCCTCGCGATCGCCATGACCTCGGGCGGCGGCGCGTGGGACAACGCGAAGAAGCTGATCGAGGACGGCGCCTACGGCGGCAAGGGCTCCGAGGCCCACGCTGCGGCCGTCACGGGCGACACCGTGGGCGACCCGTACAAGGACACCGCGGGCCCGGCGATCAACCCGATGATCAAGATCGCCAATATCGTCGCGATCCTGATCATTCCCCTCATCGTCTCGATCCACGGGTAGGTTTAGGCAGATTTAGGGCCGAAAACTAGCCCTTTTCTGGTCCGAAAACGATAGACAAGGGTAGATATCTGAACTACTCTCCGACAGCCCCCCGGTAGGGACGGGAGGCGTCGTTAAACGAGGGGAGAGGGAACACACATGGGAGTGAAGTCACTCGGGGCGCTCGTCGCCCTGGTGGCATCCGTTGCTGTGATCGTGGCCGTGCCGGCTTCCGGCGGCTCGAGCGACGGAACTGCGGCCACCTACATCGTGCAACTCGTTCAGGCGCCTGTCGCCGGGTACGAGGGCGGGATCGCCGGGTATGCGGCGACGAAGCCGGGGAAGGGCAAGAAGCTCGACGCGTCCTCGAAGGACGCGCAGGACTACGCCGGCTACCTGCAGTCGAAGCACGACAGTGCGCTCGACCGCGTCGGCGGCGGCGCGAAGATCTACGACTACACGGCTGTCTTCAACGGCTTTGCCGCCGACCTCACGGAGGAGCAGGCCGCGAAGCTCGAGGCGAGCAAGGACATCCTGTCGGTCGAGAAGGCGGAGAACGTCGAGGTCGACACGTCGTCGACGCCGGCATTCCTCGGCCTCAGCAATCCGGGCGGCCTCTGGGACCAGCTCGGTGGGACGAGTAAGGGCGGTCTCCGCTCGGGCGCCGGCGAGGACGTCGTCATCGGCGACGTCGACGGCGGCTACTGGCCGGAGAACCCTGCGTTCGCCGATCGGAACAGCGTGAGCGGCAACCTCTACCCGCACAAGGTCACGGGCTTCAGCGGCATCTGCCAGGCGGGCGAGGACTTCCCGGCCGGCACCTGCAACGGCAAGGTGATCGCTGCCCGCTTCTTCAATGCGGGCATCGGCGTCGACCGGATCCCGGACTTCGAATATCTCTCGCCGCGCGACTACGGCGGCCACGGCTCGCACACCGCGTCGACGATGGCCGGGAACTTCGGCGTGCAGGCGACGGGTGACGCGGCTGGTTTCGGCAAGCTCAGCGGGATCGCACCGCGCGCGCGGCTCGCGGTCTACAAGGCGTGCTGGGTGCTTCCGACCGCCGCGAGCGGCTCGTGCAACACGGCCGACACGACCGCCGCGATCAACCAGGCGGTCGAGGACGGCGTCGACGCGATCAACTACTCGATCTCGGGGACGCGGACGTCGTTCACCGACTCGGTCGAGGTCTCGTTCCTGTTCGCGGCTGCGGCCGGCGTCTTCGTCAGCGCGTCGGCCGGCAACGACGGCCCGACCGCCTCGACGGTCGCCCACCCGAGCCCGTGGATCACCACGACGGCGGCGGGGACGCACAACCGTGACGGCCAGGGCACGGTCACCATCGACGGAGTCGTCTACAACGGCGCCTCGTCGGCGTCCGATTCGGTTGCCGGAACGCTGATCGAGGCGCAGACGGCCAAGCTCCCGACGGCGGGCGACACCGACGCGCGGCTGTGCTTCCTCGGCACGCTCGACCCGGCGAAGGTCGCGGGCAAGATCGTCGTCTGCGACCGCGGCGTGAACGCGAGGACGGACAAGAGCCTCGAGGTCCACAACGCCGGCGGCGTCGGGATGATCCTGCTCAACACCGGCCCGAACTCGATCAACGCCGACCTGCACTACGTCCCGTCGATTCACCTGCAGAGCACGACGTATGCGGCGATCCACGCTGCTGCGGCGGCGGCGAGGACGGCGACGATCTCGAAGGGCGTCCTCGTCTACAACGCGGACGCGCCGTTCACCGCGTCGTTCTCGTCCCGCGGCCCGCTCCAGGCCGGCGGCGGCGACATCCTGAAGCCGGACATCATCGCGCCGGGCCAGGACATCCTCGCGGCGGTCGCGCCTCCGGGGAACCACGGACGCGACTTCGACCTCTACAGCGGCACGTCGATGTCCAGCCCGCACATGACGGCGCTCGGCGCCCTCATGCACCAGGCGCACCCGGACTGGTCGCCGATGATGATCAAGTCGGCGCTGATGACGACCGCGTACCAGGGTCACGACTACGACGCGTTCAACTGGGGCGCGGGCCACGTCGACCCGAACAACGCGGTCGATCCGGGCCTCGTCTTCGACAGCGGCCTGAACGACTGGCTCGCGTTCCTGAAGGGCCAGAAGCTGTACAACGGGCCCGGGCCGTCGATGGACGCGTCCGACCTGAACCTCGCGTCGATCGCGATCGGCGATCTCGCCGGCTCGCAGACGGTGAAGCGGACCGCGACGAGCGTCGGCTCGAAGTCGGAGACGTACACGTTCTCGACGACCGGCCTGGCGGGTCTCACCGTCACGCCGTCGGCGGCGTCGTTCACGGCCGCGCCGGGCTCGGCCACGCCGTGGACGGTGACGTTCCTACGGACGACCGCGTTCCTCAACCAGTACACGAAGGGCTTCGTCGTCTGGACGGGCGACAAGGGCCACGTCGTGAAGATGCCGGTCGTGATCCGGCCGGTGGCGTTCCAGTCGCCGGCGGAGGTCAGCTCGAACGGCTCGCCGGTCAGCTGGCAGGTCAAGCCCGGGTACAACGGCGCACTGAACGCGACCGTCCGTGGCCTCGTGCCGGCGACCGAGTCGACGTTCGACCTCGCGCAGGATCCCGACCAGACGTTCGTCCGTTCGGATCCGACGGGGACGTACAGCCGGACGGTCGTCGTCCCGCCGAACTCCGTGTTCCGGGCCGGCATCTACGAGGACGCGATCACGCCGACCGGCACGGACCTCGACCTGTTCGTGTACTCCGGGTCGTCGCTCGTGGGCCAGAGCGCCGACGGCGACTCGAACGAGGAGGTCACGCTCCGCACCGGTACGGCAGGGGCGACGCTGACGATCTACGTCCACGGCTACGACACGAATGGACCGTCGGCGCACGTCACGCTGTTCGACTGGGTCGTCCAGAACGTCGACGCGGGCAACACCACGCTGTCGGCGCTCCAGCCGGCGACGATCGGCGAGGTCCAGACGCACACGGCGACATTCTCCGGCCTCACCGCCGGGAAGCGGTACCTCGGTCAGGTGGACTACAACGACGGCGTGTCGGTGATCGGCCGCACGCTCCTCAACGTCCGCCCGTAGGCGACCGGGAACAGAGTTCCGCAACGCGAGGGGCCGGCGCAAGCCGGCCTCTCGTCGTTTCGGCGCGCTACCGTCGGAGCATGCGCATGCGGTACCTCACGCCGGTCGGGATCTCCGTGGCCGCCGTCGCGGCGGTGACGGTGATGATCTACGCGCTCCGCCCGATCGCGCCGGTCCTCAGCCTCGGCGCGCTGTACACGCTCGCGGTGCTCGCGGTGGCGGTCGGCTGGGGTCTTCGGTATGCGATCCCGGTCTCGATCGCGTCGATGCTCACGTTCAACTTCCTGTTCCTCGAGCCGCTGCATACGTTCACGCTCGAGGATGCGCGCAACTGGACGGCGCTGACGGTGTACCTCGTCACCGCCGTGGTTGCGAGCGAGCTCGCGACGCGCGCGCGGCGGCGCGCGGACGAGGCGGAGCGGCGCGAGCGCGAGGCTGCGCTGCTCGCCGACCTCGCAGCGCGGCTGCTCGAGCGCGGCGACATCGAGGAGCTCGAGGCGCGCGTCGAGCCTCAGAACGAACGTCTCACCGCGGCGGTCGACGCGCTGCTCGCGCTCGCGGCCGAGCGCGAGCGGCTCCAGGAGGAGGCCGTCGATGCCGAGGCGCTGCGGCGGTCGGACGCCGTGAAGACCGCGGTCATCCGCTCGGTCTCGCACGACCTGCGTACGCCGCTCGCGACGATCGAGGCGGCGCTGGACGGTCTGGCGCTCGCCGGCGCGGACCGAAGCGCGCTGCTCGATACTGCGGGCTTCGAGCTTCGCCGGTTGGAGCGGCTCGTGGAGAACCTGCTCGACCTCTCGCGTCTCGAGGTAGGTGCCACTCCGCCCTCTCCGGAGCTGTGGCCCGCGGAGGCGCTCGTCGCCCAGGCGCTCGACGAGCTGCCCGGCGCCGCCCGGATCGACGTCGACCTCCCGGGCGACCTGCCTGCGGTGCGCGTCGACGCCGCGCAGGTGGAGCGCATCCTCGTGAACCTGCTCGACAACGCGCTCAAGTTCTCGGACGAG
>DASXTR010000105.1:0-7897 GCA_036505325.1 Gaiellaceae bacterium
CGCGCACGTGACGTCGAGCTTCGACCTCGAGCCCGACGGCAACGGCGGGACGCACATCACGTGGCGTGCGCAGATCGCCCTGTCGGGGATCCTCGCGCCCTTCGCCGGCCACGGGCTCGAGCCGCTCGCGCGGCGCGCGGCCGAGCGCGTGCTCGACCGAGTCGCAGCCGCCGCTGTCTAGCCCATTTACACGCCGGACCGCGCCGGTTACGGTCCTCCCTCGCTTGACCCCCGTGTGCCGCATCTAAACGAGGAGGTTCAGCATGAGTCGGAGGACGCTTGTCCTCGCGCTTGCCGGCGCAGCTGTCGCCGGTGTGGTCGCCGGCGCGCTCGCCGCGGACGGCTTCAAGACCGCACGTCCTGCTCAGCTCGTGCCGCTGGAGGCGGGCGTCGTCATCGATCCGATTCTCTCGACCGGCGACGTCGTGCCCGGAAGCGGCAACCCGGCCCAGGAAGCCGGGCAGCCGCCGGACAACCCCGATTACCAGATGAGCGGCATTCCCGACGGGCTCGGCGCGTACCCTGCGGCCGCCCGCGGCGACGACGACGAGTCCTGGAACGGCGTCTTCACGCGCGGCAGCGACGACGAGGACGAGGACGACGACGACGATGACGACGGTGGGCGCCGCACGGTCGAGGTCCTGATGAACCACGAGCTCGACGGCACGGCGCCGGCGGGCTCGGGCGCGCGGATCTCGCACGTGAGCGTCGATCCGCGCACGCATGCGGTGCTCGACGCGTGGTACCCCGTCAACGGCGCCGAAGGCTTCGTGCGCTTCTGCTCGTCGACGCTCGCGCTGATCGACGGCAGGCCGCTGTACTTCACCGGCGAGGAATCGACGACCAACAACGCGATCACGCACGTCGGGAACAACCTCGGTCGCGGCGGCAGCTCGCTCGTGCTCGACGCGCAAACCGGTCTCTGGCGCGAGACGCGCCACTTCGGTCTCTTCGCGAAGGAGAACGCGAAGCCGATCACCGGCCTCGCAAGGGCGGTCGTCCTGGGCACCGAGGACGGCGACGCCGTCACCGGCAACCGGTCACAGCTGTACGCGTACATCGCGCCCACGTACAAGGACGCGATCACGGGGCGCCGCGGGTCGCTCTACGTCTGGAAGTCGGACAGCCCGGGCGACGGCGATCCGTCCACGAACGACATCCACGAGGGACAGACGCTGACGGGTCGCTTCATCCCGATGAGCCAGGCCGAGAACGCGAGCGCTGCGTCGCTCGAGGCTGCCGCGCAGCTGAAGTCGGCGTTCGACTTCGTGCGGCTCGAGGACTCCGCGATCAGCAAGACGAGCCGCACGCGCGTCTACATCGCCGACACCGGCGCGCTCGGCGCCCAGTCGGTGAGAGGGCGCCTCTACCAGCTCGACTTCAACCGCGGCGATCCTCGGATCGCCTCGCTGACGCTGCTCTACGACGACGACACCCGGGCAACGAGCACCGACCAGTTCAAGCTCGTCAACCCGGACAACATGGACACGTCGGCGCGGTACGTGGCCATTCAGGAAGACCGCAACAGCGAGCACCGCGACGCGGCGGTCGAAGGCGGCTACGGCCGGATCCTCCTCTACGACATCGCTGCGGGGAAGATCACGCGCGCCGTCGCACGCGTCAACACGCCCGCGCCGTTGCGTCCGGGTGAGTGGGAGTCCTCGGGTGTGATCAATGCCTCGAACCTGCTCGGCCGGGACTGGTGGATCGTCGACGTGCAGGCGCACGCCGTCACGGCACCGCAGCCGGGTCCGGGCGT
Organism: Gaiellaceae bacterium; assembly: GCA_036505325.1. Lineage (GTDB taxonomy): Bacteria > Actinomycetota > Thermoleophilia > Gaiellales > Gaiellaceae > PALSA-600. The sequence goes on from DASXTR010000105.1 coordinate 1,760, forward strand.
TCCGGGCCGCAACCCGCCGCCGGGCACCGGCACCGGCGAGGACGGTCAACTGCTCGCGATCAAGATCCCGAACAGCCAGTAGAACATTTGCTTCACGTCGCGGCCCGCTCCCGAGCGGCCGGCGACCTACAGCTCGGCGACCTCGGCGTGCCGGTCGGCGATGCACACGCGCGCCCAGTGGTCGGCGCGATCGACCAGCGTTTGCTCGAGCGAGTCGAGCGCGTCTGTGTCGTCCGGGACGCGATCGGCCGCGACCTCGACGCGCACCTGGTGCACGCTCGCCTCGACGTGCTCGTCGATCTCGTGCCGCTCCTCGGAGATGATCGACACCTCGCCGACCTCGTCGAGCAGCCACTCGGCCAGCCGGTCGATTTCGGCCGGGGTGGCCGCGCGGCCGGCGAACACGCCGAAATTCACCCGGATCTCGAGCCCGGGCGTCTCGTGGTCGCGCACTGCGAAGGCGATGTTGGGTTCTTCTTGCATCTCTTTCCCAACGGGCTATGCCCGGGTCGGGGTGCGGCTACCCCTCCCTGGGCTCCCAGCGGAAGGCCCGAAATGCGACAACCAAGCCGATTACGCCCCATCCGAGCACCACGAGGAGGGCCCAGCGCTGCTCCCAGACGGGCTCGTGGTCGAGGTAGATGCCGGCCACAGCGTCGATCAGGTGCTTGAGCGGCAGCGCCTCGGAGAGCGCGCGCAGGATCCTCGGATAGCTGCGCGTCGGGCCGAATCCGCCGGAGAGGAAGGTCATCGGCAGGATGACGACGTTCACGACCGCCGAGGCGCCCTCCGCAGAGCGGATGAGCGTCGAGAGCGCGACGCCGAGCGCCGCGAACGAGAGGGCGCCGACGCCGAGCGTGGCGGCAAGCGAGAACGACCGTTGGGGGAGCTCGGCGTCGAAGACGACGCGCCCGAGGAAGACGAGGAGCACCGCCTGGATCGCGAAGACGCCGAGGATCGACGCGAGCACTCCGGCGAGGTAGACCGCGGACGGGAGCGGCGTCGCCCGGATGCGCTTCAGCACGCCCTGCTCGCGGCGCAGGACCAGTGTGATCGCGAGCCCGCCGAAGGCGGTGTTCGCCGCGCCGTATCCGAGGAGGCCTGCGACGAGGTAGTCGGCGAGCGGATGGCCGTGATAGGTGCCGTCGTACACCGTCCCGAGCAGCAGGAAGAGCAGCACGGGGAAGAGGAAGACGAACACCGCGGCCTCCCGCGAGCGCCAGAAGAGCAGCTGCTCGTTGCGCAGCTGATGCAGGAAGAGCTTCATCCGGCGTCGTCGCGAACGAGCTCGAGGTAGACGTCCTCGAGCGTCGCGCGCCGTACTTCCAGGCCCTCGACCTCCCGGCCCTCGGCGAGCGCGCGTCCCGTCAGCTCGTGGACCACACGCGTCGGTTCCTCTGTGTGGACGACGCGTTCCTCGCCGTTTTCGCGCCAGCGCACGTCCGCGCCCCGGGCGTCGCTGACCAGCTCGCGCGGGGTCCCGATGCGCACGATCTCTCCGTCGACGAGCACCGCGACGCGGTCGGCGAGGTTCTGCGCCTCGTCGAGGTAGTGCGTCGTGAGGAGAACCGTCTTGCCGAGCGCGCGCAGCGAACGGATCATCTCCCACGCGGTGCGCCGCGCCTGCGGATCGAATCCTGTCGTCGGCTCGTCGAGGAACACGAGCTCCGGGTCGCCGACGAGCGCGAGCCCGAGGTCGACGCGGCGCTTCTGGCCGCCGGAGAGCGTCTTCACGCGCGCCGTCCGCTTTTCGGCGAGCCCGACGAGGTCGATCACCTCGTCGACGTCGCGCGGCCGCTCGTAGTAGCCGGCGAACATCGAGAGCGTCTCGCGCACGGTGAGGTTCAGCCAGAGCTGTGACTGCTGCAGGACGACTCCGATTCGTTCACGCCACGCGCTCCCGGCCTTGCGCGGGTCCGCACCGAGCACCTCCACGTCGCCGGCGTCGTACGGGCGGTAGCCCTCGAGGATCTCGACGGTGGTCGTCTTGCCGGCGCCGTTCGGGCCGAGCAGGCCGAAGACCTCTCCCACTTCGATCTCGAAGTCGATCCCGCGCAGCGCCTCGTAGGTGCCGTAGCGTTTGCGGAGTCCGCGCACGCGGACGGCGCTCAAAGTTCGAGCTCCGCGGTACCGCCCGGTCGGAACGAGACCTCGCGGCCGGTGAGCGCGAGCACGGCGAGCCCGCAGTCGGGCTGATGGCCGACGACGACGACCGTGTCGCCTCGCCCGGCGACCGCCTCCCGGAAGTCGTCGGCGCTCGCACCCGGCGCCAGCCGCTCGTCCGTCTCCGGCTCGACGCCGGCCACGCGCGCGATCGGCTCTGCCGTCTCGCGCGCGCGCAGGAGGGGGCTCGAGACGACGGCGTCGATCCGGGTGCCGCGGAGCTGCTCGCCGAGCGCGCGCGCGGTCTCGCGGCCGGCCGAATTGAGCGCGCGCAGCTCGTCCGGCTCGCCGGGTGCGGCCTCCGCGTGGCGGACGACGATCACGCGCATGCGGCTGCGACCTCGCCGAGGACCTCGACCATCTCGACGTCCTCGTGTACGAGGTGCTGGAGCATGGCCCGCTCGACGCCCGCCTGTTCGTACGTGCGCAGCGTCTCGACGACCTCGTCGACGGTGCCGGCGATCGGCGGCCGGCCCTGCGGGTACGCCGCGAGGCGCTCGTCGACTTCGCTGCGGTCGCGTCCGACGACGCAGCCGATCATCATCGAGAACCTCAGCGGGTCGCGACCGGCGTCGCGCGCCGCCTCGTCGACGATGCGTCGGCGTTCGCGCGCCTCCTCGACCGTCGGGAAGACGGTGTTGTACTCGTCGGCCCAGCGCACGGCCGCGCGCACCGTCCGCGGCTTCGCACTCCCGCCGACGATCAGCGGCGGCCGCGGTTGCTGCACGGCTTTCGGCCAGACGTCGTCCGCCTCGGTCAGCTGGCGCACGATCTCCTCGAGCTGGCGGTCGAGCTCGTCGAGCCTGGAGCGGACGGTGCCGAACTCGAAGCCGTACGCGCGGTGCTCGGCCTCGAACCAGCCGGCGCCGATCCCGAGCTCGACGCGGCCGCCGGAGACGTGGTCGGCGGTGACGACGCACTTGGCGAGGACCGACGGATGGCGGAACGTGACGGGTGAGACGAGCGTGCCGAGCCGGATGCGCTCCGTGACGGCGCCGAGCGCGGCGAGCGTTGCCCAGGCGTCGAGCCCGCCGCTCGCGCTGCCGCGACCGATGCCGAGGTAGTGGTCGGAGCGGAAGAGGCCTTCGAGGCCGGCCCGTTCTGCTGCCTGCGCGAGCGCGACCCACTGGTCCCACGTCACGCCCTCCTGGCCTTCGATCATCAGCCCGATCCGCACGGGCGAAATCTAGAGGCGCGCGCGGGTCGGGCGGTGAGCCACCCGCGGACGGCGTCGAGGTACGCCTCCCGCTCCGCCACGAACGCGAAGTGGCCGCTGTGCTCGAACACGACGAGCTCGGCGCCCGCGATCCCGAAGAAGACCGGCGGCAGGGCGTATCCGTGTGGGCGCGTCCCGCGTTTTCGAACTTGCAGGGTTTTATACCTTGCAAGACATAACGCATCCGACGAGGTGGGGAAACTGTGGCCGCCGGCTGCCCCAAGCTGCGGGGGATTGCGCGCGCGCTCGCGCTTGCCGCGTCGCTGCTGTGCATCTCGGCGCTCCTCGCCGACGCGGCCCGCGCGGGGGCAGGCCCGGTCGCCGCGTTCTCGTTCGACGAGGGCGCCGGCACCGTGCTGCACGATCTGTCCGGCCGCGGCAACACGGGCACGGTCTCGGGCGCCGCGTGGGAGAGCGGACGCTTCGGCAACGCGCTCTCCTTCGACGGCGGAGCCGCCGCGGTCACGGTCCCCGACAGCGCGTCGCTCGACCTGCTCGCCGGCATGACGGTCGAGGCGTGGGTGAGACCGCGTGCGCTCGGCGGCTCGTGGCGTGCGGTCGCAGCCAAGGAGCAGACCGCCGCACCGGTCTACGCGCTCTACGCGGGCGACGACGCGGGCATCCCCAGCGGTCACATCTACGTCGTCGCCGACGTGGCCGTGCGCGGCACCTCCCCGCTGCCCCTCCTCACGTGGACACACGTCGCGGTGACGTGGGACGCGACGGCGCTGAGCCTCTACGTCAACGGGACGCGCGTCGCGAGCCGGCTCGCGCTCGGCGTCCTCCTGCCGTCGGCAGGCAACCTGCGGATCGGCGGGTCGTTCGACGGCCTGATCGACGAGCTCCGCATCTACGACCGCGCGCTCTCGGCTGCGGAGATCGGCGCCGACTCGGCGTCCCCGGTCGACTCGGTCGCGCCAAGCGCGCCTTCGGGTCTCGCGGCCGGCGGCGAGACCGCGACGAGCGTCGGGCTCTCGTGGAAGGCCGCGAGCGACAACGTGGCGGTCGCCGGCTACGGGATCTACGTCGACGGCACGCGCGTCGCGACGGCGAGCGGTACCAGCGCGACGGTCACGGGGCTCGCATGCGATCGCAGCTACAGCTTCGCCGTAGACGCCTACGACCCGGCCGGCAACGTGTCCGCGCGCGCGACGGCGGCCGGAGCGACGACGACGTGCGACACGGGGCCGCCGTCGATCCCGGGCGACCTCCGCGCCGCCGCCGGCGAGACGACCGTCGCGCTGTCGTGGACGGCGTCGAGCGACGACGTCGGCGTCGCGGGCTACCGCGTCTACCAGGACGGCGCGCCGATCGCATCCACGGGCGCGACCGGTTACACGATCTCCGGCCTCGCGTGCGGCACCGCGCACTCCTTCGGCGTCGACGCGTACGACGCCGTCGGGCACCGGTCGCAACCGGCCGAGCTCACGGTCGCAACCACGGCGTGCGACGTCACCGCGCCGACGCCGCCCGCCGGGCTCGTTGCCACGGGCTCGACGCGCACGACCGTCTCGATCGCCTGGAGCCCCGCCTGGGACGACGTCGGCGTCGACGGATACGGCGTGTACCGCGACGGGGCGCTCGTCGGCTCGACGACCGCCACCGCGTACACAGTCGCCGGCCTCGACTGCGGCACGAGCTACACGGTCGCGGTCGACGCCTACGACCGGCGCGGGAACCGTTCGCCGCCTGCGACCCTCGTCGTGGTGACCGACGCGTGCCCGCCGCCCGACACGCAGCCGCCCACGCCGCCGGGCAACCTGACGGCGACGCTGACCACGCAAACGACGATCACGCTCGGCTGGTCGGCGTCGGCCGACGACACCGCCGTCGCGGGATACGGGATCTACCAGGGCGGCGCCCCGATCGGCTCGACCGCCGCGACGAGCTACACCGTCGGGGGGCTCGCGTGCGGGCAGACGTACACCTTCGCGGTCGACGCGTACGACGCAGCCGGCAACCGCTCGGCGCAGGCGAGCGCGAGTGCCGCCACCGCAGACTGTCCGAGCGGCGGAGGCGCGAGCGTCTTCCTGTCGCCGGCGGGCTCCGACGCGAACGCGTGCACGCGTTCGGCACCCTGCCGGAGCTTCAACCGTGCCTACCGGGTCGCGGAGCTCGGCGACACGGTCGAGCTCGCGGAGGGGACCTACGGCGCCCAGAACCTCCTCTTCGACCCCGGCAAGTCGGGCGGCGAGAGCGACATGCCCGACGTGGTGTTCCGCCCGGCGCCGGGCGCGACGGTCGTCGTCGGGCAGCTCGACATCGGCGGCAGCCGCTTCCAGGGCGGCGCCAGCCACGTCACGATCCGCGACCTGACGGTCGACGGCGACGTCTCGGTCCCGGGGTGCGGCGTCTCCGACTACACGCCGTGTCCGGCCGACGCGGACAGCCCGGGCAACGACCTCTCCTTCGTGAACCTCCGCGTGCTGGCGCCGTACGACGGCGGTTGGGGCGGCGCGGCGTTCTACTGCGCGTCGTGCTCGAACGTCTCGATCGTCGGCGGCGTGTGGGGGCCCGAGACGTACCTGCCGTGCCACGGCAGCGCTCATCCCGAGGTCCAGTCGGCATCCAACCAGGTGAAGCGCGCGAATCACATCCTGATCGACGGCGCCACCTTCCAGAACTACGCCCGGTGCGCGCCCGACGATCACACGGAGTGCCTCCAGGTCGAGCCGGCCGACGACGTCACGATTCGCAACGCGACCTTCAGGCGATGCGACACGATCACCGTCAACTTCGCGAACGACCTCGCGAACTCC
>DASXTR010000106.1:0-1928 GCA_036505325.1 Gaiellaceae bacterium
CGCCCGCACGGCGCTCGCGACGAAGGGCTCGCTGCAGGCGAACAACTCGTCGAAGGCGCAGGGCGGCATCCAGGCCTCGTTCGGCGAGGACGACTCGCCCGAGCAGCACGCCGCCGACGTCATGAAGTCGTCGCACGAGACAGCGAACCCGGCGCTCGTCGAGATCCTGACCGGCGATGCGCAGTCCGCGATCCACTGGCTCGAGGAGCTTGGCGTCCGGTTCACGCGCGAAAACGGCGGCTACCGCATCGCGCGCTGCGGCGGCGCGACGCGCAAGCGCCTGCTCCAGGTCGGCGACCGCACCGGGCACGCGATCACGAAGGCGCTGCGCGAGGCGTGGGAGGCCGGCTCCGGCACGAGCTTCACCTACGCGCCGCTGGCCTCGCTCGAGGCGGCGGAGAACGGCTGGCGCGCCCGTTGCGGCGACCACACGCTCGAGGCGGGCACCGTCGTTCTCGCGGCCGGCGGCCGCTGCTACGCAGTGGCGCAGGAGCGCGGCGAGCTCTCGACCAACCACCCGAACGCGACCGGCGAAGTGACGCGCATGGCGCTCGCGCTCGGCGCCGAGTCGCGCGATCTCGACGCGCTGCAGTACCACCCGAACGGCGGCGCGTGGCCCGCGAACATGCAGGGCTACTCGATCCCCGAGACGACGCGCGCCTACGGCGCCGTGCTGCTGAACGCCGACGGCGAGGAGTTCACCGACTCGCTCGGCCCGCGCGACGAGGTCTCGCAGGCGATCGTCGACGAGGTCGAGAAGGGCAAGGGCGTCGAGACCCCCGACGGCCGGCCGGCCGTCTACCTCGATACGACACGCATCCCGCAGGCGGACGCGGAGGTCTCGCTCCCGTACATGCTGCGGCGCTATCGCGGAGCGGGCATCGACCCGCTCGCGGAGAAGGTCTACACCTACCCCGTCCTCCACTACCAGAACGGCGGCCTCGTGATCGACACGAACGCCGAGACGACGCTCGAGGGCGTCTTCGCGTGCGGCGAGATCGCCGGCGGCACGCACGGGCGCAACCGCATGATGGGCAACTCGCTGCTCGAGTGCGTCGTCTTCGGCCGGCGTGCCGGCAGAGCAGCCGCCGAGAAGTGCGCTACGCGCTCTAGTCACAGAAGGAGACGATGACGACTCTAACTTCGACCGATCTCCAGCACGCGGTCGAGGATGCGGCCGCGTACCTGTACGTCTGGGCGCTGAAGGACATCCCGCAAGATCTCCGCGACGCGCTCGCCGCGGCGCGCGACAAAGAGACGTCCGTTCCGGGCCGCCGTGTCCTCGACGTCATCCATCGCAACATCAACATCGCAGACAGCGAGAAGAACCTCGTCTGCCAGGACACGGGCATCGCGGTCTACCACGCACGGGTCGGCGAGCACTTCCCGCTGCACCCCGTGCGCATCTACGAGGCGCTGCGCGACGGCACCGCGCGAGCGACCGTCGAGCACCCGCTGCGCTCGAACGCGGTGCACACGATCACGCGGGAGAACACGGGCCCGAACATCGGCCACCGCCTGCCGATCGTGCACTGGGAGTTCATCGAGGACTGGGACGGCCTCGACGTGAAGTGCGTGCCGAAGGGCTCCGGCTCCGAGAACATGAGCTTCCTCAAGATGTGCGTCCCCGCCGACGGCGTGAAGGGGATCAAGCAGTTCGTGCTCGAGTCGATCGTCGGCGCCGGCGGCAAGCCGTGCCCGCCCGGGATCGTCGGCGTCGGCATCGGCGGCTCCGCCGACTACGCGATGTACCTCGCGAAGGAGGCGATCATGCGCCCGATCGGCACGCGCAACGCCGATCCGGTGGTCGCGCAGCTCGAGGACGAGCTCTTCGGCCTGCTGAACGAGACCGGGATCGGCCCGATGGGCCTCGGCGGCGACGTCACCGTCCTGCAGTGCCACATCGAGCACGCGGACACGCACATGAC
>DASXTR010000107.1:0-44805 GCA_036505325.1 Gaiellaceae bacterium
CCGCCGCGGTGTCCGTCGTCAGCGCCGAGGCGGTCGTCGCCGACCACGCCGTCGCCGGCACGCTGCGGCGGTCAGCGGCGCCGGGCGAGGTCGTGGTGTCCGAGGAGACGCGGCGGCTCGCCGCGGAACCGGAGCGCCGCCGCGACGCGCCGCTCGTCGGCCGCGAGGACGAGCTCGCGCAGCTGACGGACGCCTTCGCGCGCGTCGTGCGCGAACGCGCGCCGCGGCTCTTCACGCTCCTCGGTCCGGCGGGGATCGGCAAGTCGCGCCTGGCGGACGAGCTGTCCGCGCACGTCGACGCGCACGTCGCGGTCGGCCGCTGCGGCCCGTACGGCGACGCGCTGCGCCCGGTGCGCGAGCTGCTCGTCTCGGCCGGTGCCGACGCCGATACGGTGCTCGCGCAGTCGACGCGGGAGGAGACGTTCTGGGCGACGCGACGCGCGCTCGAGGAGGCCGCGCGCCGGCGGCCGCTGCTCGCGGTCGTCGACGACCTGCAGTGGGCGGAGCCGACGCTGCTCGCGCTGGTCGAGCACGTCGCCGACCTCGCCCGCGACGCGCCGCTCATGCTCCTGTGCCTCGCGCGGCCGGAGCTGCTCGACGCGCGGCCGGCCTGGGCCGGCGGCAAGCTCAACGCGACGTCGCTCCTGCTCGAGCCGCTCGCGGACGAGGACGCGCGCAGGCTCGCGGGGCACCTCGCGGGCGCCGTGGACGAGGCCCGGCGCGAGCGCGTCGTCGGCATGGCCGAGGGCAATCCCCTCTTCCTCGAGCAGCTGCTCGCGGTGGTCGAGGAGACCGGTGAGGCCGCGGAGTTGCCGCCGACGATCCACGCACTGCTCGCGGCGCGGCTCGACCTCCTCGAGCCGCGCGAGCGCGAGACCCTCCAGCGCGCAGCCGTCGCCGGCCGCGACTTCTGGCGCAGCGCGCTGGGCGACGACGCACGCGTCGACGCGCTCGTGCGCAAGGAGCTCGTGCGGCCCGCCGCTTCCGCGCTCCACGGTGAGGAGGCGTACCGGTTCCGGCACGGGCTCGTCCGCGACGCTGCGTACCGGTCAGTGCCGAAGGCGCGGCGCGCCGAGCTGCACGAGGCGTTCGCCGCGTGGCGTGCGGTGCGCGAGCCGCGCGACGACGACGAGGGGATCGGCTGGCACCTGGAGCAGGCCGCGCTCTACCGCGCCGAGCTCGGCGAGCCGGATGAGGCGCTCGCCCGGCGCGCGTCGGACATCCTCGCGCGCGTGGGCCGGCGCGCGGGCGCGCGCAGCGACGCGTCGTCCGGCGCCGCGCTGCTCGGGCGCGCCGTCGCGCTGCTCCCGCAGGGCGACGACGCGCGTCTCGCATTGCTGCCGCCGCTCGCCGACGCGCGCCGCGGCACGGGCGACTTCGAGGGCGCCGCTGCGGCGATCGACGAGGCGCTCCAGGCCGGGGACGAGCGGATCCTCCTGCGCGCGCGCCTCGCGCGAGCACGCCTGCGCCTGCGGTCCGGCGTCGAGCTCGACGCGGACGCGCTCCTCGAAGAGACGCGCGAGGCCGTTGCCGACCTCGAGCGGCTCGGCGACGAGCAGGGGCTCGCCGACGCGTGGTACGTGCTCGGCTGGATCCCGTTCCTCCGCTGCCGCGGCGCCGAGACCGATCACGCGCTGCGCCGCACGATCGAGCACGCACGGCGCGCCGGCGACGACGGCCTCGAGGAGCGCGCGACGATCATGCTCCTCCAGACGCTCCTCTTCGGCCCGGCGCCCGTCCCCGAGGCGATCAGGCGCTGCGAGGACGTGCTCGCGTCGAGCCCGGGTCAGCTCCTCACGGCGACCGCGTGCCGTGCGCTCGGAGGACTGAAGGCGATGGCCGGCGAGCCGGAGGAGGCGCGGGAGCTCCTGCGGCGCGACCGCGAGATCCTCGAGAGCCTCGGCTTCGAGATGCTCGCGCTGTTCACCGCCGAGGTGTGGGCGCTCGTCGAGCTGCTCGCGGGAGACGCCGCCGCCGCCGAGCGCGAGCTGCGGCGCTCGTACGACCGGCTCGCGGAGCTGGGTGAGATCGCCGCGCCGACGATGGCCGCGATCCTCGCCGAGGCCCTCTGGCGGCAGGGCCGGCACGACGAGGCGCTCGAGGCGACGGAGGCGAGCGAGCGGCTCGCCCCGCCGGACGACCTGACGACGCAGGTTCAGTGGCGCGGCCCGCGCGCGAAGGTGCTGGCCGCACGCGGCGAGCGCGGCGAGGCAGAGCGTCTCGCGGGCGAGGCGGTCGAGCTCGCCGAGCGCACGGACTTCCTCAATCTCCGCGGCGATGCGCTCGCAAATCTCGCCGAGGTGACCGGGTCCGGGCTCGACGAAGCTGCGGCGGCCTACCGGCAGAAGGGCAACGAGGCGGCGCTGCGGCGGCTTCGCCAGGTCTAGGGCGCGGCGGGCGGGAGCACCGCACGCGTGTCCGGCCGCTGCTTCAGCACCGAGGCCACGTAGTCGCTGACGGCGGCCTCGATCGCCACCTCCTTGCCGGCCGACTCCGACAGGAACCACCGGTGCTCGAGCACCTCGTGGAAGAGCTCTGCCGGCTCGAGTTTCCCGCGCAGGTCGGGCGGGACGGATGCCACCGTCGGCTCGAAGATCTCGTGCAGCCACCGGTACGCGGCGACCGACTCGGTCATCTTCCGCCCGTCGCCGCGCTCGACCGCGGCGCGAAAGCTCGCGATGTCGTTGAGCAACCGCCGCGCCTGGTTCTCCTGAACGTCGAGGCCGGTGAGCATCAGCAGCCGGCGCCGGTGATGGCCGGGCTCGACGACGCGCGGCGAAAGCTTCAGCCGGTAGCCGTCATCGGTCGCGACGAGCTCGATCTCCTCGACGTCGAACCCGAGCTCGTTCAGACGCCGCAGCCGCTCGTCGAGCTTCCAGCGCTCGCCGGGGCCGAACGACTCCTCGTGCGTGAGCTCGCTCCAGAGGGACTCGTAGCGCGAGACGAGATCCTGCGCCGTCTCCCACGGATCGAACTGGAGCTCGATGCCCGTCGCGGCCTCGACGTCGAGCAATTCGCCGACGACGTTCTCCTCGAGGATCGCGAGATCGTGCCGCCGCTGGCCCTCACTGAGGTCCGGGTGCTGCTCGCCCGTCTCGGCGTCCACGAGGTAAGCGGCGAGCCCGCCGGCGTCTCGGCGGAAGAGCGTGTTCGAGAGCGAGGCGTCGCCCCAGAAGAACCCTGCGGTGTGGAGGCGGACGAGGAGCTCGGCGCCCGCGTTCAGGACGCCGCCGCGGAGGTCGGTGATCGCACGCGTCTCGAAGAGCACGCGGAACGGGAGCGAGAACTCGAGGTGCTTGGTGATCAGCACCGCCTCGAGCTCCGGGCGGGTCACGACGCCGACCGCCTCGACCACCGGCATGTTGTCCTCCTCCAGCCGCCGCAGGAGCGTCCACTCGCGCTGGGCGAGGCGCGGGGGCAGCTCCTTCAGCGCGTAGAGCCGCCCGTCGTAGTCGACGAAGCGCACGACGTGCCGGTGGATGCCTCGCACCACCTCGACGATGCGCTCCGACTGCCACTCCTCGAGCGGCTCGTCCCACGGCAGGTCGAGGAAGCTCGGGTGGCCCGTGCGCGCAACGAGCTGAAACCTGGGCGGCATCAGCGCGTCAGCGTAGAGTCCGGCGAGTGCGCCGCGGGCGGCGTGTCGACGAACACGTTGTGCGCGAGCTCCGCGCCGGCGTAGTAGAACGCCAGCACGCCGGGCCCGGCGCCGCCGACGAGACGGTTGCGCTCGACCTCGCACACGGAGTGGTCTCCGCAGTAGATCCCGACGCCTCTCGTGCCGCGCACCTCGTTGCGCTCCACCTTCCCCATCGACATCTCGGTCAGCTCGATGCCGTGGTGCCGGGCGCCGACGACGACGTTCTCGCGGATGTCTCCCATCATCGTGTGCATCGTGATCCCGACGTCGCCTCCATGGACAACACAGCCCTCGACCATGCTCATGCCGTGGTGCATCGCGAACGAAACGTCGATGCCCTGTGTGCCGGGCGGCGCGTCGACCACGCAGTCTTCGATCTGGACGCTGCTCTGACGCGCGTTGATCGCATCTTCGCGCGCGCCGGACACGCGCACGCGCTCGAGCCGCACGTCCTGCGCCTCCCGGATCTCGATGCCGTTGTCACCGCCGAGAACGGTGACGTCGCGAATGGTCACGTCGTCGGCGGTCACGACGATCCCGCCCGTGACGACGCCGCCGACGAGCGTCTGCGCGTGGTCGAGGACGAGCGGTCCGCGGACGACGCCGTGGAGGTGGACGGTCGGCGGCCGCGTGAACCATGCGACGCCGCCCGCAGCGATCAGCACGAGCGCCACCGCGACGCCGAGGGGCGCGCCGCCGCGGCCGAGCTCACCGCCGTCTTCCGCGTACTCGAAGCGTGCGAGCGGAAGCGCCGCGTGGCCGAGCACCTGGGCCCACAGCCACGCCAGGAAGAAGAACGCGACCGCCGGCTCGTAGGGCGCCCCGATGCGAAGAGCCCTTGTGCACCAGAGCACGAACCCCAGTTCCAGGAGGCCGAGCGGCACCGCAGCCCAGCCCGGCTGGTACGGCAGGAGACGGTGGTACGCGCCGGCGTCGAGCACGAGCCCCACGCCGAGCATCAGCGCGGCCACTTCGAGCGGCCACCATTCGCGCGCGCCCGCCGACCAGACGACCGCAGCCGCGAGCGGGAGCGCCGCTGCGGCGAGCCGCGTCTCGATGCGTCCTCTCAGCGTGTACGACATCGGCGGAGGAGCCGGTGGGCCACCCAGCGCATCCCGGAGAGCGTGTCGGCGGCGGGGAACGACCACTGCGCGTGGACGCCCGAGACCGCCAACGTGCGCGTGTCGTCGGTGAGACCGGGCACGGTCGCGTTGTCGTTCAGGACGAGCAGCCCGTCGACAGTCGCGAGCGCGTGCTCGTCGACGAGCCTCGCCAACAGCGGGTCGTGGGCGTACCCGCGGAGGAAGCCGGTCGCGCACACGACCTGCTCTGCGTCGTCGGGCACGGCGGGCGCGACGGGAACGTCGAGGTGCAGCTCGCGCGGATACGACGGCGCCGAGAACGCACGCAGGAACGCAGCGCGGTCGCCGCGCCGGTACTCGTCGAGGCCGCGCTTCGTGAACAGCGGCCGCGGCAGGTTGAGCGGGCGCAGGACGGGCTCGCGGCGGCGCACCGACACCACCTCGGCGCCGGCGGCACGCGCGTTCCGCCACTCGGTCGCCGCGGCCATGCCTGCGCCGACCACGGCCACCTTGCGCGCGTACTCGTGCGGTTCGTAGGCGTGCACGCAGCGCGCGTCCCGGTCGTCGGGCCACGCGAGCCCCGGGTGCCCGAGCGCGAGCAGGACGTGTCGATACGGGCCGTCACCGTCGACCCGAAAACCCTTGTGACAAGTTGTCACAAGGAAAGTTCGCCCTACGCGGAGGCTGTCGTCCCAGCCGGAGCGCTCGCGCGCGCGGTCGACCGCGTCCAGGAAGACCCCGACGCGCGGCCGGTAGCGGTCGGCGACCGAGAGGAGCAGCGGCCACGGATCGAGCGTCCGGGCCGCCTCGCGCGCGGCGAGGCCGGGGAAGGTGCGCGGAAATGGATGGCCGTCGGATTCGGAGCGCATGTGCGTCTGGCGTATGGCCGTGGCCCGGGTGCGCCATGGCCCGGCCGGGTCGGCGTCGGCGCCGAAGACGACGATCTCGTCCGGGGCCACCCCGCCGGCGCGCAGGGTCGTGTGCGCCACGAGCCCCGCGAGGCCGGAGCCGACGATCGCGATCAGAGTCCCATCACCGACCGTAGTGTGAGGTACATCGCGTGCGACCAGAGGAGCGGAAGCGGCGGCGCCCCCCACTTCTCGACCCACGGGTCGTAGCGTTCCGGGCGCAGCAGCGGCGGCATCTGCTCCGGCAGCTCCCCGTCCGCCGTCGCCTGCGCCTCGATCCACTCGAGCTGCGCCGACGCGTTGAGGCCGCACGCGACGCGCGCCCAGCCGGTGAAGCCGGCGAGGATGATCCACGACCCGCCGCCGTAGTACTCGTCGTCGCCATGGCGGTGGTAGCCGAGCTCGCGCTCGATCCGCTCGAGGTGCTCGACGGGCGCGAGGCCGAGCGCGACGAGAAACGCGTGCGATCCGTCCAGCCGCTCTTCTTTGTGACAACTTGTCACAAAGTCCCGCGCGCGCTCGTCCCGCGTTGCGGCCCAGATCGAGCCGACGGTGGCGGCGTGGACGCCCTCGCGCTCCTCCCACCAGTCGACGCACGGGTCGTGCCAGTGCTCGCGCAGGTACGAGACGGTGAGCTCGCAGGCGTCCTCCCACCGCGAGGCGACTCCGTGGCGCTCGCAGTGTCCGCGCGCGGCCCAGACCCAGAGCCCCAGCCCGTCGAGCTGGTGATGCGGCCACTCGCTGTCGTCCGGCGAGCCGTCGAGCGTGTAGCGAGCGTCCCACGGCCCTTCCGGGCGCGCGCGCACGATGCCGGCGCACCAGTCGAGGAACCGCTCCGCGCTCTCGACCGCTCCGGCGCGGGACATCGCGTCCGCGATGAACGATCCGTCGCGGAGCCACGAGTAGCGGTACTGCTCGAAGGTCGGCGATGCGACGTACCCGCCGGACGGAGACTGCCCGGCGAGGATCACCTCGACCGAGCGCTCCGCGAGGTTCATTTCACGGATCCTGCCAGCAGTCCCTGCACGAAGTAACGCTGGAACAGCGCGAAGATCGTCAGCGGGATCACCGCGGAGAAGAACGACGCGGGCGCGATCACGTCGAGGTTCGACCCGAACTGGCGCAGCTGGCCCGCCAGCGCCGGCGCGATCGGCACGTTGTCCTGGGCGAGCGTGAACCCGACGAGGAAGTCGTTCCAGACGAACAGCACCTGGAAGATCCCGAGCGCCGCGATCGCCGGGAGGCCGAGCGGCAGCACGACCTTGAAGAACAGCTTCCACTCGCCCGCGCCGTCGATGCGGGCCGCCTCCATCAGGTCCTTCGGTATCCCCGCGAAGAAGTTTCGGAGCAGGAAGATCGCAAACGGCAGCGCGAACGCCGTGTGGAAGAGCACGAGCCCGGGGATCGTGTCGAAGAGGTTCAGCTTGTTGTAGAGCGAGAAGATCGGGATCAGCGCCATCTGGATCGGGACAACCATCAGCCCGACGACGCCGACGAATGCGATGTCGCGGCCGGGGAAGTCGATCCAGGCGAGTGCGTACGCGGCGAACGACGCGAGGAGGACCGGAAGGACCGTCGCGCCGAGCGTGACCTGCGCCGTCACCCACAACGCGTGCGTGATCGTGTCGTTGTTGAACATGTTGCGGTAGTTCTCGAACGTGACCTCGCTCGGCTTCGAGAAGACGTTCCACCAGCCCGATGCGTTCGCGATGTCCTTCGGCAGCACCGACGTCACGAACAGCCCTGCCGCCGGCAGGACCCAGAGGAGCGCTACGACGAGCAGGAAGACGTTCAGCGGCACCTTCGCGAATCGCTGCCCGATCGTCATCGGCGTGACGTCCGAGCGCAGCGCGGGCTGCCTGACCTCGGCGACCGCCATCAGGCGTTCTTCCTCTGCGAGCGGACCTGGTAGATCAGGTACGGGAGGAACAGCAGCATGAGGAAGCTCGCGATCGCTGCGCCGAACCCGAACTGGTTCTGCCCGCTGAACGAGCGCCGCCACATCTCGAACGCCAGCGTCGTCGCATCGTTGCGGACCGAGCCGGGTGCAATGGCGTAGATGATGTCGAACACCTTCAGCACGCCGATCATCTGCGTGACGAAGACGACCGTCAGCACCGGCATCAGCAACGGGACGGTCACGCGCCGGAAGATCTGAAACTCGGAGGCGCCGTCGGTTCGCGCAGCTTCGAGCACGTCGCGTGAAATCGCAGCGAGGCCGGCGCCGATCACCACCATTGCGAACCCGACGGCGGTCCAGAGGAAGGCGATGATGATCGCGGGCACGACCAGGCTCGCGCCGAGCCACTCGACGCCGCCGAACGGCGCTCTGAACGTGGCCGGCGCGATTTGCATCGTGTAACCCGACCCGCTCACGCCGTCGAAGGTGAAGCCGCCGCCGTCGTCGGTCTTCGCGGAGCCGACTTTCTTCCCGTCCTTCAGCAGGTCGATCGATGCGCCCGGGATCCCGAGCTCGCCCTTCTCGACCACGCCGATCTTCCCGCCTCCGGGCTTGAAGTCGCGCCACACGACGCCGGTGATCTTGCCGGACTCCGGCTTCGGGTCGACCGCCTGCTTCGCGCCGCTCGGGACGTCCTCCGGGAGGATGCCCGTGAGCGCGAGCTTCGCCGTGTCGCCGGCGGCGATCGGCTGCTTGAGCACGAACCGGTTGGAGAGGGCGTTCCCCGACGGGAGCGCGTTGTGGAGGACGCCGGGCGGCGTGAAGACGTCGTGGGCGACCGTGATGCCGGCGTTCAGGAGGCCCTGATCGGGATCCTGCTGGTAGACGATGCGCCAGATCACACCGACCGCGAACAGCGAGATCGCGAGCGGGAGGAAGAGGACGACCTTGAACGCGCTCGCCCACGAGATCCGCTCGTTCAGCACCGCGAGCACGAGGCCGAGCAGCGTCACCGTCAGCGGCGCGATCGCGATCCAGATCACGTTGTTCTTGATCGCCGTGTAGATGATGTCGTCGCTGAACATCCGGTCGAAGTTGTCGAGCCAGACGAACTTCTTGCCACGGTCGTCGAACAGCGCCCGGATGACCGTTGCGATCGCCGGATAGATGAGAAAGACGCTCAGCAGGAGGAGCGCTGGGCCGAAGAACGAGAACGGCAGCAGCACCTGACGGAACGGCGAGACGGGTGGAGGCGCGGGCGGAGTCCGGACGACGTCCGGGAACTCCGCCCCCACGCTGGTGCTCGTCATGCGCCTCTGTGCCTTTCGCCGGCTCTTACTTCTTGTAGCCGGCCTTCGCGTCCTTCTCGAGCTTCGCGGCGATGCCGTTGATGTTCTTCGGGTTCTTGAGGAACGCTTGCAGGTCACTGAACTCGTCCTGGCTGCCGAACGCCTGCGGGGCGAGGTCGGACATGTCGAAACGGAAGGTCGAGGCCTTGGCGAGTGCGCTCGCCGTAGTCCGCGTGATGTCGTCCGGATAGACAGAGGGGTTCACGTTCTTGTTCGGCGAGCTGAAGCCGCCGCGCTTCGCCCAGATCTCGGCCGCCCCCGGGGAGGCGAGATACGTGATGAGCGCACGTGCGGCCGGTGTGTCCTTGAACAGGCAGACCACGTCACCGCCGCCGACGACGTAGTCGCCGCCCTTCCCGTTGACCGACGGGAACGGGAAGACGTTGTAGTCCTTCTTCGGCTTCGCCTTCGTCTGGCCAGCCGCGGCACTGGGGACGAAGTCGCCTTCGAACACCATCGCGGCCTTCGGCTTCGACGGCTGGAAGACGTTCGTGACCGACGTCGGGAAGTCGGTCTGCAGCGGGTTCCCGGCGATGTTCGACGTATCGCTGAAGACTTGCGCCATCAGCTTGAGCGTGCTCTTCACCGATGCGTCGGTCCACGGGATCTTGTGATCGCTGAGCAGGTCGTACTTCGCCGGGCCGGCGTTCCGGATGTACAGGTTCTCGAAGAGATCTGTGAGCGTCCAGCCGTCGGCGCCGCCGATCGAGTACGCCGTCGCGCCCGACGCCCGGAGCGTCTTCGCCGTCGTGAGGAGGGAGCTCCACGACTTCGGCGGCTTCACGCCCGCGTTCTTGAACGAGTGGACGTTGTACCAGACCGTCGACTTGTTGGCGCCCTTGAAGAAGACGCCGTAGAGCTTCCCGTTCACGGTGCCGAACTTGACCCAGTCACTCGAGTAGTTCTTGGCGACGGTGCCCTTCGCGAACGTGATCGGCTTCACCGCGCCGCGGCCCGCGAAGTCCTTCATGAGCCCGGGGTTGGGGAGCGCCGCCAGGTTGGGCGGGTTCCCGCCCTGGATCGCCGTCGAGAGTGCGGCGGCGGGGTCCGTCGCGGACTTGTACTTGACCGTGATGTTCGGATTCTTCTTCTTGAACCCGGCGAGGACCGCCTTGAACGAATCTCCCTCGGCACCGGTCCAGACCGCGAGCATCGTCACGGTGCCCGAGACCTTCGCGTGGCTTGGGCTTGCCGGCGCCTTCTTCGCCGCTCCGCCGTAGCTCGCGACGACGAGCGCCCCGACCAGCACGACGACCACGGCGAACCCGAGCGTCACCTTCCTCATGAACCGTCTCCTTTCGTGCTGTCATAGATGCCCGCGCCGGTCTCGGGGTCGAAGAAGTGAAGCGACTCCGTGTCGACGGCGACGTCGGTCGATTCGCCCTGCTTCACGCGCGAACGGGCGTTGAAGCGGGCGACGAGGATCGTCTTGCCCTCCTCGATCCCGATCTCCTGCTCGCCTTCGGGCGCACCGACGTCCCTGGCGAGCTCGCGCGTCTCGTCCGTCTCGGCGACGCGCGCCTCGACGGCGAGGTGCGCCATGATCTCCGACCCGAGCGCCTCCTTGAGGACGAGCTCGCCGCGCAGGCGGGCGCCCGTCTCGGCGTCGCCTGCGAGCGCGGCGTCCTCGAGGTTCTCCGGCCGGATGCCGAGGATGATCTCGCGTCCGGCGTACGACTTCAGTGCGGGACGCGCCGCGATCGCGCGGTCGGAGAGCCGGACCTTCTGCTGGCCGACAGTCGCGATGAGCGAGCCGTTGTCCGCCTCGAGGCCCACGTGGAGCATGTTCATCGCCGGCGAGCCGATGAACCCGCCGACGAACAGGTTGTTCGGGTGGTCGTAGAGCGTCTGCGGGTCGTCGACCTGCTGGAGCTCGCCCTTGCGCATGACGGCGACGCGGTCGCCCATCGTCATCGCCTCGATCTGGTCGTGGGTGACGTAGATCGTCGTCACGCCGAGGTCGTTCTGCAGGCGCGCGATCTCCGCGCGCATCTGCACGCGCAGCTTCGCGTCGAGGTTGGAGAGCGGCTCGTCCATCAGGAACGCCTGCGGCTGGCGGACGATCGCGCGCCCCATCGCGACGCGCTGCCGCTGGCCGCCCGAGAGCGCCTTCGGCTTCCGCTTCAGGTGATCCTCGAGACCGAGCAGGCGAGCCGTGGCGTGCACCCGCTTGTCGACCTCGTCCTTCGGCACCTTCTTCAGACGCAGGCCGAACGCGATGTTCTCGTAGACCGAGAGGTGCGGGTACAGCGCGTAGCTCTGGAAGACCATTGCGATGTCGCGGTCGCGCGACGCGACGTGGTTGACGACGCGCTCGCCGATCTTCAGCTGGCCTTCGGTGATGTCCTCGAGCCCGGCGACCATGCGGAGTGCGGTCGTCTTTCCGCAGCCGGACGGGCCGACGAGCACCATGAACTCGCCGTCCCGAATGCCGAGGTTGATGTCACTGACCGCCCGATACCCATCCGGGTAGATCTTGCTGACGTGATCAAAGCTCACTTCTGCCATCGGCGGCGCTCCAAAAGTTGTCCGATCGGGGTCCGTGCCAAAACGGCGCGCGCCGGGATCGTTTCGTACGACCCCTCCGTTGTCAATTCGGGAGGCGTCAGGCCGCCAGCTGCTCGGCGGGCTCCGCTCGGACGGCCTGCGCGACGTCCCGTGGACGCTTGACGGCGACGGCCGCCGCGGCCGTCACGCCGAGGGCGCACGTGCCGGCGACCGAGAACGCGAGCGTGGTGCCCCCGACGGCGCAGAGCCAGCCGACGAGCACGCTTCCCACGGGCGCGAGGCCGTTCCACGCGTAGTAGTAGAGCCCGAGCACGCGCCCGCGGATGTAATCGGGGCTCTCGAGCTGGATCGCGGCGTTCGAGTTCGCCGTGTACGCGGTGAAGAACACGCCGCAGACGAAGAGCAGCATGCCGACGAGGGCGACGCTCCGGAGCGGCGCGATCGCGAGCTCGCAGAGCCCGAACCCGGCCGCGCCGGCGAACATCACCCGCCAGCTCGTGCGCGCGAGCGCGGCCGAGCCGAGGGCGCCCACGAGCGCGCCGGCCCCGAAGCAGGCGGAGAGGACCCCGAACGTGCGCGGCCCCGCGTCGAGCGTCTGCTTCGCGAGGATCGGGAGGAGGATGTTGAAGTTGAAGCAGATCGAAGCGAAGACGACCATCATCGCCAGCACGACCTTGACCGGGCGCGAGCGGCGCGCGTAGGCGAAGCCCTCGCGCGAGCCCTTCCAGAGCGTCGGGCGGTCGCGCCGGTCGAGCGGGTAGAGGTCGTCGACGCGCATCGCGAGGAGGCCTGCGAGCACGGCCAGGAAGCTCGCGGCGTTGATCGCGAAGCACCAGCCCGCGCCGACCGCGGCGATCAGGACGCCCGCAAGCGCCGGCCCGAAGATGCGCGCCGTGTTGAAGAGGCTCGAGTTGAGCGCGACGGCGTTCGGCAGCTCGTCGCGTCCCACCATCTGGAACGTGAGGCTCTGCCGCGACGGCGCGTCGAGCACGAGCGCCGACCCGGTCGCGAAGGCGATCGCATAGACCTGCCACACCTGCACGTGGCCGAGCACCGTGACGGCGGCGAGCAGCGCCGAGAAGGTCATCTGCACCGACTGCGTCACGATCACGGTGCGGCGGTTGTCGAGGCGGTCGGCGACGACGCCCGCGACGAGGCCGAAGAGCGTGAACGGCCCGAAGCGGCAGAGCGAGAGCACGCCCACCGCGACCGCGGAGTGCGTCAGCGTGAGCACGAGCCAGTACATCGCGATGTTCTGCATCCACGTCCCGCAGACGGAGGCGAGCTGCCCGGCGAAGAAGAGGCGGTAGTTCCTGTGCCGGCGGAGCGAGGTGAACGTGCGGCGCCCGGCGAGCCTGAGGAGCGTCACTCGCCCTCGTCCAGCAGCCGCTCGAGCGCCGGCAGAGCGGCCTCGACGGCCTGGCGCTCGCCCGGCGACAGGCGCTCCAGCCGCTCGGCGAGCCACGCCGTCCGCTTCTTCTTCACCGACCGGAGCACGCGCTCGCCCTCCTCGGTCAGGAAGAGCTCCACGCGGCGGCGATCGCTCGCGCGCTCGCGCCGGATCAGCTGCGCCGCCTCGAGCCGCACCAGATGGCCGGACATCCCCGGTGCCGAGATCCGCTCCTGCTCGGCGAGCTCGGCGGCGGTGATCCCCGGGCGGTTCTTGATCCCGACGAGGAGGGTCACCTGGCCGCCGGTGACTCCGAGCGAGTGCACCTCGCGGCGCAGCAGGCGGGCGAGACGCAGCAGCGCCGGCCTCAGCCGGTTCGCGATCGCCACCGAATCGTTAACCGTGCGAATCATTAACCGAGTTAACTATACCTGATGCGATGAATGCAGTTTGCAACCAGGAAAAAGTGGGTTATGCTGCCCCGGGTCAATTTCCGAGGGGGTCTCATGGGTCGTGTGGTCTGTTCTGCGGCGGCCGCGCTCGTCGTCGCGCTGCTCGGTGTCGTGTCCTGGGCGCCGGCGGCGCCGAAGCATCCGAAGGGCGAAGCCGTTCCCGGCGAGCTGATCGTCGGGTTCAAGGCCGGCGCGTCGGACAAGGAGCAGGAGAAAGCCCTGCAAAAGGCCGGTGTCAAGGTCAAGAAGCGCTGGGCCCGGATCAAGGCCGAGCTCGGCGGGGCCGACGACGTCCGGCACGCGCTGAAGGTGCTCGCCGACGACCCGGCCGTCCGCTACGCACAGCCGAACTACCGCGTCCATGCGGATGCGCTTGCCCCGGCGGACCCGTCCTGGGGGCAGCTCTGGGGCCTCGCGAACACGGGCCAGACCGTGAACGGCTCTGCCGGCCGGGCCGGCGCCGACATCGACCTCCTCTCCGCGTGGGACGTCTCCACCGGGTCGCCGGCCGTGACCGTCGCGGTGATCGACACCGGCGTCGACTTCTCGCACCCCGACCTCGGCGCCGCGCTCCAGTGGACCAACCCCGGCGAGCTCGCCGGCAACGCCGTCGACGACGACGGCAACGGCTACGTCGACGACGTCCACGGCTGGGACTTCGTCAACCACGACGCGGACGCGCAGGACGACAACCAGCACGGCACGCACGTCACGGGAACGATCGCGGCGCGTGCCGGGAACGGCGTCGGCGTCGCCGGCATCGCGCCGGGCGTGAAGGTGATGGC
Organism: Gaiellaceae bacterium; assembly: GCA_036505325.1. Taxonomy (GTDB): domain Bacteria; phylum Actinomycetota; class Thermoleophilia; order Gaiellales; family Gaiellaceae; genus PALSA-600. The sequence goes on from DASXTR010000107.1 coordinate 14,015, forward strand.
GCTCAAGTTCCTCGATGCCTCGGGCTCGGGCTCGGACGCCGATGCGACGAGCGCGATCCTCTACGCCGCCGACGAGGGCGCGCAGATCATGAGCAACTCGTGGGGCGGGGCCGATTACGACCAGGCGCTCGCCGACGCGATCGCGTACGCGGACTCGAAGGGCGCCCTCTTCGTCGCCGCGGCGGGCAACGACGCGGCCGACAACGACTCCTCGCCGCACTATCCGTCGAGCTACGGCACGCCGAACGTCGTCTCGGTCGCCGCGACCGATCAGAACGACGACAAGGCGTACTTCTCGAACTTCGGCAAGCAGTCGGTCGACCTCGGCGCGCCGGGCGTCAACATCCTCTCGACCGTTCCGGGCGGGGGGTACGAGTACTTCGACGGCACGTCGATGGCGACGCCGCACCTCTCCGGCGCCGCGGCGCTCGTCAAGTCGGCGTTCCCGGACGCGACGGCGGTCGGGATCAAGGCGCTCCTCATGGGCACCGCGGATCCGATCACGGCCAGCCTCGTCGAGTTCAGCCGCACGAAGGCGCGCCTCGATGCGGGGCGCGCGCTCGCGTGCTCGGGGCAGCCGCAGATCCTGCTCGAGCAGCCGGTGGGCGGCTTCCAGGTCGCGGTCAACGAAGGCCTGCCGGTGACTGTGATCGCGACGAACTGTGCGTCGCCCGGCGCGACGCTCACGGTGACCGCCGCCGGCCAGGCGGTGGAGATGACGCCGCGCGGCGACGGGCTCTACACCGGGACGTTCACGCCGTCGGCGGCGGGCGCCGTGACGCTGACGGCGACGGCCTCCGTCGGCGCGGTTGCGAAGTCCGTGTCCGTCGGCGGCTCCGCGCAGGTGAACTACCGCTCCGAGGACGCCCCGTACGCGTGGGTCGACGCGACCGCGGGCGGCACCAACCTCGGCATCACGGGCGACGACGTGCAGGCCGTCGTCAACCTGCCGTTCGCGTTCTCGTTCTATGGGCACGCTGTGACGCAGGCGAAGGTGGGGTCGAACGGGATCATCGGCTTCGCCGACGACGTCGGGGGCGCGTACAACAACCTCGACCTGCCGCACCCGTCGGCGCCGAACGGGTTCCTCGCGCCGTTCTGGGACGACCTCAACCCGTCCGCAGGCGGGTCGATCTGGACGCGTACGACCGGCACCGCGCCCGACCGCAGGTTCGTGGTCGAGTGGCACGGCGTCGTGCACTACCCGCAGACGGGCAACGCGACCTTCGAGGCGATCCTCGAGGAGGGCACGAACGACGTCGTCTACCAGTGGCAGGACGTCAACTTCGGCGACGCGGCGAAGGACTACGGCGCCGTCGCTTCGATCGGCGCGGAGAACCTCGATGCATCCGTCGGCGAGCAGTTCTCGTACAACACGCCGTCGCTGCAGGCGTACGAGGGCCGCAAGGCGCTGCGTCTCTCGATGCGCTCCGCGGGCCCGCCGCCGCCCCCGGACACGACCGCGCCGGCCGCGCCGACCGGGCTCGTGGCGACCGCCGGGTCCGAGCAGGTGACGCTCGACTGGGCGGACAACTCGGAAGCGGACCTCTCGTACTACCGCGTCTACCGCGACGGGGTGCCGGTGGCGACGGCAACCGGCAGCTCGTACACGGATACGGGCCTCGTTGCCGGTCGCGCGTACACGTATGCCGTGAGCGCCGTCGACGCGTCGCGCAACGAGAGCCCTCCGTCGGCGTCCGTCTCGGCGACGCCCACGCGCGCGCCGATCACGGTGACGCTCGCGCCGACCGCGACGCGGATCGTCAGCGGGTCGCTCTACAGCGGCTCGCTCGGCAGCCTCGCGAGCGACGACGGGTCGCGCTACCAGGTCACGGCCGCCTGGAGCGGGTCGCAGTACGTCTCGGACTTCTATGCGTCGGTGACGCTGACGGCGCCGCAGCGCGCGACGCTCTCCGAGCTCGACGTGGACTACGACGTGAGCTGTACCGCGAATGCCTCGCTCGCGCTGCGGGTCTGGAACTGGCAGACGAGCACGTGGCAGAAGGTCGACGGCTGGACGTGCGGCACCTACGACATCTACTCGTGGTGGGTCTCGACCTCTCCGGCGGCGTACGTCTCGGCGAGCGGCGAGGTGCGGTTCGGCGTCCGGGCCACCCGCGGGGGCCCGTTCCGCACGAGGACCGACCTGGTGTCCTTCACAGTCACGTATTAGAACTGCGAGGGAAGCGCCTGCCTCGGTCAGTGGCCGGTCCGGGGCAGGCGCGGGACCATCCCCGCATCTAGATCCGCCACAGGCCGTCGCGGAGGAGCGTCACGCGCCGGCCCTTCGCCGTCACGCCGACGGCCTCGAGGTCGTCCGTGCCGATCATCACGTCGATATGCGTGCGTGACTGGTTGACGCCTCGGTGGCCGCGCGCCGTCGGGTTCACGCGCGTGTGGTCGAACCCGCGGCCGAACGCGATGTGCGCTGTCGCGTTCTCGTCGAGCAGCGTGTTGTGGTAGATGCGACCGGCCTGCCCGACCCGCGACGTCGAGTCGACGAGCGCGACCTCGCCGATCCGGTCGGCGTTCGGGATCGAGCCGATGAAACGCGCGAGCCAGTCGCGGTCCTCGTCGCGTGAGGCCTCCAGGCGAACGAGGCGGCCGCGCCTGAACTCCCCTGCGAGTCCTTCGATCACGCGGCCGCCGAAGTGGCGCGGGCGCGTGCAGCGGAAGACTCCCTCCGTCGCGGCCGCCTCGGGGCTCGTGAAGTTCTCCTCGGTGGGGATGTTCGGCGAGATGCGGTGGCCCCAGCGCGTCGTCTCGCCGCCGCCGCGCCACACGCCGTCGGGCGACAGCCGGAACCGGAGCTCGGTGCCGTCGCCGCGCAGCTCGAGCTCGCGAAGCGCGAGTCGCGTCAGCTTCGACGAGCGGCGGCGGAGCGCGGTCAGGTGCGTCGTCCAGCCCTTGTATCCCGGCGCGTCGCCGGGACCGATCCGGCAGAAGCGGAGGAGGTCCGCCGCGAGCGCGCGCCCTGCCTTCGCCCCGGTGAGCTCGGGATAGACGCGCGCCGCCCATTCCGGGGTCGGCCACGCGCAGATCGCGATCCGCTGCCGCCGCTCCGCGCGTGCGCGCCGGAGCGGCGACCTTGCCAGGCGGCGCTTCGTGTCCTCCGCCACGCGCTCGGGCGGGAGCGCGCCGAGGACCTCGGCCTCGAACTCGCCGATGATCTGGATCACGGCCGTGCGCTCCTGCTTGCTCGCGCGGGCGCGCGCGAGGTGCCACGGCGGCGTGTAGCCGATCGCCTCGTTGCGGCCGCGGAGGATTCTCGCCGCGGTGACGCGCGGGTCGTCGATCACCGGCTCGACGCAGCGGGCGCCCGCGACGTAGGCCGCCTCGGCGAGCGCGACGACGAGCTCGCGGTGTCCGGGGTTCGCGCGGACGATGAGGTCGTCGCCGCGCCTCAGCGAGATCGCCCCACGGACGATCGCCGTCGCGTAGCGCTCGAGCTCGTCCGGGGCCATCGGATTCTGCATCGGCGCGCACCGTAACGGGTACCGTGACCGGCGATGCCGCCGAACCCGCTCGAATCGATCCGTAACCTCGGGGAACAGCTGCGCGCGACCGTCGGCGAGGAGCTGGAGCTCGACTTCCTCCGCAAGCAGGAGCCGCCCGTCCCGCTCGACGAGCTGCTCGCCGAGCTCGACTCCCTGCCGGGGCTCGAGTCGGTGAAGGAGCAGGTGCGGGCGCTCGTCGCCTTTCTCCGCGTGCAGGCGCGGCGCAAGGAGTCGGGGCTGTCGGAGGTGGCGACGACGCAGCACCTCGTCTTCCTCGGCAATCCCGGCACCGGCAAGACGACGGTGGCGCGGCTGCTCGCGCAGATGTACCGCTCGATGGGGCTCCTGCGGCGAGGGCACCTCGTCGAGGTCGACCGCGCGGGGCTCGTCGGCCAGTACGTCGGCCTCACGGCGATCAAGACGGAGCGTGTCGTGCGGCGCGCGCTCGACGGCGTCCTGTTCGTGGACGAGGCGTACTCGCTTGCGCGCGAGGGCGAGCGGCTCGACTTCGGCGACGAGGCGATCGAGACGCTGCTGAAGCGGATGGAGGACAACCGCCACCGGCTCGTGGTGATCGTGGCGGGCTACCCGCGGCTGATGCGGCGGTTCCTCGAGTCGAACCCCGGGCTGCGGTCGAGGTTCTCCCGCGAGATCGAGTTCCCGGACTACTCGGAGGACGAGCTCGTCGCGATCTTCCGGCGCTTCGCGCTGGAGGCGGAGTACACGCTCGGCGACGGGACGGAGTCGACGCTGCGCGCGATCTTCCTCAACGCCGAGCGGGACGAGTCGTTCGGCAACGCGCGATTCGCGCGCACGCTGTTCGAGCAGGCGCTGAACGCGCAGGCGCTGCGGCTCGCCGACGCGGGTGCGGTCGAGCACCTCACCCACGACGAGCTGATGTGCCTCAAGCCGGAGGATCTGCAGGTGGCGGCGATGGCGCTCGGCGAGGACCCGCGCCCGCTGCGCGGCGGCTCGTGGTTCGGGCGTCGGCGCTGAGCACCGCCAGATCGTCGCGCGCGTAGGTCACGCGCGCGTCGAGCCCGGTCTCGCGTAGCCACGCGAGCTGGTCGTCGACGGTGTCCGGGCGGTCGTAGCCGGGCGTCGTCGGCGTGACGTGGACGTCGGCGAGGACGACGTCGCCGAGGACGAACCGCCCACCGGGAGCGAGCACGGCGGCGATGCGGCGGAAGAGATCGCGCTTGCCGGCTCCGTCGAGGTGATGGACGGCGAGCGCCGAGATCACCAGGTCGAACGGCCCGTCGGGAAGCGCGTCCTCCAGGCGCCCGACGCGCAGGTCGCCGTCGAGGCCGTCCGCAGCCGCGGCGAGCATCTCGGGGCTCTCGTCGATGCCGGTGAGCCTCGCTCCTGGGTGCCGCGCGAGCACGCGCGTCGCGGTCTCGCCGGTGCCGACGCCCAGGTCGAGCACGCTCGTCGCACGGACGCCCTCAGTCGCCCGGGCGACCTCGTCCTGCAGCTCGTCGTAGCGCGGCACGTCGGCGCGGATCCACTCGCAGTAGCGCGCCGGCGTGAAGTGAAACTGCGTCACGCGTTGAGCGTACGCCCCTACGCCGACTGTTGGTTGTACACGAGCGCGCGTCCCCACCCGGGTGGGGAAAGTCCACCCGCCACCCGCCATCATCGTCGCGGCTGCGCGGGTCTCTCCGCAAGGTGTCCTTTGCGAAACTTGTGTGCCGATTCGTCCACAGCACGCGCGGACGGCCGGCCGCGACCGCGAGCGCTACTGCATTGCGCGGACGAGCGCCTCGACGACGCGCGCGTCGAAGTGCGTGCCGGAGCAGCGAATGAGCTCCGCCACGGCCTCGTCGTGCGAGCGCGCGGCGCGGTACGGGCGGTCGGTCGTCATCGCGCTGAATGCATCACAGGCGCAGACGATGCGCGCGATCAGCGGAATGCCCTCGCCGGCCAGCCCATCGGGGTACCCGTCGCCGTCCCAGCGCTCGTGGCACGAGCGAACGAGCCTGCCGACGTCGCCGAGCAGGCCGCCGACCTGCTCGAGCATCTTCTGCCCCTCGATCGTGTGCAGCTCGATCAGCGCGCGCTCGTCAGGATCGAGCGCGGCAGGCTTGTTGATGATCGCCGCCGGGATCCGGATCTTGCCGACGTCGTGCAGCAATGCGACGAACTCGGCGTCGCGGCGCTCGGCAGCGGTCATGCCGAGGTCGTCGCAGACGGCGAGCACGAGATCGACGACGTGGCGGCTGTGCGTCCCCGTGTACGCGTCGTCGGCCTCGACGACGTCGCCGAGCAGGAACGCCGTTCCGCGGTAGGCGTCGGAGAGCTCGAGCGCGTGGTCGATCCGCCGCTGCCGCTCGCGCGCGAAGTGGCGCAGCAGGCCGACGAGCGGAAGCGCGAGCGCGACGAGCCACGTGTGGTCGCGCGTCGCGAACGCAAGCGCGAGCCCGATCGGCGCCAGCGCGGCGTCGACGAGGTAGACCCACCCCATGAAGCGCGCCAGCTGCCGGATCGGCACCTGGAGCCCGAAGCCGCTCGTGGCAGCAGCCGCCGCGAAATCGAGCGCGAACTGTGCTGCCAGTGCGAGGAGGTAGATCGGCCACGCGCTCCAGCGAAGCGGAAGACCGCCGAGGACCGCGAGCACCGTGACCGGCCCGAGGGTGTGCAGCGCGCCGGGCAGGAGGAGTAGGAGACGCTCGACCGACGGGCGCCGCCGGTCCGCGAGCGACTGCGCGAGGAGTGCGGCTCCGACGACGAGCGGGACCGCGCGGAGCGGCAGGGCGAAGAGCATCGGGACGAGCACGAGCTCCGTCGGAATCGCCCAACCGGTTCCCACCTCGAACCCGACGCGGGCAACCGCCGCGTAGACCGCGGTGAACGTGAGCGCGGTCAACCACGACATGCGCGGGCCGTCGTGCACCAGCACCGCGAGGAGCGTCGCGGCGAGGACGAATCCGAGTGCGGCCCCCGACGATGCGTAGCGCACGCGCTGTTGGAGTCGCGCTGCGGCGGCACGCTCCCGCTGACGGCGTATCAGCGCGTCGTTGTCAACATCGAGCTCAGCCGCGCGTGGCGCGGCGGACGAGACCGGGGCCGCAGTGATCGCCACACTCAGATCATCGGTCGTCTCGCACGCGCGAGCTTCACTCGGACGGGGGATCCAGCGGGCGCAATCACACCCTTTCGGGTGATGGTGGAAACCCGCGCGCCGCGGACGATGAGTCGGCACTGCGGCAACCAGGGAGGGGCAACTGTGGCACGTCTGATCTTTCGGCTGGGTCTTCTCAGCGCCGTCATCGCGCTCGCGCTTTCGTCGGCGACGACCGCGAAGGCGGATCTCTTGCCGGGGCTTCTCGGCGGCAACTGCGGCTCGACCTCTGCGGTGTTCGCACCGTGGAACGACCCGCTCAAGTACTACTTCGCGCCGAACGGCGGATTCGAGTCGGGTTCGACCAACTGGTCGCTCTCCGGCGGCGCCCGCGTCGTCGACGGCAACGAGACGTTCTTCGTCCACTCGACGCGCGACAGCCACTCTCTGCTGCTCCCCAGGGGTTCGAGCGCGTCGATCAACGTCTGCTACGGCACCACGTATCCGGGCTTCCGCTTCTTCGCCAAGAGCGCGAACGGCACATCCGCCAAGCTCCGCGTCCGCGTCGTCGCACGCAGCCTTCTCGGCATCCTCTCGATCCTCGACGGCGGGGGCACCACGGCCGGCTCGGACTGGGCGCCGGCGACGAAGATCTCGTGCCTCTTCAGCGCGCTCGTCGCACCGCTCGGGACGAAGTCGATGCAGATCCAGATCTTCGCCGACGACGACCTGCTGATCGACGACCTCTACGTCGATCCCTTCCTGCAGCGCGACTGACCCCACTAGGCTCCACGCCGGTGGAGCCGCTAAACGTCTGGGATTACGAGGCGCTCGCGGCCGAGCGCCTCGACCCAGGCGCCTACGGGTTCTACGCGGGCGGCGCTGGCGACGAGTGGACGCTCCGCGAGAACGTCGAGGGTTTCCGCCGCTGGCTCCTCCGTCCCCGTGCGCTCGTCGACGTCGGCGAGCCGTCGACGGCGACGACCGTGCTCGGGGAGGAGGTGTCGATGCCGTTGCTCGTCGCGCCCGTTGCGTTCCTGCGCGTCGCGCACCCGGACGGCGAGGTCGGCATGGCGCGTGCGGCGGGTGCAGTCGGGACGGGGATGTGCCTCTCGACGATGTCGACGTCGACACCCGCCGAGGTCGCAGCGACGGGGGTCACCCGGTTCTTCCAGCTCTACGTGTTCCGCGACGAGGGCGTCACGCACCACCTCATCGAACAGGCGTGCGCCGAAGGCTTCAGCGCGCTCGTGCTCACCGTCGACGCGCCCGTGCTCGGCCGCCGCGAGCGCGACTTCCGCACCGGCTTCACGCTTCCGTCCGAGATCTCGGTGCCGTCGCTCGGCCGGGGCGGGCTGAAGCCGCTGGAGACGTTCGAGCTCGTCTCGCCGTCCGTCTCCTGGAAGGACGTCGAGCGGTTCGCATCGTCGGCCGGTCTCCCGGTCGTCGTGAAGGGCGTGCTCACGGCCGAGGACGCACTGCTTGCGTGCGAGCACGGCGCGTCCGGCATCGTCGTCTCGAATCACGGCGGCCGGCAGCTCGACGGCGTCTCGGCGACGATCGACGCTCTGCCGGAAGTAGTGGAGGCGGTCGACGGACGCGTCGAGGTGCTCGTCGACGGCGGCGTCCGGCGCGGCGCCGACGTCGTCCGCGCGCTCGCGCTCGGCGCCCGTGCGGTGTTGGTCGGACGTGCGCCGTTGTGGGGGCTCGTCGTCGGCGGCGAGGCCGGCGCGCGCCGGGTCCTCGAACTGCTCCAGGAGGAGATCCGCCTCGCCCTCCAGCTCGTCGGCTGCCGTACGCCCGCCGACGTGACGCGGGCGCACGTCGGCCGCCGCCGCTAGCCTCAAGGGAAGGTGAAGCGGGTCGCCGCAGCTCTCACCGCCGCTTGCGCTGCATGCTCGTGGGCCTGCGCCGCCGCGCCCGGAGCACGCGCAGCCGTGTGCGGACTCCCGGACACGCAGCCGTACTGGGTCGACTACGCGGGTCACGACGCGCCGATCCCGTGGAAGCCGGGGATGGTGCTCGCGGTCTCGTCCGGCACCGAGACGCCGGCGAAGATGCGTGCCGCGGGCGCCGCGACGATCTTCTTCGACCTCAACTTCAATCGACGCGTCGGGACGCCGACCGCGCCCGCCGACCCGGCGACGATCCCCGACCGGGCGCGGCGCCTCTTCGACTTCGCGGTCTCCGTCACCGGCTGCGCGACGCCGGTGATCGCGCTCAACGAGCTCTTCGGCGCGCAGACGCCGACCCCGTGGTCGGACACGAACGCGCAGTACCGCGGCAACGTCCTCGCGCTGGTGCAGGAGCTGAAGAAGCTCGGCGCCCGGCCCGCGATCACGATCGCGAACCCGCCCTACACGGGCGGCGAGGCGGCCGATTGGTGGCGTGCGGTGGCCGATGCCGCGCTGCTCGTCCGGCAGGTCTACTTCACGTCGCCGAACTCGCGCGGCCTCTCCAAGCTCGGTCCCGTTCGGGCGAGCCGCGTCATGCGGCAGGGCCTACGCGGCCTCGTCCGGCACCTGACGGAGATCGGGATCCCCGCCCAGCGCATCGCGCTCGAGCTGCAGTTCCAGTCGGTGCTCGGCCAGGGCGGGCGCGAGGGACTCAGGCCCCGCTCGGCGTGGCTGGAGGTGGTGAAGCTCGAAGCGCTCGCCGCGAAGCACGTCGCACGCGAGACGGCCATTGACTCGGTCTGGTCATGGGGATGGGCGACGTTCAGCGCCGCGGGGCAGGATCCCGACAAGACCGCCGCCGCGTGCACGTGGCTGTGGGCGCGCGATCGCCGTCTGTGCGATGCGCCGACGATGGTGCGCCATACGTTCGACGAATCGCTGACGGAGGGCCAGCTGATTCTCCCGCGCGACACGCGGTGCACGTTCGACGGCGGACGAATGCGGATCTCCCGCTCGGCGACCGCGAGGCTCGCCGCGCTGACCGGCGACATCGACATCGCGGCGAGCGCGCTGCTCGAGCGCGAGGTGCTGCGCGCCGAGATCCCGCCCGATCCGGTGAGCGTGCTCGCCGCGGAGCACGGGATCGTGATCGGCCGCTTCGGCGGCTCGCGCTCGCGGTACGTGACCGGCCTGCGGCGGTCGCAGCTGACGGTGCTCGACGGGCGCGCCCTGATCGCGGACCGGCTCGCGCGAGACGCCGTCGAGGCGCGGTTCAAGCCGCCCCCGCCGCCGCCGCGGCAGGTCGAGGACTTCCTGACGACGTACGCCGATCAATCGGTGCGCCTCGTGGAGGCGGAGCCGGCGGCGCCCTGGCTCGGGGATGCCGTGCGCGGCTGGGCGGTTGCGACGCTGACGCCGCCACAGCTCTTCACGGTGCGCGTCGGAAAGACCATCACGATCGACACCGCCGACGGGCGCTTCGCCGTGCGCGCGCTCGGTCCGCCGCTGCCGCTCGGGTTGCTGCCGCGCGCGCGGGCCGAGGTCGCCGCGAGCGTCTCGCTTCGGCGGGTGGCGAAGCAGGACGTCTACCGGAGCTGGCTGAAGGCGCGCGAGGCGCCGCTGTTCGGAGAAGCGATCTGCGTGCGCGACGAGTTGCCGACCGGCGGCCCCGTCGACCTCGGCCCGTTCGTTCCGTTTCTCGCGGACTGACGGCGTTCCACTTTTGTCACAGAGCCGGCACAGACACGTGACGGCTTTCTTGCCACACTTTGGAGGACGGAACGCGAAGGAGGTGATGCCCCGCCCTTCCCGGTCGCGAACAGTGCGACCACGACAATCGAGACACACGATGCGCGTTTGCTGCGACGGATCTCCGACGTCAGTCGAGTGTCCTTGCAGCCGTTACGTCGACGATGTCGACGCCGCCGCGCTCGCCGCCTGGCGATTCTTACGTAGCGGGGGTTGATTTTGCGCAGGCCCGGCGCAATGCTCGTAGGCGGTCCGGGGGAAGCAAGAGGGAGCCCCGGCAACCTCCACATACGCGACGTCGGGGGCTAGACGAAGCGGCCGTCCATCCTCGCCGGGAAGGAGGGCTGCATGCCCAGATTCGCCCTCGCGGCTTCTATTGCGCTGCTCGCGCTCGTGCCGAGTGCAGCGTCTCGTGGAGCGGACGGAGTCGAGCTCCGCTCGTTCGACGGCAGCGGCAACAACATCGTGCATCCGGAGTGGGGCCAGGCCGGGACGCCGTACCTGCGCGTCACGCCCGCGGCGTACCCGGACGGTGTCGGCAGCATGGCCGGCGGGCCTCCGGTGCGCTACGTCAGCAACCGGATCTTCAACGACCGCGCCCAGAACATCTTCTCCGAGAACGGCATCTCGCAGTGGGGATGGCTCTGGGGACAGTTCATGGATCACACCTTCGGCCTGCGCGACGAGACGCCCGGTGAGAAAGCGACGATCGCGTTCGACCCGGGCGACCCGCTGGAGGACTTCACGAACGACTTCGGTGCGATCGGCTTCGCGCGCACGCCTGCGGCGCCGGGGACCGGAGTCACGACGAAGCGGCAGCAGATCAACACCGTCAGCACCTGGATCGATGCGTGGAACGTCTACGGCGGATCGAACGCACGGCTCGAGTGGCTGCGCCGCGGGCCCGTCGACGGCAACCTCGCGAACAACCGCGGCTCGCTGCTCCTCCCGGGCAACTACCTCCCGCGCGTGGACGCACGCGGTGACGCATCGTCCGCACCGGCGATGGACCTGATGGGGCGACTCGTCGTGACGCCGACGAACGCGGTCGTCGCCGGTGACGTCCGTGCGAACGAGAACATCGCGCTCACGGGCGTGCACACGCTGTTCGCACGCGAGCACAACCGCATCGTCGCCGCGCTCCCCGACACGCTCACGGACGAGCAGCAGTTCCAGATCGCCCGCCGCGTCGTCGGCGCCGAGGAGCAATGGATCACGTACACGGAGTTCCTCCCCGCGATGGGCGTCCAGCTCACGCCGTACCACGGCTACGACCCGACGATGAACGGGACGCTGTCCAACGAGTTCGCAACCGTCGGCTACCGCGCGCACAGCCAGATCCACGGCGAGATGGAGCCGAAGGCACGCGCGGGCCGCTACACGGAGGCGCAGCTCGATGCGTTCCGGGCACAGGGGATCGAGGTCGAGGACGAGGGGGACGAGGTCGTCCTCGTCATCCCGCTCAACCTCGCGTTCGGGAACCCGGACCTGCTGCAGAGCGTCGGCGTCGGCCCGCTGCTCAAAGGCCTCGCCGAGGAGCGTGAGTACAAGAACGACGAGCAGATCGACAACCAGCTCCGCAGCGTCCTCTTCCAGGTGCCGAAGCCGGACGTGGACCCGAACGAGTGCCTCGACGGACCGCCGTTGCCGGACTGCTTCAACGGTGTCGTCGATCTCGCCGCGATCGACATCGCCCGCGGGCGCGATCACGGGATGCCGTCCTACAACGCGCTTCGCCTCGCGTACGGACTCCCCGCGAAGACGTCGTTCCGCGAGATCACCGGCGAAGCGACCGCGTCCTTCCCGGCGGACCCCGCGATCGACCCGCTCCACCCGCTCGACGATCCGAGCATCCTCGACTTCGTCGAGCTGCGCGACGGGAGCGGCAACCTCGTCGCACCCGGCACCGACGCGGCCGAGAACGGTGTCGTGACGGCACGGCGGCGCACCACGGTGGCCGCGCGGCTGCGGGCGCTGTACGGCAGCATCGACAAGGTCGACGCGTTCGTCGGGATGTCGGCCGAGAAGCATCTCCCCGGCTCCGAGTTCGGGGAGCTGCAGCACGCAATGTGGAAGAAGCAGTTCGAGGCGCTGCGCGACGGCGACCGCTTTTTCTACGCGGGCGACGCGTACCTGAGGGTCATCCGCACCGCGTACGGGATCGATTACCGGCACACGCTCGCCGATGTGATCGAGATGAACACCGGGGTCGAGGTGCAGGACGACGTGTTCAAGGCACCGGTCGAGGAGGCGGCTCCGGCCGGGCCGGTCGCGGCGTACTCGTTCGACGCCGGCGCCGGGTCGACCGTCGCCGACGTCTCCGGGCACGGGAACACGGGCGCCCTCGCGAACACGACGTGGCTCGTCGCGGGCAAGTTCGGCGGCGCGTTGTCGTTCGACGGGGAGTCGAGCTCGGTCGCGATCCCCGACGCGGCCTCGCTCGACCTCGCGGCGCAGATGACGCTCGAGGCCTGGGTGAAGCCGACCGCGCTCGGGACGACGTGGCGGACGGTGCTCTTCAAGGAGAAGCCGGGCGGGATGGCCTACTCGCTGTACGCGAACAACGGCGGGACGCGCCCGGTCGGGCAGGTGTCGATCGGCGGCGAGCAGAACGCCGCCGGGTCCGCGTCTCTCGCGCTGAACGCATGGACGCACCTCGCGGCCACGTACGACGGCGCAACGCTCACGCTGTACGTCAACGGCGCGGTCGCAGGCGGCAAGGCGCAAATCGGCTCGATCGAGGTCTCGTCCGGGGTGCTGCGGATCGGCGGCAACTCGGTGTGGCCGGAGTGGTTCCGCGGGGCGATCGACGAGGTGCGCGTCTACGACCGTGCGCTCACACCGGCGGAGATCCAGACCGACATGACGACGCCGGTCGCTCCGGGCGCCTCGGCGGCGCTCTTCGGCGACCGTCAGGTCGAGCCCGACGCGAATCCGCAGTCGGCAGGGGTTGCCGAGGCGTTCGCGTCGATCTCGTCGGCGTCGGCGACCGTCCGGAGCGTCAGCGTCTACCTCGATCCGGAGTCGACCGCGCCGACACTCGTCGCCGGCGTGTACAGCGACGGCGGCGGGCATCCTGCAGATCTCCTCCCCGAGGGGACGCTCGATGCACCGGCTGCGGGCGCGTGGAACACGATCGCGGTGCCCGCGACACCGGTCGCCGCAGGGGCGACGTACTGGATCGCCCTGCTCGGGCCGAACGGCGGCCTGGTCTTCCGCGACCGGTGCTGCACCGTCGCAGGGACGGGCCCGACCGAAACGAATGCGCAGTCAGGGCTTGCCGCACTCCCGGCGCACTGGACCACGGGGACGGTGTACGACGACGCCCCGATGTCCGCCTACGCGTCGGGCTGAGCCTGGTCAGGCCGCGTGCGAGATCCGCCGGTCCTCGTCCGGCGGATCTCGCCGCCTGTCTTAGACCGGTCTTAGTGCCAGTTGCAACACTGCTGTGATGAAGCTCGTCCTCGCAGCCGCAGGCGCGGCGATCCTCGTTGCGACCGCCGAGCCTGCGCACGCGGCGCTGCCCTGCTGGCGGGCGGTGCTGAACGACTGGTCCGACGGCGGCATCGACCGTACGTACGCGCCGCGCTGCTATACGACCGCGCTCGACCGGCTGCCGGACGACATCCGCGTCTACAGCAGCGCGGAGGACGACATCGGCCGGGCGCTCGCGGTCACGGCGCGTCGGACCTCGAGTGCTCGCAGCACCGCAAGCGCGCGCCCGGCCGCGAGCGTGCGGCCGGCGGTTGCGCGGACGGCGGACGCGCACAGCGCCTCGCGCGCGAAGCTCATCCTCGCGGCCGGCGCCCTGGGGCTCGCCGCCGTGACCGCGGCCGCCTACGCGCTCCGGCGTCGCAGCGTCCGGAACGTGATCGAGTAGCGCAGCGGCTTCGTCGGAGGAACGTGGGCGTTACCCCGGCATACTGAATGCGGATGCCGACTGCCGGCGAGTAGGCCGCCTTCTTCCGCGACAACGGGTACCTCGTCTGCCGGGGCGTGTTCAGCGACGTGGAGGTCGAGGAGCTGCGGAGCGGCGTCGACGACGTGATCTCCGCCGCCGCCGGCAGCCGGTTCGACATGAACCACACATGGAGTGCGGCGCGCAACGGCGACGACGAGCTCCAGGAGCTCGTGCTGAAGGGCTTCCACGACCTGCAGTACCACGCCGCCGTCTTCACGCGCGCCGTGGCGCATCCGCATCTCGTCGGCGCACTGACGCAGGTCATCGGTCCGAACGTGCAGCTGCACCACACGAAGATGCTCGTCAAGCCGCTGGAGAAGGGCGCGCCCTTCCCGATGCGCCAGGATTACCCGTACTTCCCGCGCACGCGTCACAGCCTCACGGCCGCGAGCGTGCACTTCGACGACGCGACGGAGGAGAACGGCTGCCTGCGCGTCGTTCCCGGCTCGCACAAGCTCGGGCCGCTCGAGGCGATCGGGCCGAGGCACGTCGTCGACGGCGAGAACCACGTGAACTGGGGCCAGGGCCTGATGGTCGCGGCGAGAACCCGGTGTGGTTCGAGCGCCGCCCCCGCTACGACGTGCACCCGGCCGAGCGCGCGACGGTCTAACGCGACTTCGCGAGTGCGGCGCGCGTCAAGCGGTACGGCGCGAGCGACGCCGCCAGCCGCCGGAACTCCTGCGCGAGCCGGTCGGGAACCGCGTACCACTGCCCGCGCTGGAACCGGCCGAGGTTGACGCCGTAGCTCAGGAAGCGGTCGAGCTTGCGCGTCGCGACGATCCCCGTCGCGTAGCCGTTCCGGAAGCGCAGCTCGAAGTACGGCGCGCCCAGCGACGGCGGCTGCGCCGCCTCGGGCTCACCGCCCATGTAGTAGAAGGCGCCGAGCTTCGGCAGCACGTCGGCGTTCGTGACCGGCACGCAGCGCTTGGCGCTGCACACGCGCAGGTCGCCCGGGCCGAAGTCCTTCGCCGCCGCGCCGGAGGCGAGCACGAGCAGCGCCGACGCGATGAGCGCGAGTGCCGTCGCCCTCACTGGCCGTTCGGAACCTGGTCCAGCGACGTCAACCAGTAGCCGCCGGCCTCGAGCGCGTCGCCGGCGGCGGTGGCGGCGCCGGGCTGCGCCTCCGGCGGCGCTGCGCCTTCGACGCCCGAGCCCCACGCTCCGGCCGACCAGTACGCCGAGCCCCACGCGCCCGAGCCCCACGCCCCGGAGCCCCATGCGCCCGAGCCCCACGCGCCCGAGCCCCACGCCCCGGATCCCCAGGCACCCGAGCCCCACGCGCCGCTCGAGACGGCGCTTCCCCACGCGCCGGCGTCGAAGACCGGCGTGTCTCCACCGGAGGGATCGGGCACGAGGAACTGGTTGAGCGGGAGGTTCGGATTCGGCGGATCGTCGACGGTCGCAGCGCTTGCGACGCTGAGCTCTCCGGCGCCTCCCGACAGCGCGACGCCGTTCAATGGCGCCGCGGTGAGCATGAGCGCGCCCTTCACCTGATCGGGCGTCCACGACGGGTGCTCGGCGAGCAGCCGCGCTGCCGCGCCGGCGACCATCGGCGTCGCGAACGACGTGCCGGACATCTGCATGTACCCCGGCTCGACGATGCGCTCGGGCATCTCCTGGGCCAGCGTCGAGCCGGGCGGGACGGGGCCGACGATGTAGCGGCCGGGCGCGGAGAGCTCGGGCTTGGCGAACCCGTCCGGCGTGTGACCGAACGCCGACCACGGTGCGGCGAAGTCGTCGGCGGTCGGGATCGTTCCGGCGATGTCCGTGGCGCCGACGGTGATCACGAACGGATCGTTGCCGGGCGCGTAGAGCACGCCGCTGTCCTGGCCGTCGACGGCGTAGTTGCCCGCTGCGGTGACGACGACGACGCCGCTCAGCCACAGCTTCTCCACGGCCTTGTCGAGCGGGTCGCTCTGGAAGCTCGTCACGACGGATCCCTGCAGCGAGAAGTTCGCGACGCGGATGTCGTACTCGCCCTTGTGCTGGTAGATCCAGTCGGCGGCGGCGATGACGTCGCCGATCGTCGCCATCCCGTCGTCGTTGAGGACGTCGAGCGAGACGAGGTTCGCGCGCGGCTCCGCGCCGACGTAGCCCTCCGCCTCACCGGCGGCGATGCCGGCCACGAACGTCCCGTGACCGCGGCCGTCGCCCGGGCTGTTCGGCGCGACCGACGCGAGGTTCACCTGCGAGACGACGCGGCCGCCGAAGTCCGCGCGCGACGTGTCGATGCCCGAGTCGACGATCGCGATCGTCGGCGGCGTCGCCGGGTTCGTCCACCCGCGGTTGTTGGCGGTGACGTACGGCCACAGCTGCCGGTTCGGAAGCGCCGCGACCGGTGCGGTCGCCGGCGACGGAGCGTCGGCGGTGCCGACGGGGTTCGACGCCTCGACGATCACGCGGACCGTCCCGTGGGCGTCGTTCCGCGTCAGCGTGTACGTCTGCGCGGTCGCGCCCGGGATGTCCGCGCAACCGGTTCCGGCGGAAGCGCAGAGCTGCCACCGGTAGGCATACGCGAGCGGCGCTCCGCCCGACCACGAACCGGGATCGGCGCTGAGCATCCAGCCCTCGAGCGGCGTTCCGACGACGGCGGGCGCGACGACGTTGGTCGGCGCGGCGGCCGTGACCAAGGCCGTGTACGCAGATGTCGCCGAGGCCGACCCGCCCGCATCCGTGACCGTGACGGTGACGGCGAGCGTCGAGCCGACGTCGTCCGCGGTCGCGACGTACGTCCGTTCCGTGCCTGCGGGCAGGTCGCGGCAGTTCGAGGCGGCCGCATCGCATGCGACCCAGCGGTAGGAGGTCACGGCGTCCGCGGCGGCGGTCCACGTCCCGGGATCGGCCGCGAGCGTGCCGCCGGCGACTGCGACGCCCGACACGGTCGGCGCCGTGACGTTCGCCGGCGGGGGAGCGGTGACGACGGCCGTACGTGCCGAGGTCGCCGAGGTCGAGCCCCATGCGTCGGCGACGGTGACGGTGACCGCGAGCGTCGAGCCGACGTCGCCCGCCGCAGCGACGTAGATGCGTTCCGTGGCGCCCGGGAGCGAGTGACAGTCCGAGCCGGCGGCGCCGCACGCGACCCAGCGGTAGGAGGTGACCGCATCGGCGCCGGCCGTCCAAGCGCCCGGGTCGGCCGTCAGCGAGCTTCCGGCGACCGTCGGCCCGGACACCGTCGGGGGCCCGAGGTTCGCGGGCGGCGGGGGTACAACCGCCGCGGTCTTCGCGGACGTCGCGGACGTCGAGCCGCCGCCGTCGGCCACGGTCGCGCTGACGACGAGCGTGGAGCCGACGTCGTCCGCGCCCGGGACGTAGGTGCGTTCCGTCGCGGCGGGAAGCGAATGGCAGTTCAGGCCGGCGGCGTCGCAGGCGAGCCAGCGGTAGGACGTCACGGCGTCCGCACCCGCAGCCCACATGCCGGGATCGGCCGTCAGCGTCAGGCCGACCTGCGCCGTCCCGGACACGCTGGGTGCGGCGAGGTTCGCGGGCGGCGGGAGCACGACGACGGCGGTCGGCGCGGAGGTCGCCGACGTCGACCCGACGGCGTCGGCGACGCTGACGGTGACGGCGAGCGTCGATCCGGCGTCCGACGCGGCCGCGACGTAGGTCGGCCCGGTGCTCCCGGCCAGCGGATGGCAGTTCGAGCCCGCGCCGTCGCAGGCGAGCCACTGGTACGAGGTCAGCGCGTCCGCGCCGGCGCTCCAGGTCCCTGCGTCGGCCGTGAGCGTGTTGCCGACGACGGCTGCGCCCGACACCGTCGGTGCGCCAGCGTTCGCCGGCGGCGCGACGACGACGGTCGTCGCCGCGGACGTCGCCGACGTCGAGCCTCCGGTGTCGGTGACCGTGACCTTGACGGCGAGCGTGGAGCCCGCGTCGCCCGGCGCGGCGAGGTACGTCCGCTCGGTGCCTGTGGGCAGGTCGCCGCAGTTCGTCCCGGCCGCGTCGCAGGTGAGCCACTGGTACGAGAGCACGGCGTCCGCGCCGGCCGTCCAGGTGCCGGGCTCGGCCGTCAGCGCCTGACCGACGACCGGGAGTCCGGTGATCGTCGGCGGGACGTCGTACAGGGGCGGAACGACCACGAGCGGTGCAGGCGGAGGCGGCGGCGGGGCAGCCGGTGCCGCAGCCACGGTCCCGGTCGCCGCCGAGGTGGCCACCGCAGAGCCGGCGCCGTTCGTCGCGGTGACCGCGACGCGCAGCGACTGGCCCACGTCGGCCGCCGTTGCGGTGTACGACGGCGTCGTCGCGCCGGCGATCGGCTCGCACGCGTCGAAGTGACGGTCGACGCGGGCTGCCGGCAAGGCGTGGGCGTAGAGCGCGACGTTCGCGACCGAGCCGTCGAGGTGGTGCCCGACCCCGTCGTAGTCCCCGATCGCAAACGGCAGCGTCGGCGCGCCGACCGCCGCCGTCCACGGCTTCGAGGCGATCTCCTTGCCGTTCACGAACAGGCGGAGCAGCGAGCCGTCCCACGTGCCGACGACGTGGTCCCACTCGCCGACCGCCGGTGAGACGGCCGTCGTGAGGTAGTTCCCGAGGTCGCGCGAGACGACGAGGGTGTAGTGGCCGCTCTCGTCGATCCACAGGAGCGCGCCCCCGCCGTCGAGCCAGCTCCAGCGCCCCGCGATCCCGCGGTTCGTCTGCGCCGAAGCCACCTTGACCCAGGCCTCGATCGTGAAGCCGGAGGCGAGCGCCTGGTCGGACACGCCCGGCACGGTGACGGCGCCGGTCAGGCCGTCGAACTGTGCGGCGCCCGCGCCGAACGAGACGCCGCCGGTCGCGGCGCCCGCGAGCCCGTGCCCGCTCGCATCGGCGGCGTCGCCGTCGAGCGGCCAGAAGCCGACGGGCGAGTCGGCGAGAATCGCCGACCTCCGCACGCCGGTCCCGCACCGCTGCCACTCGTACGCGAGCGCGGTGGGCGTGCTCGACCACGTCCCGTCCGACGCGGTCAGCGTCACGCCCTCCTGGGCCGTGCCGGAGATCGCCGGAGCGCCGGTGCTGGCCGGCGCGGTCGGCGTGTCGTCGGCGAGCAGGACGCGGCTGTCCTCGGTGATCGCAGCGATCCCGGGGTGGCGCGCGAGCTTCTGGATCTGCTTGCCGGTCAGCTCGGCCGAGAGGCCGCTGAGCAGTGCGAAGCGTCGCTTGACGCCCTTGCCCTTGCCGGGGTTCGCCGTCCGCTCGGCGGCGACGTCGGCGGCGACATCGTTCGTGCCGCGGCCTGCAGCGCCCTGCACGATGACCGCGAACTTCGCGTCCGGGTGCGCGGTCGCGTCCGCGAGCAGGGTCGGGGGAACGAACGCCGATGGCGCCGTGGACGCCTGCGCCGCCATGGGCGCAAGCGCAACGAGGACGAGGGCGCACGCGGCCGAGCCTCCCTGGAGGAGGCGCCGACCGGACCCCGCTCGCCGTTTGCGGCCGAAGAGCATGCCCTTTTTCTTGTTTTGCTCCGCTCCGGAGTGCGGGACTGCCACAGTCCGGCGCCCTACCTTTCCTCGTCGAAACTAGCGCTCGAAGGGCCGTGACTCAACTGGCCGTTCGGGGGTCATGCGGCGGGCTCGATCTCCGTCAGCGCTTCCCGGGCGCGCCGGGCCGAGACGATGTTGCCCTTTTCCTCGTACAGCTCGATTGCTTGCCGGAGCGCCGCGGCAGCCTCCTCGCCCCGGCCTGCGGCCTGCGCGACCTCGGCGAGGTCGGCGAGCGAATCGGCCCGGAGGACGGGGAAATCCGTCGTCTCCGCAGTCTCGACCGCCTCCCGCGCGAGCGCCTCGGCCTCCGCGACACGGCCGAGTGCGGCCAGCACTTTAGCGCGGATACTGCGCCACTGCGCCTGCGTGTAGACGTCCTCGGGCCCGGCGCCCGCCTCGCTGATCTCGGTGTACGTGAGCGCCTCCTCCCAGCGGCCCTGCGCGTGCAGCGCGTCGGCGAGCATCGCCGCGAGGTTCGGCTGGCTGAACGTCTCGCCGATCCGCTCGAGGCTCGCGAACCCGCGCCGCAGCTCGCGCTCGGCGGCCGCAGGCTTGCCCGCGAGCAACTCGACGATCGCCCAGGTCTCGGACGCCGACGCAGCCGTGACGGTCACGCCGAGGTCCTCGAGGATCTCGCGGTAACGCGCGACGAGCTCGCGCGCCTCGGCGAAGTCGCCTCGCATCGCCTCCAGCCCCGCGAGCGCGCGCAGCGCGGAGCCCTTGATGCGGCGCTGCTCCTCGGGCCGCGCGAGCGTTGCGCGGCAGAGCCGGATCGCTTCGTCGGCGGGCATCGGGCCGAAGAAGGCCGCGCCCATGAGGAGGTTCGCGGCCTGCGCCTCGGTGCGGCTGTCGCCCGCAGCGCGCGCGTGCTCGAGCGCGCGCTGCAGCGCCTCCTCGGCAGCTGCCGCGCGGCCGCGGAACCACCGCGCCCACGCGAGCAGCTCCCATGCCTTGCCGAGCCGCTCCTCGCTCCCGTGCGCCGCGAAGATCTCGATCGCCCGCTTCGCCTCGCGCTCGAGCTCGTCGGTCTTGATCCCGGGATCGATCTGCAGCCGGAGGCGCAGCCCGATCACGAGCGCGTACGCCGCGAGCTCGTCGTCGCCGGCCGCCGCCGCCGCGGCCCGCACGTCGGCGAGCACGGCCTCGGCGCCGCGGAAGTCACCGGTCTCGCGCAGTGCCTCGGCGAGGTCGGCAAGCAGCGTCGGCCGCTCTTCGGCGTCCGCAGCCAGCAAACCGGCGGCACGCGTGAGCAGCGACACGGCCGCAGGCAGGTCGCCGCGCGCGTACGCGCGCCGCCCCGCGCGCGCGAGCCGGTCGGCGGCGCGGGCGGCTAGGGCTGCGTCGTGCGGCTCGCCGAGCTCGACGCGGTAGCGGTGCGCCTGCTCGAGGTGGTAGCCGATGATCTCTTCGACGTCGCTCTCGACGCCTGCGCGCTGCTCGACCCAGTCCGCGAAGCGCTCGTGCAGGCCGCTGCGGTCGTGCTTGGTCAGCGACGCGTACGCGGCGTCGCGGATCAACAGGTGCGAGAACCGGAAGCCGTCGTCCCCGGGGAAGATCGACGGCGCGGGCCGGATCAGGTCGCGGCGGACGAGCCGCTGCAGCTGCGCGGCCACCGCGGGGCGCTCGGGCGGCGGGGACAGCTCGACGACGGCGCCGCGCCAGAACTCCTTGCCGACGACCGAGGCTCGCTCGAGGACGGCGCGCTCTGCGGGATCGCTGCGGTCGAGGCGAGCCGCGATCAGCGCTTGGATGTTCGGCGGCACCGCGACATCGCCCCCCTCCTCAGCGACCATTGCGAGCATCTGCTCGAGGAAGAGCGGGTTGCCCTCCGCCGCGTCGGCGATGCGCTGGCGCACGTCCTCCTCGAGCTGCGCCGCGCCCGGCAGGCTCTCGATCAGCGTGTGCGCGTCGCTCCGGGAGAGCGGCTCGAGCAGGATCGAGGTCGCGTTGAGCTTGCCGCCCGCCCAGGCCGGCCGCTCGTCGAAGAGCTCCGGCCGCGCGAGGCAGAGGAGCAGGATCGGCGCGTCGCGGGTCCAGTCGGCGACGTGGTCGAGCAGGTCGAGGAACGTCGCCTGGGCCCAGTGCACGTCCTCGAGCACGAGCACGAGCGGCCGCTCGCGCGCGACGGCCTCGAGCATCCGGCGCACGGCCCACTGCAAGTCGTCGCCGCCGCTCGGCCGCTCGACCTCCCCGACCGCGTCGGCGACCCGCTCGGCGACGAGCCGCGCCTCCTCGTCGCCGCCCAGCAGCCGCGGCAGCGTCTCGCGCGGGTTGTCACCGGCGAGCGTGCGCACGATCTGGACGAGCGGCCAGAACGTGATTCCCTCGCCGTACGGCAGGCAGCTGCCCGCGAGGACCGTGGCCTCGACTCCGACCTGGGACGTGAACTCGTAGGCGAGCCGGGACTTCCCGATTCCAGCCGGTCCGAGCACCGTGAAGAGGTACGCCGTCCGCTCGCGGATCGCGCGGTCGAACGCGTGGCGCAGCGCAAGCAGCTCGCGCTCGCGTCCGAGCATCGCTGCGTCCAGCCGGCGCGGGATCGGCGTCGCGCCTTCGCGCACGCTCTCGAGCCGCCATGAGCCCCGCCGCGGCGCGAGCTGCGCGAGGCTGCGCACGAGCTGCTCGGTCGACTCGCCGACGAGGATCTCGCCGGGCGCCGCCGCCTGCGCGAGCCGCGCCGCGGCCGCCACGGGTTCCCCGACGACGGTGCGGCCGGCGCCGCCGGCGAGCACCTCGCCGGTCGAGACGCCGGCCCGCACGGCCGGCCCGCCGTCGGTGAACGCCGCGTCCCGGAGCTCGATCGCCGCGCGGAGGGCGCGCAGCGCGTCGTCCTCGTGCACGACCGGGACGCCGAACACCGCCATCACGCCGCCGGTGGCGAGGTCCTCGACCGTCGCCCCGGCTCGCTCCAGGGTCGCGCGGATGGCCGCGATCGGCACCGCGAGCGCCTCCGGGTCGGCCCCGCTGAGCTCGACGAACACGAGCGTCACGGTCTTCCGCACCTGCCGTGGCGGCGCCGCCGGCCGGGCGGGCGCCTGCGGCTGCGGGGCGCTCTCGAGCGCGGGATCGTGGAGCAGGATCGTCTTCTCGAGCCGTTGCAGCACAGGGCTCGGCTCGATGCCGAGCTCGTCGATCAGCCTGCGCCGGGTGTCCTGGTACACCTCGAGCGCCTCGGCCTGCCGTCCCGCGCGGTAGAGCGCGAGCATGAGCTGCCCGCGCAGCCGCTCGCGCAGCGGGTGCCGCGTCACGTGCGCGTCGAGCTCGCCGACGAGCTCGGCGTGCCGTCCGAGTGCGAGGTCGACGTCGATGCGATCCTCGATGGCGGCGAGGCGGAGCTCCTCGAGGCGCGCGATCTCGGCCTGCGCGAACCCCTCGTAGACGAAGTCCGCGAGCGCGACGCCGCGCCAGAGGTCGAGCGCCTCGCGCAGCAGCGCCGCGGCGCGTTCGTGCTCGCCGGCCGCGATCGCGCTGCGGCCCTCCTCCACGAGCCGCTCGAACCGGGCCGCATCGAGCTCCTCGGGATCGACCCGGAGCAGGTAGCCGGGCGCGCGCGTCACGAGCAGGTCGGGCGGGAGCAGCTTGCGCAGCTGCGAGACGGCGTTCTGGACGATCTTCGCCGCGGTGTCGGGAGGCGTCTCGCCCCAGAGCTCCTCGATCAGCCGCTCGCGCGCCACGACGTCGTTCGCGTTCAGGAGCAGGAGCGCGAGCACGGCGCGTTGGTTCCGCCCGCGGAGCGGGATGGGACGTTGCCCTTCAACGGCCTCTAGGGGGCCGAGGATTCCGAACCTCATGCCGCTCCGACCCCAGTTACCAAGGAATTACCACCCGATGGACGCCGAGGCGGATCATCGCAGCATGCAGACGGAAGCAGCAATCCTCCAGGACAGACCGATCGAGCTGCGCCCCCGGGGCCTGTGGGCCGGCCTCGGGCCTCGAGGACACAGCCCGCTGGTCGTGGCACCCCGGGTCGAAGAAGGATTCCGGGTGCTCGCAGAAGCATTCGAGGAGGCAACCGATCGCGCCTCCGGGGCCGACTTGCTAAGCGCACTCGCCGAGCGCGAGCGCGAAATCCATGTGGGTGTGACGATGCATGCGCTTAGGTCGCTCGTCGGCCTAGCGTGCCGCCAGACCGGGGAAACCCCTCGCTCCCTGCTCGAGGCGGAGATCGCTCATGCCCCAGGCGACGATCTCTGGCGCGCGGAGATCGCCGAGGAACTACCTGCGCGCATGAGCTTCGGGCGGGGCTGACGGCAAGGACGTCGCGTCCGAAGGCGGAGTCGGGAGGCGGCAGCACGGTTGCCGCAGACCGTTGCAGGGGCCGGTAGGCCGCATTACCGGCCCCCCAGCCGCACCCACTCCGTGTCCCTCAGCGGGAAGTTGGCCGTCGTCTCCCTAATCGCGCGGCCGGCTTCCCGCTGCGGGGAACCAGCTCGATGAGCGTTAGATGAGCTTCCGCAGCTCGGCTTCGAACGTGAGGACGTGGTCGACGGCGACCTGCTCGGCGCGCTCTCCGTCTCCGCGGCAGATCGCGTCGAGGAGCGTGCGCTGCTCCTGCACGACGTCCTCGAGGCGCGGGGTCAGCGCCGGGTAGCGCCGCATGGCGACCTGGAGGATGCGCAGCGAGAGGTTGTGGTAGTGGTCGAGCGTCTCGAAGAGGAAGTCGTTCTTCGAGGTGCGGTAGACGAAGCGGTGGATGCGGCGGTCGAGGGCGAGCAGCGCCTCGTACCGCTGGTCGTCGGTCATCGCGTCGAGCTCGCGCATGAGCTCCTCGGCCTCGCGCCGGTCCTCGTCCCGTGCGCGCTCGGCGGCGAGGCGCGCGGCCCATGACTCGAGACGGGCGCGTACCTCGTAGATCGCGGCGAGATCGGTGATGTTGACCTCGCTGACGAGCGTTCCCCGGCGCGGGATGATCGTGATGAACCCGTCGCTCTGAAGGCGCAGGAGCGCTTCGCGCACCGGCGTCCGGCCGACGCCGAGCCGGCGCATCAGCTCATCCTCGCGCAGCAGCGTGCCCGGAGGCAGGTGGGTGGCGATGATCTCCTCGCGGAGGCGGACGTATGCCTGATCGGCGCGCGTCGGCTCCGCGTCGAGCACTCCGGTCTTGAGATCGACGGTCGACGTAGCCAGCGATCGTAGCTGAGAGCTTGACAAAGCCGGACGATTATATACCATCACGACGATTTTTGATATATCAAAGGAGGAGCGATGGCTCGCTTGGCTCGTTTGAGGATCGTCGCCGGGGTCGGAAGCGTCGTGATCATCGGGGTCCTGGCCGCGGCCGGCCTTTCGTCCGGCGCTACGAAGAGCGCGAGCGCCGATCGAAGCCTCGACACCCTCAAGCCGGGTGTGCTCAAGGTCGCGATCGAGTCCTACGCGCCGTACACGTCGCTGAAGCGCGGCAAGCTCGTCGGTCTCGACAGCGACATCATCAACGCGGTCGCGCGGAAGCTGAACCTCAGGATCGAGACCGTCGTGACGGACTTCCCGGGCATGCTCGCCTCGGTCCAGTCGCGCCGGGTCGACATCACGCTCGGGGGTGTCGCTTGGTCAGCCGACAGGCAGAAGGTCGGGCTGTTCACGGATCCCCCGTACTACTCGCCGCCGGCGATGGCCGTGCGGTCGGGCAAGACCTACAAGACGGTCAAGGACCTCGAAGGCCTCGACCTCGGCACCGTCAGCGGGTACGTGTGGGTCAAGTCGATCAAGTCGATCCCGGGTGCGAAGCTGCACGCGTACCCGAATGCGCCCGCCGTGTTCGACGACCTCGGTGCGGGGCGCATCGACGTCGGCTTCCTCGATCCGCTGCTGATCATCGCCGCACAGAAGCAGCGTCCCGAGCTCCGCATCAAGACCGAGTACCTGACGCCGCCGACGCAGGCGCAGGTCAAAGAGCATCCGGCATACGAGTACCTGCGCCCGTACATGACTGGGTTCTACGTCCCCAGGCAAGAGCCGAAGCTCGAGCAGGCGGTCACCGCTCAGATCCGTGCGATGTACAAGAACGGCGAGCTCGCGAAGCTGATCACGAAGTGGGGCGGCGCCCCCGCGCAGTTCCTCAAGCCGTCGTCGTGGATGGCCGGCCTGCGCCGCGGCCTCGATCGTCCGTCGGGCTGGGTTCCGCCGTCGGCGTAGGAGGACGCAGTGCTGCTCGCGCTGTTCAACGTCAACTGGTCCGAGTACGCGCCCGACCTGTGGCATGCGCTGCTCCGGACGCTCGAGTACACCGCCGCGAGCTTCGCCGGCGCGGCAGTGCTCGGGCTCCTCGTCGCGCTTGTGCGGCTGAACCCGTTCCCGCCGCTGCGTCTTCTCGCGGCGGCGTACACGGAGCTGTTCAAGAACGTGCCGCTGCTCGCGATCATCTTCCTGACCTACTTCGGCCTGCCGTCGGTCGGGATCACGTTCTCGACGTTCCAGGCCGGCGCGGTCAGCCTGATCCTCTTCTACGCCGCGTACCTGTCGGAGATCTTCCGCTCCGCGATCACCGGCATCCAGCCGGGCCAGAAGGAGGCGGCCGAGGCGCTCGGTCTCGGCCGCCTGGCGACCTTCGCGCACGTCGTCTTTCCGCAGGCGCTGCGCATCGCGCTGCCCGGGACGAACACGATGCTCGTCGACCTGCTGAAGTCGACGTCGCTCCTCGTGACGATCGCCGCGGCGGAGGTGATGACGGAGGCGCAGCTGATCACGTCGGAGACGTTCCGCGCGTTCGAGGTCTACGCCGTCATCGCGGGCCTGTACTTCGTCCTCTGCTTCTCGCTCTCGCAGGTCCTGCTCTGGCTCGAGCGTCAGATCCGCGGCGGTGTCGCACTGTCGCCGCGGCGGCGGCGGCGGCTCGGCGCTGCACGTGCGCTGCTCGACGAGGGAACGTCCGCATGAGTCTCGTCGAGAAGGGCGTCGTCGCCTCGGTCGACCTCCCGTCAGTGCCCGTCGCGGTCAACGTCGAGAGCGTGCGCAAGTCGTTCGACGGGCGCCTCGTACTCGACGACGTGCACCTCCGCGTCGAGACCGGGAGCATCGTCAGCATCATCGGGCAGAGCGGCGGCGGCAAGACGACGCTGCTGCGCTGCCTGAACCTGCTCGAGCGGCCGGACTCCGGGCTGATCGAGATCGGCGGCGAGGTGACGTTCTCGGGCGGCCGCGTCGTCTGCCGGAACCTCGCGCGGCTGCGGCAGTCCGTCGGGATGGTCTTCCAGCGCTTCAACCTCTTCCCGCATCTCACCGCCGTCGAGAACGTGACACTCGCGCAGATGAAGGCGGCGCGGACTCCGCCGCAGGAGGCGACCGCGCGCGCCGTCCGTCTGCTGCGTCGCGTCGGCCTCGCGCATCGTGCGCTCGCCTACCCAGAGCAGATGTCGGGCGGCGAGCAGCAGCGTGTCGCGATCGCGCGTGCACTCGCGCTCGAGCCGCGCGTCCTCCTCTTCGACGAGCCGACGTCCTCGCTCGATCCGGAGTCGACCGGAGAGGTGCTGCGCGTGATGAAGGAGCTCGCCGTGACAGGGATGACGATGGTGATCGCGACACACGAGCTGCCGTTCGCGCAGGAGGTCTCCGACTGGGTGGTGTTCATCGACGGTGGGCGCATCGTCGAGGAAGGACCGCCGGCCGAGGTGCTCCGGCGTCCGCAACAGCAGCGGACGAAGGACTACGTGCGGACCTACGCGTCGCCGCGGTAGCGGGCGAAACGATGAGCAGTGCCGGCGATCCCGTGATCGTGGTCGGAGGCGGCGCGGTCGGCCTCTGCGTCGCGCATGCACTGGCTTCCTCCGGGGTGCCGGTGGAGGTCGCCGAGCGCGACGTCGTCGCGTCGGGCGCGTCGTGGGGCAACGCGGGCTGGGTCTGCCGCAGCCACTCTGCGCCGGTGCCCGCACCGGGCGTGATTCGCTACGCGCTGCGGTCGCTCGGCCGACCCGATTCGCCGCTGTACCTCCGGCCGTCCGCCGACCCCGCCTTCGTCCGCTGGGTGTGGCGGTTCTGGCGTAGCTGCGGCAGGTCGCAGTTCCGGCGCGGTTACGCAGCCGTTGCGGAGCTCAACCGCACGACGTTCGATCTCTTCGACGAGCTGGCCGATGCCGGCGTCGAGACGACCCTGCGCACGCCCGGAATCGTGCACGCCTTTCTCTCGATCGAGGAGGCACGCCACCACCTGTCGGTCCAGCGGGCGATGGCCGACAGCGGCTACGACGTGCCGGACGACGTCAGCGTCGGGGACGACGTGGCCGCGCTCGACCGCGCGCTGTCGCCGGACGTCGCAGCGGCGTACCTCGTCGCCGGCGAGGGCGTCGTCGAGCCCGAGCGGTTCGTGCAGTCGCTCGCCGAGTCGCTGATCGACAAGGGCGGACGCGTCCACGAGCGTCTCGCGGTCACCGGCTTCGAACGCTCGAACGGCTCGGTCGTCGCGGTGCGGACGGCCGACGGGGATCGCGCGTGCCGCGCCGTCGTCGTGGCCGCCGGGACGTGGTCGGACGGGCTCGTACGCGAGCTCGGCCACGGGCTGCCGCTTCGGTCGGGCAAGGGCTACAGCTTCTCGGTCGCACTCGACCCCGCGCCGCGCCGGCCGCTGTACCTCGGCGACAAGCGGATCGTCGCCACGCCGACGCGGAACGCCGTGCGCATCGCGGGCACGATGGAGCTCAACGGGAGCGACGGGCATCTCGACTGGCGGCGCATCGTCGCGATCGCCGATGGCAGCCGGCACTACCTCGGCCGCTGGTACGAGGATCCGGCGGAGCTATCCGGGTTGATCTCCGACGCGTGGGTCGGCGGCCGCCCGCTGCTGCCCGACGGCCTCCCCGTGCTCGACCGGGTCCCGGCTTACCGCAACGCGTTCGTCGCGACGGGCCACGGAATGCTCGGCATCACGCTGGCACCGGCGTCGGGAAAGGCGCTCGCCGAGTACCTCGTCACGGGCCGGCGGCCGGGAGTGCTCGAGCCGTTCCGGTTCGACCGGTTCGGCTGAGCTCTCCCATCGTCGATTTGAGTTGCGTCCGGCCTAGTAGCCGCCGCCACCGCCGCCGCCACCGCCGCCGCTGTACAGCACGATCAGCAGCACGACGACGGCGACCGCGACGATGACCGCGAGCAGGACGAGCCACCGCGCGGAGAAGTGGTGGCCCGTGTGCTCGGTGGGCATCCGTGTCGCCATCGAGACTCCAATCCTCGTTTTCAACATGTATTACGACTGGTTGTGACACATGGATTGCGGCCTAAACGCCGGATCGCCCTGACTTGGCATGCTGGTCGAGATGGCAGGCGCGTTGGCAATCAGGCTGCGCGGGGTCGTGAAGCGGTACGGGGCGATCACCGCCGTGAACGGGCTCGACCTCGACGTGCCGCTCGGGACGTGCGTCGGCCTGCTCGGCCCGAACGGGGCGGGGAAGTCGACGACGATGCGCCTCCTCACGGCGCAGGCGATCGCCGACGAGGGCGAGCTCGAGGTGCTCGGGTTCCGGCTGCCGGAGGAGTCGAAGGCGGCGCGCGCGCAGTGCGGCGTCTCGCCGCAGCTCGACAACCTCGACGTGACGCTGACGGTCGAGCAGAACCTGCGGGTCTTCACCTACCTCTACCGCATCGGGCGCGCCGATCGCCGCGACGCGATCGAACGCGCGCTGAAGATGGCGAACCTCGTCGACCGCCGCGACACGCGGGTCGACAAGCTCTCGGGCGGCATGCGCCGGCGCCTGCTGATCGCACGCGCGCTCGTGCACCGCCCGCGCCTCGTCCTGCTCGACGAGCCGACGGTCGGCCTCGATCCGCAGGTGCGCCAGGAGCTGTGGGCGCTGATCGATGCGCTCCGCGCGGAGGGGACGACCATCCTCATGTCCACGCACTACATCGAGGAGGCGCAGCGCCTCGCCGACACGGTGCTGATCATGTCGCACGGGAGCGCCGTGGCCGCGGGCGCGCCGGCGCAGCTCGTCGCCGAGCACGCGGGGCTGGAGGCGGTCGAGGTCTACGGACCGCCGGCGAAGCTCGCCGAGGCCGAGGCGGCCGCCCGCGCCGCCGGACTGCGCACCCGACGGACCGGGACGAGCATCGCGGTCCTCGGCGCCGACGGCTCCGACGGCCGCGCGCCGGAAGGCGAGCGGCGGCCGGCGAACCTCGAGGACGTCTTCGTCCTCCTGACCGGCGAGGAGATCGAGTGACGGCCGCATCGCAGCGCGAGCGGCGCATCGGCCGGCTCGAGCGGTCGGCGCTCACGGGCGTGCTCGTGCGCGAGGTCGTGAACTTCTCGTCCTACTGGCGCTCGACGACGTTCTCGTCGACGGTCGAGCCGACGTTCTACCTGCTCGCGTTCGGCTTCGGCTTCGGGTCGCTCGTCAGCAGGGTCGGCGGCTACGACTACGTCGAGTTCGTCGGCACGGGCACCGTCGCGACCGCGGTGCTGTTCTCGAGCGCGTTCCCGGCGATGTTCGGGACGTTCATCAAGTACCAGTTCCAGCGCACCTACGACGCGATCCTCGCCGCGCCCGTCGACACCGAGGAACTCGTCACCGCCGAGGCGCTGTGGATCGCCACCCGCGCCGGCGTCTACGGCTGCGTGCCGATGCTCGTCGCGATCGCGTTCGGGCTCGACCCGGCGTGGGGGATGCTCGTCGTGCCGCTGATCGCGTGGATCGCGGGCTTCGGCTGGGCGTGCTTCGGGATCTCCGTCGCCGGCTTCTCGAAGTCGTTCGAGAACTTCAACTACGTGGTCAGTGCGGTGCTGACGCCGCTGTTCCTGGTGGCGGGGACGTTCTTCCCGCTCAGCAGGCTGCCGCACTGGGCGCAGGTGCTCGGCGAGGTCAACCCGCTCCACCACTGCGTCGAGCTCGTGCGCCACGCCGCCTTCGGCTTCGCGGGCTGGACGGATCTCGCGCGCGTGGGCGCCCTCCTCGCGTTCGGCTTCATCATGTGGCGCATCTCGATCCACGCGATGGAGCAGAAGCTCATCGATAGATCTCGGCGCCTACGCGACGCTTCGCGCGCCCGGCCGTGGCTCGGTCGGTTTGCCGGTGGCCGGAAGGGTGATCGAGACGGTCGTCCCCCGGCCTGGGGCCGTATCGAGCGAGACGCTACCCGCGCTTCGCTGCGCCAGGGCCTGAACGATCGCCAGTCCGAGGCCGCTGCCGCCGGTGCGGCGCGATCTGCTTTGGCTTCCGCGATAGAAGCGGTCGAAGACGTGCTTCTGGTCCTCCG
>DASXTR010000108.1:0-18122 GCA_036505325.1 Gaiellaceae bacterium
CCTCGCGCGCCCGCGCGCCGGACGCAGCCTCGCTGTGCGGCACGTCGACGCCGGATCCTGCAACGGGTGCGAGCACGAGCTCACGCTCGTCTCGAGCCCGTACTACGACCTGCAGCGGTTCGGCCTCGGCGTCGTTGCCTCGCCGCGCCACGCCGACGTCCTGCTCGTCACCGGCGCCGTGACGACGCGGATGCGGGAGCCGCTGCTCGTCGCATACGAAGCGATGCCCGAGCCGCGCCGCGTTGCGGCGTTGGGCGACTGTGCGCTCGGCTGCAACCTCCTCGGCACGGCGGACAACCTCGTCGGCGCCGTCGAGGAGATCCTTCCGGTCGACATCCGCATCCCCGGTTGCCCACCCGCGCCGGACGTCATCGCCGACGCGCTGCTCGCGCTCATCGATCGAACGCGCGCTACGTCTTCGGCCGATTGAAGCTCACCCACCTCGTGCGGGGGTGGCGGCGCGCCATGTTGTTAGATCGCAGGCGCATATGAGCCTTGACAGCTTCGACCGCGTCCCCCTCCTCTTCGGGCCGTCACCGGTGCATCCGCTCGAGCGGCTGAGCGCGCACCTGGGCGGCAACGTCGAGATCTGGGCGAAGCGCGAGGACTGCAACGCCGGGCTCGCCTACGGCGGCAACAAGGTCCGCAAGCTCGAGTACCTCGCGGCTGAGGCGCTCGCGCAGGGGTGCGACACGCTCGTCTCGATCGGCGGCGTGCAGTCGAACCACACCCGTCAGGTCGCGGCGGTCGCCGCCCGGATCGGGCTCGACTGCGTGCTCGTGCAGGAGCACTGGGTCGACTGGCCGGACGCCGTCTACGACAAGGTGGGGAACATCCTGCTGTCCCGGATCATGGGCGCCGACGTCCGCCTCGATCCGGCCGGCTTCGACATCGGCATCCGCCGCAGCTGGGAAGACGCCCTCGCGTCGGTGGAAGCACGCGGCGGCAAGCCGTATGCGATCCCGGCCGGCGCCTCGGACCATCCGCTCGGCGGGCTCGGCTTCGCCCGCTGGGCCGGCGAGGTCGCCGAGCAGGAGCGCGAGCTCGGGGTCTTCTTCGACACGATCGTCGTCTGCTCGGTCACGGGCTCGACGCAGGCGGGGATGATCGCCGGCTTCGCCGCGCAGGATCGCACCCGCACCGTGCTCGGCATCGACGGCTCGGCGACGGTCGAGCAGACACGCGCGCAGATCGCGCGCATCGCCCGCGCCACGGCCGACGCGATCGGGCTCGGCCGCGAGCTCCGCGACGACGAGATCGTGCTGCTCGACGAGTGGCATGCCGGCACCTACGGCATCCCCGACGCGAAGACGATCGACGCGATCCGCCTCTGCGCGCGGCTCGAAGGCGTCCTCACGGACCCGGTCTACGAAGGGAAGTCGATGGCGGCGCTGATCGACCTCGTCGGCTCAGGCCGGATCGAGCCGGAGTCGCGGGTGCTCTACGCCCACCTCGGAGGCCAGCCGGCGCTGAACGCCTACGCCGGCGCCTTCTGACGGCGAGGCACGCCGAGCGAAAACCACTCGGAGAAGCCCTCGCCCGGTGCCTCTTGCGCGGAGCGGTAGACCGCGCCGTCCCGCCCTCGCATGAAGACCTCGAGGCGACCGTCCTCGTTCCGCTCGACCGACGGGTGGCCGTCCCACGATCCGCCGAGCGACTGCCAGCCGGCGAACCCGGCGCCTGGTGCCTCCTGCGGGTTGTGGTGGAGCGCGCCGTCGCGGCCGCGGACGAATACCTCGAGCCGTCCGTCGGCGTTCGTTCCCACGGCGGGCACGCCCGGTCGGTCGCGACCGAGCACCGACCACTCGCCGAAGCCGTCATCGAGGCCCTGCTGCATCGCGTGCAGGAGGTCGCCTCCTTCCGTGACGGCGAAGACCTCGAGGCGACCGTCCCCGTTCAGGACGACCGCGGGCATCCCCGGCACGTTCGCATCCATCGACGTCCACGGCCCGAACCCGCCGTTCGGATACCGCTGCCACGCGTGGTAGAGGTCACCGTCCGCGCCGCGGACGAACAGCTCGAGCCGCCCGTCCGCGTTCGCCGCGACCGCCGGCTCGGCGTTCTTCGCGGCGACGAGGCCCTGGAGCGTCGGCCAGCGTCCCGCCGACGCGACCCAGTCGCCGTTCGCCTCTCGCTGCCAGTTGTGCTCGACGTGGCCCTCGGTGTTGCACACGAAGACCTCCAGGCGGCAGTCCTCGTTCAGGCCCACGACGGGCCGGCCCGCGGGTCGTACCCCCAGCAGGACTTCGACTGCGGACCAGCCGCCGCCCGTCTGCCAGACGTGGTTGACCGCGTCGCTGGTCGCGGCGAAGAGCTCGAGCCGTCCCGCGTCGTTCGACGCGAGCGCGGGCGGCGAGGACGTCCAGCTGAGCGGCACCTCCGACCAGTCGGACCAGCCGCCGCCCACGTCCTCCTCCCAGGCGTGGAGCACGCTCATGAAACGCCCGGGAGCGAAGACCTCGAGCCGTCCGTCCGCGTTGCGGCCGACCAGCAGATTTCCAGGCCCCGACACCGAGGTCATTCCAACACGTCACACGGGCCTTGTCGAGACGCGGCCGCATGCGAGACACTGCCGCGGTGGCGACGAACGTCGAAGCGCCCGAGGATCTGACGGGGCTCATCCGCGAGACGAAGGCGCGCCTGCGTGAGCAGATCGGAGACGTCGCCGGCGTGTTCGCCGAGGTCGAGGACGCGATGCGCCGTGAAGCGGCGGAGGTCGTCGCGGGACGGGAGCGCGGCGACGATGTGATCCCCGTCGTCCGGTTCTCGGACGTCGAGGCGGGCACGGTCTCGGACAGCACGCGCGAGTCGATCCGGCGGCGCGGCTGCGCGGTCGTGCGTCAGACGTTTCCGCGCGCGCAGGTGGAGCAGTGGGATACGGAGCTCGCCGACTACCTCGAGCGCAACCGCTACTACGAGAACCAGAAGGCCGACGCCGACCAGTACTTCGCGACGTTGCAGTCGAGCCGGCCGCAGATCTTCGGGATCTACTGGTCGAAGCCGCAGGTGCACGCGCGTCAGGACGAGCGCATGGAGGCCACGCGCACGTTCATGAACTCGATCTGGAAGAGCGAGAGCGAGGGGCGCACCTGGTTCCACGGCGACCGTAACCTCACGTACGCCGACCGCGTTCGCCGGCGCCAGCCGGGCGACTCGTCGTTCGGGCTCTCGGCGCACATCGACTCCGGCTCGATCGAGCGCTGGCTCGTTCCCGCGTACCGGGACGTCTACCGCCACGTCTTCTCCGGCGACTGGCGCCGCTTCGACCCCTGGGACGCCGCGCATCGCACCGAGGTGCACGAGTACGAGTCGACGCTGATGTGCAGCGTCTTCCGCACGTTCCAGGGCTGGACCGCGCTGAGCGAGATGCAGCCGACCGACGGCGTGCTGCACCTGATCCCGATCACGAACGCGATCGTCTACCTGCTGCTGCGCCCGCTGCTCGACGACGTCGCCGACGACGATCTGCTGGCCGCGAAGGGCCGCGCGCTGTCGATCACCGACGACATGCATCCGGCGATCACGCCCGCGCTGACGCCGATCCCGCCGATGGAGCCCGGCGACACGGTCTGGTGGCACACCGACGTCATCCATTCGGTCGGCGACGTCAACGAGGGCGAGCGCTGGGGCAACGTCATGTACATCGCGGCGGTCCCGTACTGCGACAAGAACGCCGCCTACGTCGAGCGCGAGCAGGCGACGTTCCTGCGCGGCGAGAGCCCGCCGGACTTCGCACCGGAGAACTACGAGGTCGACTACCCCGACCGGGCGACCGTCGACGACCTGACCGAGCTCGGGCGAAAGCAGATCGGGCTCGACGCCTGGTAGGCCGCTCCACTACGACCGAGCGGCTAGGTGCGTCTCGAGCGGCGCAGGGCGTCGAGACGCCGGCGCGCCTGCTTGGTCGGTCGCGCGCCCAGGTCGGCGCCGGGCGGGCGGGCGAGCCGGA
The DNA here is from genome assembly GCA_036505325.1 of Gaiellaceae bacterium. Classification (GTDB taxonomy): domain Bacteria; phylum Actinomycetota; class Thermoleophilia; order Gaiellales; family Gaiellaceae; genus PALSA-600. The sequence continues at coordinate 3,950 of DASXTR010000108.1, forward strand.
GCTCCTGCACACGCTGCTCGCGGGCCGCGGCGGACTCCGGCGTCTCGTCGTAGAGGGTCCGCGCGACGCTGGCCGGACCGCGCTTGTCGGTGACGCCGGTCACCGCGACCGTCCAGCGCAGCGCGCCGATCGTCACCTCGACCATGTCGCCGGGCCGGACGTCCTTGGCGGCCTTCACGCGAACGCCGTTGACGTGCACGCGGCCGCCGACGACCGCTTCGGTCGCCGCGCCGCGCGTCTTGAAGAAGCGGGCGGCCCACAGCCACTTGTCGATCCGAACGTGCTCCATCGCGACCTTTCCCGCTGCATGATCGCAGGCGGTCTGCATGCGACCTGGTAGAATTTGCTTCGCGCTACGAAGCGCCCGGCCGAGATGCAATGCGCGCGCGAGCGCGTGTGCTCTTCATCGTCCGCCTTGGCCGGCTCCCCGCGGGGCATCCGCGAAGGAAGGGCCATGAACCGCACATCCGCCGCGTCCGTCCTACGAGCGCGCGACCACCGTTGCGTGGGCTGTGGGTATCAGATCTCGATACCGCATCCGCATCCGGTTTGCCCGATGTGCGGCCATGACCTGTGGGTGCTCATCGCAACCGCGAGACAGGCGGTACTCGGCGAACCTCGACAGGAGGCACGGCGTTGACGAACCACATCTCGGCGAGGCGTCTTACGCTCGCGGCACCGATCGCGCGGCAGACACGCGAGGAGCTGGCAGAGCAGATCGCGGTGCTGCGAGCGCAGCTTGCGGAAGCGGAACTCGATCACCGGCGGCGCGGCGAGGAGCTCGCCTGGTCTCGCCACGAGCTGAATCGTTTGCGCGGACAGTTGCGCAGCGAGCCGCCGACCGAAGACTCGTAACGCGAGACTCTTCGGCCTGTGAGCGACGGCGCGACTCCGCGGATCGGCGTCATCGGCGCAGGGTGGTGGGCGTCGCAGTTCCACATCCCGAGCCTGCTGACGTACGAGGGTGCGGCGCTCGCGGCGATCTCGGACACGGATCCCGAGCGCCTCGAGCTCGCGCGCAGGACCTTCGCCCCGACGCCCGTCTTCGGAGACCCGCTGGAGATGATGTCCGGCGGCGGCGTGGACGGCGTGATCATCGCCACGTCGCACGACGCCCACGCGCTGCTCGCGGAGGCGGCGCTCGATGCGAAGCTGCACGTCCTCGTCGAGAAGCCGCTGACGATCGATCCCGACGATGCGTGGCGCCTGGTCGAGCTCGCCGATCAAAACGGCGTGCAGCTCTCGGTCGGGTACACCGCGCAGTACGATCGCGCGGCGCAGTTCCTCCGCAAGTCCTTCGAGGACGGCGCGCTCGGGGATCTGCTCACGGTCAACTGCCTCGTCGCGACGGCGATCGCCGCCCTGCTGAGCGGCGAGACGGCGCGCTTCGCCGACGAGCTGGCGATTCCACCGCCCCTCGCTCCCAAAGAGGACACCTACTCGGATCCGGCGCGCGCCGGCGGCGGCTTTGCGCAGACGCAGCTTACGCACACGATCGGGATGCTCCTCTACGTCACCGGCCTGGCGCCGGTCGAGGTCTTCGCGCGGGCGCGAGACGGCGGCCTCCCTCTCGACCTCGCGGACGCCGCCGTCTTCACGCTGGACGACGGGACGATCGGCACGCTCGCCGGCACGGGCTCACTTGCGGCGCCGCAGCGGCAGACGCACGAGCTGCGGTACTTCGGATCGGAGGCGTTCGCCGTCCAGAACATCCTCACCGGAGAGGTGACGCTCGTCGCCGCGAACGGCGACGAGCAGACGGTCGGGCCGACGCGGCCGTCGGAGCCGCTCGCGAACCGCGCGCCGGCGCGCGCGTTCGCCGACCTGATCGCCGGGCGCGGGCCGAACTACGCTCCCGGCGACGTGGGGGCGCGCGTCGTCGACTTCCTCGCAGCCCTATACCGATCGGCGGCGAGCGGCCGGCCCGAGCCGATCGCGCGCCGAACCTAGTCGCCGGTGTCGTACTTGAAGGAGACGTCGAGCCGCACGCGGTACTCGGACACCTTGCCGTCTCGGATCGTGACGTCGAAGCGGGTCGCTTCGGCGATCCGGAGGTCGCGGACCGTGCGAGCCGCGGTCTCGACTGCGTTCCGCGCCGCCGCCTCCCACGAGTCCGCGCTGGCCCCGATGACCTCGGTGACCCGGTAGACGCTCTCGCTCATCGTCTCGCTCCTCTCGATGCATGCCTGAAGGGACACGCGGGAGTCTCCACCATCGGGCGCCGCCGCGCCGCGTGATCCAGTCGAGCTTCAGTCGGAGTGCGCCGGCGCGTCCCGCACCGCACCGCTGAGCGCCGCGCTCGCGGCGACTACCAGCATCACGCCGAAGAGCACGAGCACCGTCGGGGTCGTCCCCGACGCCTCGAGCATGAAGCCGGCTCCGAGGGACGCGAGCGGCACCGGTCCGAGCGACAGCATCGTCGCGATGCTCGAGACACGTCCCCGGAGCTCCGCAGGCGTGACACGCAGTCGGTACGCGCCGACCGTGGCGCTCCACGCCGGGTGGAGGACGAACATCGCCCCGTAGATCAGGCCCGGGCTGAGTCGTCCCGGAACGAGGACGAGGAGCGGCACGAGCGCCGCTACAGCCGTCTGCGTCGCGACGACTACCGCGCGCATCGAGAGCCGCCTTGCGATCCGGGAGGCGAGGAGCGAGCCGAGGAGGCCGCCGCCGCCGAGGAACACGAACATCGCTCCGATGAGCGCCGGAGACGCGCCGCGTTCGCGCGCGAGGACGATCACCACGAGGTAGAGCGCGTTCAGCGTGAAGTCGCTTCCGGTGACGAGCAGTGAGGTGGTGCGGATGAACGGCTGCCGCCAGAACCACGCGAGACCGTCGCGGATGTCGGCGCGAACGCGCGGTCGGCCGCCGTCCGGAGGCTCTCGCCGGAAGCTCGTCCGGATCAGCAGCAGCGTGAAGACCGAGACGAGGTACGAGACGGCGTCGAACACGAACGGCACGACGCGGCCGGCGGCGAACAGGACACCGCCGAGCGGCTGCCCTGCGAGCAGCGCAGCGTACTCGCGCGCCTGGTTGCGCGTCAGCGCCGCCGAGAGCTGGTGGTCGGGAACGACGCTCGGGAGCGCAGAGCGCTCCGCCAGGTTGAAGAACACGAAGCCGCTGCCGTCGGCGAGCGCGACGAGGACGATCTGTGTGAACGTCAGAGCGTCGAGCGCCAGCGCGCCGGCGATGCTCGCCAGCGCGATGCAGCGCACGCTGTCGGCGACGACCATCACGCGCTTTCGATCCCAACGATCGACGTACGCGCCGGCCGGGAGCGTGAGCAGGAGCAGCGGGAGCGACCCCGCGAAGCCGACGATTCCCGCCCTCGCCGGCGAACCGGTGAGCGCCAGCACGAGGAGCGGAAACGCGATCCCGGAGACGCGTCCGCCGAGATCGGACACGACCTGGCCGGTCCACAGGAGGTTGAAGTCGCGGTTCCGGCGAAGCGGCGCGTCGCGCTCGCTCACCGGCGCTCGACGTCGTCCACGAGCGGGAAGAGCAGCGCTGCAACCCGCACCGCGCGCGAGCCGCGCGGGCGTGACGCCGTCGACGTCGTTCGGCTCCGGTAGGCCGCGAAGAGGTCGGTCACCGACCGGGACAGCCCGCGCAGCTCGGCCGCAGTGAGGTACAGCAGCTCGTCGTCCACGACCGACGCGCGCTGCCAAGCCCGGGGGAGCGCGTCGTTCCGGTCCAGCCACCGTGCGAGCTCGGCGGTCGTCCGGTCGAGCACGACCTTGCTCACCTCGGCGGCGGTGCGGTGCAGCTCGGGGTCGTCGGTGTGTGGGACGCGCTCGCCTGCGGTGACGCGCCGCCACGGGCGCTCACGGCCGTTGCGCGCCTCCGCCGGCTCGACGAACCCGTACTTCGCGAGCTGGCGGAGATGGAACGAGCAGGCGCCAGTGCTCTCGCCGGTGAGCTCGCTCGCCTCGGTCGACGTGAGCGTGCCGCGGCGCTCGAGCAGGTCGAGGAGGGTCAGGCGAAGCGGGTGCGCCATCGCGCGCAGGACGCGCGGATCGCGGACGTCGCGAGGCGTCTGCACGATCGAAAAGATACCTTTGCAAAGTGTCGTTTGCAATCGCCTTCGCGTCGGCTCGCGACAATCACGGGCGTGCGGCTAGCCGTGCTCGCCGAGACCTCGACCGCCGTCGCCGAGACGCCTGCGCGTTCGGCGAAGCGGGACGCGATCGCGTCCCTGCTGGGACGGCTCGCGCCCGAGGAGGTGTCGGTTGCGGTCGCATACCTCTCGGGCGAGCTGCCGCACGGGCCGATCGGCGTCGGTTGGGCCGCGCTGCGGGAGTTGCCGCCGCCGGCGGCCGAGCCGACGGTCGAGCTGCTCGAGGTGGACGGCGCGCTGCGGAGGATCGGCGAGACGGCCGGCCCCGGGTCGCAGGCGCTCCGACGCGAGCAGGTGGCCGCTCTCTTCGGGCGCGCGACCGAGACGGAGCAGCGGTTCCTTGTCGGGCTCCTCACCGGCGAGCTGCGCCAGGGCGCGCTCGAAGGCGTGATGGTGGACGCGGTCGCCCGGGCGGCCGGGCTTCCGGTGACGGCCGTTCGCCGTGCGTGCATGCTCAGCGGCGACCTCGGCGCGGTCGCGGCCGCGGCGATCGCCGAGGGGGAGGAGGGCCTCGCCGGCTTTCGCCTCGACGTCCTGCGCCCGCTGCAGCCGATGCTCGCGCAGACGGCGGACGATCTCGCGGACGCGCTCGCGCGCATCAGCCCGGCCGCGGTCGAGTGGAAGCTCGACGGGGCTCGTATTCAGGTGCACAAGCTCGGCGACGATGTGCGCGTCTTCACGCGCAACCTCGCCGACATCACGCACCGGGTGTCGGAGATCGTGGAGGTGGTGCGCGCGCTTCCCGCGCACGCACTCGTTCTCGACGGCGAGGCGATCGCGCTCGGCGAGGCGGAGCGGCCGCGGCCGTTCCAGGTCACGATGAGCCGCTTCGGGACGAGGGGCGAGCATCGAGTCGCGCTGTCCGCGTTCTTCTTCGACTGCCTGCACCGCGACGGCGAGGACCTGCTCGACCTGCCGGAGCGCGAGCGCATCGCGCACGTGCCCGAGGAGCTGCGCATCCCGCGCATCGAGACCGCCGACGCCGCCGAGGCTGAGCGGTTCCTCGACGACGCGCTCGCGCGTGGCCACGAGGGCGTGATGGTAAAGGCGCTCGACGCGCCGTACGAGGCGGGACGACGCGGTGGGAGCTGGCTGAAGGTGAAGCGCGCGCACACACTCGATCTCGTCGTGCTCGCGGCGGAGTGGGGCCACGGCCGCCGCCGCGGGCGCCTCAGCAACCTCCACCTCGGCGCACGCGACCCGTCGACGGGCGAGTTCGTCATGCTCGGCAAGACGTTCAAGGGCATGACGGACGCGATGCTGGAGTGGCAGACCGGGAAGCTGCTCGAGCTCGAGACGCACCGCGACGACTACACGGTGTACGTCCGGCGGGAGCTCGTCGTCGAGATCGCGTTCGACGGCCTTCAGCAGAGCTCTCGCTACCCGGGCGGCCTGGCGCTCCGCTTCGCGCGCGTGAAGGGCTACCGCGAGGACAAGCGCGCCGACGAGGCAGACACGATCGAGACCGTGCGCGCGATCGCCGGACGCGCCGGCGGGTCACCCGGGTGACCCGCTGACCGCGCTCCGTCGCCGCCCGACGTTTGTGACAACTTGTCACTAGGGTCGTTCGGCGCTCGATCGGGAGCACACCCGGCCAGGAGCAGGTCGGAGGCGAGGCCGATCGCTGGCAGGTGAGTCGGTTGGAAGGCGTGACGCATCCGCTGCAAGGACCGCGCTAGAGGCGAAGCGGCCACGGCCTGCTCGCGGAGCGCGGGCGGGTGACCAAGCCAGGCGCCGCTAGGCGTTTGTGACAACTTGTCACAAGGCCGTTTGGCCGCCGCCTGTATCGCCGCACGCGGGTCAAGGCAAGAACTCCCACGCGAAACGCAAGGCATCCCTCGCGCTCCGAGCGACGGCGCGGGCGAATCCGATGTCTTCGCGCCGCGTAGCGCGAAACGCGAGGACGAAGAATGACGCTGCGCTGACGAGGAAGAGCAGGTCGCCGACCGCCGAGAGGACTCCGGCGGGGTCGAAGAACCAGCTGACCGAGATGACCAGGCCGCCGATGATCGCCAGCCAGAAGCACGCCGCGAGCGCAGCCGGAGTCCTCGCGGTCATGCGACGGGGAGGGCGAGCCAGGCATCGGCGCCGCCGCCGGCACGATTCGCCACGTGCGCGCGCCCGCCGTGGCTGCGGGCGATCGCGTCTGCGATTGCGAGGCCGAGGCCGCTGCCGTCTCCGCTGCGCGCCTCGTCGGCGCGGGTGAACCGCTCGAACGCGCGGTCGAGGAAGCCCGGCGGGAAGCCCGGTCCCTCGTCGCGTACGTGCAGCTCGGCGACGCCATTGCGCGCGGCGGCGGTGAGCGTCACGCGCCCGCGGCCGTGCCGGAATGCGTTGTCGACCATGTTCGTGAGCGCCTGCTCCAGACGCAGCCCGTCCACTGCGAGGACGAGCGGCTCGTCCGCGACGACTGCGAGCGGACGGCCCTCGGTCTCGGCGCGCGCCCGGAACCGCGCCGCGACGGCTTCGAGCAGATCGGTGACGTCCGTCGGCCGCACGTCGACCGGCAGATCGGTCCGGGCGAGCACGAGGAGGTCGTTCGCGAGCCGGGCGAGCCGGTCGGCGCTCTGCGCCGCGGAGCGCAGCGCCTCCTCCAGCTCCTCCGCGTTGCGGGCATGCCCGAGCGCGAGCTCGACCTCGGTCGTGAGCAGCGCGAGCGGCGTCCGCAGCTCGTGGCTCGCGTCGATCACGAACTGCCGCTCGCGCGCGACGCCGGCTTCGATCCGCGCGAGCATCTCGTTGAGCGTCGTGCCGAGCCGTGCGATCTCGTCGTCGGCGGGCGGCACCGGGAGACGCTCGCCGAGCGACGAGGTCGAGATCTCGGCCGCGCGTCGTCGCATCGCCTCGATCGGCCGCAGCGCGGCGCCGGCGAGCGCGTAGCCGGCGAGTGCTGCAAGCACGAGCGCGACCGGCCCGCCGACGAGGAACGCGGCGAGCAGGCTGCGCAGGATCTCCGCCCGGTTCTCGCGCGTCGCGCCGACGACGAGCACCCGGCCGCCGACCGGCGTCGCGAGCATCCGGGCGGGTTCGTCGAGGCCCGGGACGGACGGGCGGTCGACGACGACGGGGCCGCGCCGCGCGCGCGCGAGCTCCGCACGGGAGAGGAGGTGCGTGCCTCCGATCGGCGGCGTCGAGTCGAGGACCCGCCCGCCGGGGTCGAGCAGCTCCGCGAACGACTCGCCCGGCTCGACGAGGTCGCCGGTCGTCGCACGAAGTGAGCCGTCGCGGCGGACGAGCGCAGCGACATCTTGCGCGCGCCCGCGCAACTGCTCGTCGAGTGCACGGTTCAGGTCGTTCGCGACCCGCACGTAGACGAACGCCGCCGCCGCGGCGAGGACGACGGCCGTCGCTGCCGCGAACGCGATCGTGAGGCGGATGCGGATCGGGACGCGCCTCATTCGCGGAAGCGGTATCCGAGTCCTCGCACCGTCTCGATCGCGTCCGCGCCGATCTTCCGGCGCAGGTAGCGGACGTAGACGTCGACGACGTTCGAGCGGTTCTCGTAGGCGAAGTCCCACGCGTGCTCGAGGAGCTGCAGCCGCGACAGCACCTCGCCGCGATGACGCATGAACGTCTCGAGCAGGGCGAACTCCTTCGGCGAGAGGCCGACCTCGTCGTCGCCCCGCCACACGCGGCGCGAGGCAGGATCGAGCCTGAGGTCGCCGACGACGAGCTCGGTCGGCCGCTCGACGCCGCCGCGCCGCACGAGCGCGCGCAGCCGCGCGAGCAGCTCGGCGAACGAGAAGGGCTTCGTGAGGTAGTCGTCGGCGCCGACGTCCAGGCCGACCACGCGGTCCTCGACGCCGTCCCGCGCCGTGAGCATGAGGACGGGCGTCCACACGCCGCCGTTCCGCAGCAGCCGGCAGACCTCGAACCCGCTCAGGCCCGGGAGCATCACGTCGAGCACGATCGCGTCGTACGGGTGTGACTGCGCCATCCAGAGCGCGTCCTCGCCCTTCGACGCGACGTCGGCCGCGTGGCCCTCCTCGACGAGGCCGCGCCGGAGGAGCCGCGCCATCTTCAACTCGTCTTCGACCACCAGGACGCGCACGGCCCTATGTTCACGCGTCGACGATGAGAGTTGGATGAGAGCCGGCCGTCCGGCTCTCACGGCCGTTTCACGCGGCGTTCCTACCCTGCCGGGTACCACGACGACTCGAAGGGGAGGCACGATGAGGAAACGACTCGTGATCGCGGCCGCAGCGCTCGTGGCTGCGCTCGGCGCCGGGACGTACGCGCTCGGCGGCGGCAACGGGATCTGGGACGACGACCACTTCGCGAAGCCGGGATCGCTCGACGACGGCAAGGACCTCCTGCCGCAGACGAAGATCACGCTCGCGCAGGCGAACGCCGCGGCGCAGCAGGCGGCGCAGGGCTCTCTCGGCCAGGTCGACCTCGAGCATTTCCGAGGCCGCGTCGTCTACATGGTCGACGTCGGCGACAACGAGGTTCGCGTCGACGGCGCCGACGGAAAGGTCCTCGATGTCCGCCCGAGGGATTAGCGCCCTTCTGGCGCTCGTCTTCGCGTCCGCCGCGGGCGCCGGCCCGCCGCAGAAGTTCGCGGCGCGCGTCGACAACCCGTGGTTCCCGCTCGCGCCCGGGACGACCTACATCTACAAGGGCGTCAAGGACGGCGAGCCGACGCGCGACGTCGTCACCGTCACGCACCGGACGAAGCTGATCCAGGGCGTGCGCTGCACGGTCGTCGACGATCGCCTCTACGTCAGGGGCCGTCTCGCCGAGCGCACGGACGACTGGTATGCGCAGGACAGCCGCGGCGCCGTGTGGTACTTCGGCGAGGCGACGGCCGAGCTCGACGAGCACGGCAACGTCACCAGCAGGGAAGGCTCGTGGCGGGCGGGCGTCGAAGGCGCCGCGGCCGGCATCTTCATGCCGGCGCACCCGAAGGTCGGGCAGACGTTCTCGCAGGAGCTCTTCACCGGTCACGCCGAGGATCACTTCGCGGTGCTGAGCGTGACGAAGCAGAAGCTCCTGACGAAGGAGTGGACGCCGCTCGAGCCCGGCGTCGTCGACCACAAGCTCTACACGCGCGGCGTCGGCCTGGTGAAGGAGGAAAACGTGAAGGGAGGCGACGAGCGCGCGGTGCTCGTGTCGGTGCGGCACTAACCGTGGGGGCCGGGGACGTTGTTCAACAGGTCGAGCACGCCGGCGACGAACACGGCCGCGCGCTCCGGGTCGACCGGCGTGCCGCCGAGCGCGTCGCGGACCAGGTGGTCGGCGTCGTCGACGTCCTCGAGTGCCCAGCGGCCTGCCTCGAGCTTGGACGTCCACTCTCCGGTGCGCGCATAGCGCAGTGAGCGGCACGCGTTCAGCACCGCATCGTCGGGTTGCGCCTCGCCGCCGAGGTGCCAGCGCAGCGACTGCACCACGATTGGCATCAGCGTCGCACGCGGGATCGCGTCGAACACCTCCTCGGGCGGGGGGCCTACGAACGGCACGCCGCGGTCGCGCAGGATCGCGCGGTCGAGTGCGAACCAGTGCGTCTCGGCAGGATCCGGCTCGTAGTCGACGCGGAACGTCATCCTCGAACCGGTATTCCTCGTCGCCGAGGATCGCCGCGAGGCGCCGCGCGAGGTCGGTCAGATACGAGTCGAGCTCAGGCACGGGCGCGCAGCGTCTCGGTCACCGCGGCGACGACGAAGAAACCGGTCGCGGTCAGCACGATCGTCCCTCCGGGCGGCGAGTCGCCGTAGTAGGAGAGCGTAAGCCCGATCAACACGGACGCGAGACCGACCCCGATCCCGAGCAGCATCGTCGAGCGCAGGCTCCATGCGACGCGCTGCGCGGCGATCACGGGCAGCACCATGAGCGCCGCGATCAGGAGGATGCCGACGATCCGCATCGAGACCCCGATCGTCAGCGCGGCGAGCATCGAGACGACGCCGTTCAGGAGCGGGATCGGGAGCCCTGCGACGCGGGCTCCCTCCTCGTCGAGCGACACGGCGAGTAGCGACCGCAGCGACACTGCGACGAGAGCGAGCGCACCGAGGCCGAGCACGGCGATCGTGACCACGTCGCCGCGCGTTGTGGTCAGGATCGAGCCGAAGAGGTACGAGAACAGGTTGACGTTGAGCGCACCGGCAGCGGAGATCAGCACGACGCCCGCGGCGATGCCGGTGTAGAAGACGAGCGCGAGCGCCTGGTCGCCGGCCGTGCGCTTGCGTGCGCGCAGCCACTCGATCCCCGCGGCGCCGACGACCGCCGCGACGAGCGCCGTCCACGTAGGCGAGACGCCGAGCACGTACCCGGCCGCGACGCCGGCGAACGCGACGTGGCCGATGCCGTCGCCGATCAGGCTCATCTGCCGCTGCACGAGGAAGAACCCGACGGTCGGCGCAAGTACGCCCACGATCGCGCCGGCCGCGAACGCAAGCCGCATGAACTCGAGGTCAAGCATGGACGTGGGAGGGGTCGTGCCAGAACTCCGGCAGCGCGGACGGCTTGCCGTCGAAGACGATGCGCTCGCGCACGAGGACGATGCGCGCGACGACGTGCTCGACGGCGCCGAACTCGTGCGAGACGTAGAGGATCGTGACGCCGAGCTCGTGGTTCAGCCGCTCGAGCAGTGCACCGAGGGCCTCCTGCGCCTCGACGTCGACGCCGGTCGTCGGCTCGTCGAGGACGACGAGCATCGGGCCGCCGGCGAGCGCCTTCGCGATGAACGCGCGCTGTTGCTGGCCGCCGCTGAGCCGCGACAGCGGCCGGCTCGCGTGCGGCGTGAGCCCGACGCGCTCGATTGCCTCGTCGACGGCGGTGCGGTCCTCTGCGCGCAGACGGCCCCACGGTCGCAGCGGTGCGCGGCCGGCCTCCACCACCTCCCGCACGGTCGCGGGCGCCTCGACGCCGACGCGCGTCCTCTGCGCGAGATAGCCGAGCCGCGTGCGGTCGGAGAAGCGGTGGGCGGGATCGCCGAAGAGCAGGACGCGGCCGCGGTTCGGCCGCTCGAGCCCGAGCGCGAGCCGCATCAATGTCGTCTTGCCGCCGCCGTTCGGGCCGGCGATCGCGACGAACTCGCCCTCGTCGATCCGCAGGTCGATGTCGCGGAGGACGAGCTGTCCGCCGCCGTACGCGAAGTCGACGTGCTCGAACTCGACCGCTACCGACACTCGAGCGCCTTCCTGAGCGCCGCCAGATTCTCGCGCATCAGCGTCAGGTAGGTCTCGCCGCGTGGTGCGCCCTCGATCGGGTCGAGGACCGCCGTGCGCCCGCCCGTCTCCCGCGCGAGCGTCTGTGCGAGCCGGGGGGAGACGAGCCGCTCGAAGAACACGGTTCTGATGTGCTCGCGCTTGATCAGCGCCGCCAGCCGGCTCAGCGCCTGCGCGCTCGGCTCGGACTCGGGGTCGACGCCCGTGATCGCGATCTGGTGCAGGCCGTAGCGCTCGGCGAGATAGCCGAACGCCGCGTGGCTCGTCACGAAGTCGCGACGGCGGCAATTCGCCAGCCCACGCCGGTACTCGCGGTCGAGCTCGAGCACGCGTCGCGCGAGAGCGTCGCCGCGCTGTTCGTGGCCGAGCGCCGACCCGATCCGCCGGACGACGCGCGCGAACAGCACCGGGTCGAGCCAGACGTGCGGGTCGGTGGCGCCGGCCTCGTCGCCGCTGCCCGTGCGCAGCCGCACGCCGGCGAGCGCGTCGATCTTCTTTCCGCTCGCGTCTTGCAGCGCCTTCTCCACGGCCGGCTGGAACCCGTGCGAGAGGTAGAGAACGACATCTGCACGTTGGATCTCCGCCACCTCGCCGGGCGTGAGCTCGATGTCGTGAGGCTCGGCGCCGGGCGGGGTCAGGTTCTTCGCGTGGACGCCGACGCCCTCCGCGGCCCACGCGAGCGGGTAGAACGCCGCGACGACGCCGCCCGACCGTGCCGAAGCACCGCCGCAGCCCGCACAGAGCAGGGTGACGGCGCCGACGGCAAGAATCGTTCTCATGACCCGAGACGATAACGATTCTCGTTATCATTTGCGCGGTGAGGCGCTGGGCTGACCGGGCGAACGACGAGCTGCGCGGCGCCGGCTACCGCATGGGCCCGGCGCGCAGCGCGGTGATCGACTTCCTCGCCGGCCAGGACTGCTGCCTCGGCGCGCAGGAGATCCATCAGCGTCTCGGCGGCCGCGCCGGCCTTGCGAGCGTCTACCGCATCCTCGAGACGCTCGCCGAGCGCGGCCTCGTGCAGCGTGTCGACGTCGGCGACGGCATCGCGCGCTACGAGGTGCACGGCGACGAGCACCATCACCATCTGATCTGCGACGACTGCGGCAAGGTCGAGGCGTTCGAGGACGAGCGCCTCGAAGCCGCCATCCGCGAGGTCGAAGCGCGCAGCGGCTACGCGATCGCGGCGCACGACGTCGTGCTCCGCGGCGCCTGCACCGCCTGCCGCAACTAGCCGCGGGCCCGTCGCTTCGGGCCCCGGCCGCACTCCGGAGTGAGGACATGTCCCGTTCGGCCATGGCCGGACTCCGGAGTGCGAGGCAGCGTGCGCGTCAGGGCAGCGTCACGTACTGCGCGAGGAACGACCGCGCGGACGTGGTGTCCATCCGGTAGCGAGCCGGGGTCAGGTCTTGCAGTGCCACATCTTGCGGCTCGTAACTCGGAAATCTGGCATCACGGGCGTGATCCCGCCGCGGCACTCTTTACGGCCTGTAAGTTAGGAAATCTTGCAGTGCAAGACCTGACCCCGCGGTCTGCGCAGCTGCCTGCGGCGCCTGCACCATCTGACCCCACTGCCTGCGCCGCGCCTCACCACCTGCCGCGACCAGCCGCTTGTGCACCAGAGCACAAACAACATCCTCGTGCTCTGGTGCACGAGCAACCCGGGTAGCAGCGGGGTCTCAGGGCTGCGTCACGTACTGCCCGAGGAACGACCGGGCCGAGGCGGCGTCCATCCGGTCGTCGACGGCCCAGTGATCGAAGCTCTGCGTTGGCCCGGGCGCGGTTCCCGGCCTACGGTCCGAACATGGTGCGGATCGCATTCCTCGTCGTCTCGTGCGCGCTCGTGCTCGGGTGCACAAGCGGCGGGGCGCGCGGGAACGAGCAGCCGACGCTGCGCGTTCTCTTCCTCGGCAACAGCCTGACCGCCACCAACGACCTGCCCGCTGCGGTCGCCGCGATCGGCAGGCGCGAGGGACGGACGATCGACGCGCGGATGGTCGCGCCCGGCGGCGTCAACCTCGAGGATCACTGGACGCTGACGGGGGCGCGGCAGGCGCTCGCGGACGGACACTGGGACGCCGTCGTGCTCCAGCAGGGTCCGTCCGCGCTTCCGGAGAGTCAGGCGAACCTGAAGGAGTGGGGGCAGCGGTGGGCGGACGCGATTCGCGCGGCCGGCGCGCGGCCCGCGCTGCTGACCGTCTGGCCGGAGAGCTACCGCAAGGCGTCCGCGTTCGGCGAGGTGATCCGCTCGTATGCGAACGCGGCGGCGGCCGCGCACGCCGAGCTCTTTCCCGCGGGCGTCGCGTGGCGCACGGCGTGGCGCCGGCTGCCGCGCCTCCCGCTCTACGGCCCGGACGGATTCCACCCGTCGCCGCTCGGGACGTACCTCGCCGCCGTCGTCGTCTACGGCGGGCTGACCGGCTCGCTCCCCACGGTGCGGGGCGCGCAGGCGCGCGTCCTCCGCGTGGCCGCCGCCGAGGCCCTCGCAAGGCGTTAGTCCGCGTCGCAGAGAAGCGGCAGCGCCGAGTTCGGCGGACCCGCCTGCGAATGGCCGAGCGCCGGAACCGGATCGGGGTCGGCGGAGCCGATCGAGTTCTTCGAGCCGTCGGGGGAGAGGACGTTGACGTGCAGCTCGTACGTGGTGTCCTCCTTGAGCGGCCGCGTCGGGAACGGCGCCCAGACGCGGATGACCGGGGCGACGTCCCGCCCCATGCTGATCTCCAGCGTGTGCTTGCACGCCGTCTCGCCGCTCGTGCTTCCGAGCAGCTTCACCAGGACCGGCACGCGCTTTCCGTTGAGGCCGGTCGCGTCGTACGTGAACGTCGCCAGCACGCCGATTCGGTCGAGCACCGCGGGTGCGACGTCGCCCTTCGGCAAGTCGCTCTCGTTG
>DASXTR010000109.1:0-8886 GCA_036505325.1 Gaiellaceae bacterium
CGGCTGATCCGCTGCCCGCCGAAGACGACCTCGCCGGTCTTGCGCACGAGCCCCGAGATCGCGCGCAGGGTCGTCGTCTTGCCGGCGCCGTTCGCGCCGAGGAGCGCGACGAACGAGCCTTCGCCGACCGTCAGCGAGAGACCATGCAGCGCGGGGACGGCGCCGTAGCGCGCGTGGAGGCCGTCGAGCTCAAGCAGCGCCATCGGTCGCCTCCACTCCGAGGTAGGCTTCGATCACCTTCGGGTCGATGCACACCTCGCGCGGTGACCCGCTCGCAATCGTGCGTCCGAAGTCGAGGACGTGGACGACGTCCGACACGCCCATGACGAGGTTCATGTGGTGCTCGACGAGGAGCACGGTCACGCCGAGCTCGTCGCGGATGCGGCGAATCAGCGAGCCGAGCCCCTCGACCTCTGCGTGGTTCAGTCCGCTCGCCGGCTCGTCGAGCAGCAGCAGCCTCGGCCGTCCCGCGAGCGCGCGCGCGAGCTCGATCCGCTTCTGCGCCGCGAACGGGAAGCTCGCCGCCGGACGCTCCGCTGCGTGTGCGAGCCCGACGTAGTCGAGCATCTCGATTGCGCGCGCGCTCGAACCGTGGTCGTCGCGCCGGCGCGTCCCGGCCTGCGCGCCGAGCAGGACGTTCTCGCGCACCGACATCGTCTTGAAGAGCTGGCCGGCCTGGAACGTGCGCCCGATACCGCGCCGCGCGATCTCGTGCGGAGCGAGCGGGAGGAGGCTCTCGCCGGCGAGACGGACGTCGCCGGCGTTCGCCTTGTATACGCCCGTCACGAGGTTGAAGACGGTCGTCTTCCCCGCGCCGTTCGGGCCGATCAGCCCGGCGATCTGGCCGGCCGCCACGGCGATCGAGACCTCGTCGACCGCGACGATCCCGCCGAAGCGGCGCGTGAGCCCGCGAACCTCGAGCAACGACTGCATGGCGCGACGCTAGGCGGCGGCGAGTGCGGCGTCATCGTGCGCTCGACGCAAACTTCGGATCCGAAGCTTGTGTGCGGACCACAACATCGCGGCGGATTTCGTGCAGACATGCCTACGGTTTGATTGACACGGCACAAGCTCCGGCGCAGGATGGGGTCCCATGGAGACCCTGGCCGGCCCTGACGCGGTGCGCGCCGAGCGCGCGCGCATCCTCGCCGCGCTCCTGGCCCAGATCGACGAGCTGACCGAGTCCGGGGTCGTCGCGATCCGGGCCGAGATCCCCGCGTACGCGGCCCAGCGCGACGAGCGGTTCCTCGCCGACCTCGCGAACCAGATCCGCCTCGTCTACAGCACGAGCCTCTCGGCGATGCTCGAGGGACGGCAGGTGACGCCCGACGACATCGCCTTCGTCCGCGGAGCCGCGATGCGCCGCGCGGAGCTCGGGGTCGCGCTCGAGGACTACCTCGCCGCGTTCCGCGTCGGGCAGCTCGTGCTCTGGGACGCGATGGTCGCGTCCGCCGCGGACACGCCGGAGGGGCGCGAGGCTGCGCTGACGCTCGCGGCGCCGCTGATCCGGCTGATCAACTTCGCGAGCACGCATGCCGGCCAGGGCTACGTCGAGTACCGGCAGCTCGCCGTCGCCGAGGCCGACCGCGAACGGCGAGACCTGCTCGAGCTCCTGCTCGCCGGTGAGCTGCCTCCGCGCGGGCCGTTGGCGGCGCTGACGAAGGCCCACGGCATCGGCGCCGACTCATCGACGCTCGTCGTCACCGCCGTCGCCGTCGGTGCGCGCTCGAGCCCCGAAGCGACCCAGGCCGCGAGCATCGCCGTCGCACGCGCCGGCCTCAGCGAGAGCACGCTCGTGGTCGTCCGCCAGGGCGAGATCGTCGCCGTGCCCGTGCTGGGCGCGGGCGGCGACCCGGCCGAGCTCTGCACGCGGGTGGACGCGGTCCAGCAGCGCCTGAGCGCCGTCGGCACGCCGCTCGCCGTAGGCATCAGCACCGTCGCCGCGGGGGTGGGCGAGCTCCCGCGCGCCTACCTCGAAGCACGTGCGGCCCGCGAATGCCTCGCCGGCGAAGGGCTCGTCGCCATCCCCCGGCTGACGCCGTTCGAGTACCTCGTCCTCCGCGCCGACGAGACCGCGCGCCGTGTCGTCGATCCTCGGCTGACCGCGTTCCTCGACGAGGACCTGTCACGCGGCGGCGTCCTGAGCGCGACCGTGCAGGCGTTCGCGCAATCCGACCTGAACCTGCGCGCGGCCGCCGAACGACTCCACGTGCATCCGAACACCGCGCAGTACCGTCTGCGGCGAATCGAAGACCGAACCGGGCGTAACCCGCGCCGGATCTCCGATCTGATCGACCTCCTCGTGGCGATCGAGCTACGCCGGACGAGCTGATCCCCGAGGCGTAGAGCCAGACGGCCACGGCCAGCGTCGACGCGCTTAACTCGCGCCGATCGCCCGCATCAGGAGGGGGAAGGCCCTCTCGAGTTCACGCGCCCAGTACGGCCACGTGTGCGTGCCGGCGCCGTAGAGGTCGGCGGTAAGGTCGAGCCCGAGCCCCGTCGCTCGCCTGATGAACTCTTGGTTTTGCAACGAGAGGGCGGCCTCGAGTTGGACGAGGAGCCCGGACGGATCTGTTCCGGGGGGATCGAGCGGGCCGACGTGCCCGTTGCCGCAGGACACGAACAGCTTGGTACCGCGCAAGTTCCCGACGAGATCTGCCGGATTGTGCGCCTCCCACACGGCGCGCTGCAGGGTCGGGTCGCCGAAGAGCGCGAGCGGGTCGTACCCGAGCGGCGCGAGAAACGCTTGCAGCACCCAGGTCGCATACAGCCCCGGGAAGAGCGGGGCGACGGTGGGATGGAGGGTATTGAGCACGCCACTGAACGAGGCGGCGGCGCGGAAGAAGCCGGGCCGGCGGCCGGCGTACGACATCACCCCGAAGCCGCCCATCGAGAGACCGGCGACGGCGCGCTGGTCGGACGCGTCGAGTCCCCGCTCGAGGATCTGGCGAAGCTCGACGAGATGGAAGGTCTCCCAGCCGGGCTTGCTTCCCGCGCCGTGATCCCACCAATCGGTGTACTCGCGTTCCGTCATGGAGATTCCCTAGGCCGGCCCGACTCGCAGCGCGGGACTCCGGGCCGATGAAATGCCGGGCGAAAACGGCGACGGTAGCCGAGCGATGATGGCAGGACCCACCTCGTCGTGCACGCCGAGGACGTCAGCATCCTTCCTTACCGGGCTCGCGCCGGCGCCGGTCGCTCCGCGCGACGGCGTCGTCCACCTCACGGACGACGCCGACGATACTCACCGCATCGTCTCGGACGAGGGCCCGTTCGACTCCGGGCCGCTCGCGCGGGCGCGGCGTTCTCCGCGCCGGTGCGGGTGCCGGGCGACCATCCGTTCCGGTCGACCGGCCCGGGCGGCTTCACCGGAACGCTGCACGCGCCGTGCGTGATGCTCGATGCGCCTTCGTTTGCGCGCGGACCAGGGGGGTCCCCGAAGCGAGCGCCCCGGGTCTGGACGTAGCGTCGGCGGCGTGGTCGGGAGGCATCCGTCACGGGCGGCAGCGGTTGTCGCGCCGATCCTGTTGGTGTTCGCGGACGAAACCACGGCTGCTGAGGCGAACGAGGGCGCTCCTTGAGCGTCAGGACGAAGTCGCGCGCCGCGACCAGCGCGTTCTCGCGTCATCAGCTCGACCAACGACTTCTGGCGGATGCGCGCCGCCGCCCTAATGGCTCGCGCGACGCCTTGACAACCTCTTTGGCGAGTGGGAGTTTCGAAGGAGGATCGAGGATCACTGGGGCGGCGCAATGCCCCGGGAGAGGTGCGGGCGCGATGACGTATGCAGCATCCGGGACCGGAACCGGCGGCCTGAGCATTTCCGCGCTGCGCGTTCGCGGCGCGCGTTACTGGTTTGTCGCGACCGGTGTGCTCAGCCTCGTCTCTCTGTATGTGAACCCGGCGGTGATTGCCGCGGTCCGAGCTTCGCCGCCGCCCGTTGCCATTCCGGTGGTGACGCTGCCGCTCTTTCAATTCCCGCTGTTCCGTCCTCCGGCGATTCATGCGCCGCCGCGCATTCCGCAGTGGCACGCTCCGAGGAGGGGTGCTGAGCGGCCACGGGTCGCGCCGTTCGGTGGTCGGAGCGGACGCGACTCGATCTGGGCGGATGCGGCGGCGGCGGCGCAACCCGCACGTCGACCTCGCGTGACGGTGCGCGTGCCGGTCGTCACCGACCGCCATGTGCTGCCGACGCCGGATACGCACGCGGCAAAGCCGAGGCCGAGGCACGATCCGTTCGCCGGGGTACCCGTCGTCGAGGACGCGGTCGGCGCGCCGCCGGTTCTCGAGCCGGGCTCGGAGGAGCCGCAGAAGCCGCCGCTCGGCGACGGCACCGGCGGCGTCTCGCCGCCCCCGGCCGCCGCCGCGACTACCCCGGGCGCGGACGCGGCGGACGCGGTGCCGACGGAGTCGGAGGCCGGCGACGACACCGCGTCTGCGTCGGCGGACGTCCCGGCCCGCCGGCTCGAGAGTGCAACGACCTCGCCGCCGCCCGCGGCCGATGCGCCAGACCAGCCGGTGACGGAGCCGGCACCGGACGCGACCACGTCGGAGTCCTCTCCTCCTCCGGCTGCGAACGAGTTGGCGACGGCGCCCGCGACCGTCACGGCGAAGTCATCGACGGCCGCGCCGGCCGACGCAGCGCCCGTCGCCTCGCCACCTGCGCCTGCGGTCGAGTTGCCGGCTCCGGCCGCGACCGTCACGGCGTCGCCGCTTCCCGCGGTCGTTCAACCGGCGGCCGCGACCGAACCCGCTCCGGTCGCGCCCCCGCCGCTTGCGACCCTCCCGTCACCGACGGTGACGACGGTCGCCGTCATCGTCGCAGCGCCGACCGCGCCGCTGACGCCGCCCGTGACGGAGACGCCGACGGTGACGACGGTGACGACAACAGTCGTCGCGCCGCCGACGGCGATGGCGCAGGCAGCTCCCGAGGCGGCGGGCGCGAGCCAACCTGCTGCGACGACGTCGACCTCGAGCGATTCGACGGTTGCAGCGCTCTCTGCGTCGGCGTCCGCGCTCGCGCCGTCGGCCGCGTTGACCGCGGGCTCCGCAGCGTCCACGGCGGCGCCCGCACCGGCGGCGACGACTCCCGTAACCGCGACGACCCCGGTGCCCGACACGGACGCAGCGCCCGCGAGCGCGCGCGGGCCGCCTGCGGGCGTGGTCAGCCCGACCGCCGGTGGCACCGCGGCGAGCGCCGACGGCCGTGCCGTCGTGTCGTTCGGCGCCGGCCTCGTCTCGCGCGCGACCTCCGTCACCGTGGGCGCGAGTTCCGTCACGGTGCCGTCGACCGTCCAGCCCGCGTCCGCCGTGTTCTCGCTGACGGCAACCGATACGACGAGCGGCGCGACCGTGTCCACGTTCAGCGGCTCGCCGCTGCTGACGATCGCATACGACGCGAGCGGTCTCGCGCCGACGGCGATCTACTACCTCGATCCGTCGGGGAACGCCGTCGCGCTCGCGTCGACGGTGGACGCCGCGGCGCACACGATCACCGCCGCGCTCGAGCACTTCAGCGACTACGTCGCCGGAACACCCGCGGCCGCCGCTGCACCGACGCCGACCGTCACGTGGGTCGGCACCACTGGCGGCGACTGGAATACGCCGTCGAAGTGGAGCACCGGCGCTGTGCCGAAGGCAACCGACGACGTCTACATCGGCTTGGCCGCGGGCCAGGCCGTCACGATCGCCAGCGGCGCGGTCACGGTGAACACGCTGACGTGCGACTGCGACCTGACCGTGAACTCGGGCGCCTCGCTCACGGTGAGCAACCAGTCGCAGATCAACGGAAAGCTGACGCTCGCGGGCGGCGCAGTCGGCGGCCCCGGAGCGATCACGGTGTCCGTGGCGTTCGACGTGACCGTGAGCAACAGTGCGCTCAACGGGACGGGCGTGTTCACGACGCAGGGGACGAGCACGGTCAATACGCCGGCGGGCGGCGGCTTCCTCGCGCTCGTCGGCGGCAAGTCGTGGGTGAACCAGGGTTCGTTGACGATTTCGGGCGACGAGCGGTTGCTGTTCGGGTTCTCGAGCGGCGGGTCGAACTCGCTCACCAATGCGGTCGGCGCGACGCTCAGCCTGGCGAGTAGCTCCGCGACGCCGCTCGACTTCTGGACGGGCAGTGCGTCGGTGACGAACCTCGGCACGCTCAACTTGACGGTGGCGGGTGCGCACGCGATCGCCTCGCAGATCGCGTTCGGCAACAGCGGCACGGTCAACGTGCAGGTGGGCAGGTTGACGGTCGGCGGCGGGAGTACTGAGACGGGCGTGTATGCGGTCGCGGCGGGCGCGACGCTCGAGTTCGTCGGCGGTACGCGCAACCTGCAGCTGGGCTCGGACGTCGGCGGCGCGGGGACGCTGGTCGTCTCGGGCGGAACGGTCAACGCGAATGCCTCGCTCGCGATCGCGGCCACGGGTGCCGCCTTGAACGTGTCCGGCGGCGCGTTGAACGTGAACACGAGCGCGGTGTCCGGGCTACTGGCGCCGGTGACGCTGAGCGGGGGCGTGCTGAGCTTCAACAGTGCGGCGGTCGTCTTGCCGAGCCTGACCCTGTCGGGCGGTGCGCTCGGAGGTACGGCGGCGGTGACCGTGATCGGCCGGTTCGACGTCACGGTGAGCAACAGCGCGCTCAGCGGGACGGGCGTGTTCACGACGCAGGGTGCGACGACCGTGAGCACGCCGTCGGGGGGCGGCTTCCTCGCGCTGGTGGGCGGCAAGTCATGGGTGAACCAGGGGTCGGCAACGATCTCGGGGGATGAGCGGTTGCTGTTCGGGTTCTCGACCGGCGGCTCGAACTCGTTGACGAACGCGGCCGGCGCAACACTCAGCCTGGCGAGTAGCTCCGCGACGCCGCTCGACTTCTGGACCGGGACCGCGTCGGTGACGAACCTCGGGACGCTCAACTCGAGCGTCGCCGGCTCGCATGCGGTCGCGACGAACATTGCGTTCGCCAACGGCGGCACAGTCAACGTCACGGCGGGGACGCTGACGGTTCGTGCGGGCGGCACTGACACCGGGCTGTACTCGGTTGCTGCGGGCGCGACGCTGAACTTCTCGGGGGGGACGCGCAATCTGGAGGCGGGCTCGGACGTCGGCGGCGCGGGAACCTTGGTCGTCTCGGGCGGGACGGTGACCGCGAATGCGTCGCTCGGGATCGCCGCCGCGGGTGCCGCGTTGAGCGTGAGCGGTGGCGCGTTGAACGTGAACACGAGCGCGGTGTCCGGGCTGCTGGCGCCGGTGACGGTGAGCGGTGGCGTGTTGAGCTTCAACGGCGCCGCGGTCTCGTTGCCGACTCTTGTCCTCAGCGGCGGCACGCTTGGCGGGACCGCGTCGGTGACGGTGACGGGGCGCTTCGACGTGACGGTGAGCAACAGTGCGCTGAGCGGGACGGGCGTGTTCACGACGCAGGGGACGAGCACGGTGAGCACGCCGTCGGGAGGCGGCTTCCTGGCGCTGGTCGGCGGGAAGTCATGGGTGAACTCGGGGTCGTTGACGATCTCCGGTGACGAGCGGTTGCTGTTCGGATTTTCGAGCGGTGGCGCCAACTCGCTCACCAATGTGGCCGGAGCGACGCTGACCCTGGCGTCATCGGCCGCGGCGCCGCTCGATTTCTGGACCGGAACCGCGTCGGTGGCCAACTTGGGCACGATCAACTTCACGGTCGCGGGGACGCACGCGGTGGCCTCACAGATCGCGTTCGGCAACGGCGGCACGGTCGACGTGCAGGTGGGCAGGTTGACGGTCGGCGGCGGCACCGACACCGGGGTCTACTCGGTCGCTGCGGGCGCGACGCTCGAGTTCGTCGGCGGAACGCGCAACCTGGGGGCAGGGTCGGACGTCGGCGGCGCGGGAACGCTGGTCGTCTCGGGCGGGACGGTGACCGCGAACGGGTCGCTCGGGATCGCCGCCGCGGGTGCCGCGTTGAGCGTTTCCGGCGGCGCGTTGAACGTGAATACGAGCGCGGTGTCGGGGCTGCTGGCGCCGGTGACGGTCAGCGGCGGCGTGCTGAGCTTCAACGGCGCCGCGGTCTCGCTGCCGAGTCTCGTCCTCGGCGGCGGCACGCTCGCCGGGACCGCGTCGGTGACGGTGACGGGGCGCTTCGACGTGACGGTGAGCAACAGTGGGCTGAGCGGGACGGGCGTGTTCACGACGCAGGGTGCGAGCACGGTGAGCACGCCGTCGGGCGGAGGATTCCTGAGCGTGATCGGCGGCAGGTCCTGGGTGAACCAGGGGACGCTGACGATCGCAGGGGACGAGCGGTTGCTGTTCGGGTTCTCGAGCGGCGGGTCGAATTCGTTGACGAACGCGGCGGGAGCGACGCTGAACCTGGCGACCTCGGCGGCGACGCCGCTCGACTTCTGGACTGGAACCGCGTCGGTGACGAACCTCGGAACGTTCGTCCTGACGGTCGCGGGGACGCACACGATCGCCTCGCAGATCGCGTTCGGCAACGGCGGCACCGTCGACGTGCAGGCGGGCAAGCTGACGGTCGGCGGCGGCGGCACCGACACCGGCGCCTATTCGGTCGCTACGGCGACCACGCTCGACTTCGCCGGGGGTACGCGGAACTTCCAGCCGGGAACCACCGTCACCGGTGCGGGGACGCTCAGCGTGTCCGGCGCGATAGCGAACGTGAACGGCTCGCTCGATCTCGCGGCGACGACCATCGCCGTCGTGGTGAGCGGTGGCTCCCTGAACGTGAACGGCCAGGCGGCGTTGGCGACTCTGACGCTCGCGGGAGGGACGCTCGGCGGCGCCGGTGCCGTGACGGTGACGGGACGGTTCGACGTCACGGGCACCAGTGCCCTGAGCGGGACGGGTGTGTTTACGACGCAGGGTGCGAGCACGGTGAACATACCTTCGACGAACGGCTTGCTGGCGGTGGTCGG
>DASXTR010000110.1:0-21982 GCA_036505325.1 Gaiellaceae bacterium
GGTCGGCGGGCGGTCGACCGCCGTGCGCATGCTCGGGTACGTGCCGCACGACGAGGCCGTGGCGCTGATGCGGAGTGCGGACCTGCTCTTCCTGCCGATGCAGAACCTCGCCGACGGCGCGCACGTCGGGATCGTCCCGGGTAAGACGTACGAGTACATGGCGTCCGGGACGCCGATCCTCGCAGCGGTCCCGCCGAGGGACGTGCGGGACTTCCTCACGGCGGCCGGCACAGCGTTCGTTTGCGATCCCGCGGACGTCGGCGCGATGAAGGCGATCTTGCGCGAACAGGTGCGACGCAAGCTTGCCGGCGAGCCGCCGCCCGCGCACAACCGCGCTGCGATTGCACGCTTCGAGCGCCGCCGCCTGACCGAGCACCTCGCCGGTCTCTTCGACCGCGTGGTCGCCGGCGTCGCTTGACAACGTATCGACGTTCGTCTATACATCGATACATGTCGATAAGTGCTGTTGCGTGTTGCGCGCCGCTCGACGCTCCGACCCTGTCCGAGGACGAGGCCGAGGCCACCGCAGCCGTCTTCCGCGCGCTCGGGGATCCCGCTCGCGTCCGGATCGTGAACGTGCTCGCCACGAGCGACGGGCCGGTGTGCATCTGCGACCTCGTCGAGCCACTCGGGCTGACGCAGCCGACGGTCTCGCACCACATGAAGAAGCTGCTCGACGCCGGGCTCGTCGAGCGCGAGCAGCGCGGCAAGTGGGCGTTCTTCTCGCTCACGACCCAGGCGTGCGCGACTCTCGCGCGCGTCGTCGAGCTGAAAGGAGCGTGTTGCTGATGGACCTGCGCGAGCAAGTGCGCGAACGGTACGCGGCCGCTGCGGTCGCCGCCGAGGGCGGCGGCTGCGGGTGCAACGACGACGGCGGGTGCTGCGGCAACGTCGCGTGCGACGGGGAGGACGCGTCGTTCGGTGAGCGCCTGTACACGATCGAGCAGCGCGGCGAGCTGCCTGCCGCGGCCACGCTGGCGAGCCTCGGCTGCGGGAACCCGACGGCGGTGGCGGACCTGCGCGAGGGCGAGACGGTGCTCGACCTCGGCTCGGGCGGGGGCATCGACGTCATCCTCTCGGCGAAGCGCGTCGGTGAGGCGGGGGTCGCGTTCGGGCTCGACATGACCGACGAGATGCTCGCGCTCGCGCGCAAGAACGCCGCGGAGGCGGGCGTGCGGAACGCGATCTTCCTGAAGGGCGTGATCGAGGACATCCCGCTCCCGGCGGACAGCGTCGACGTCGTGATCTCGAACTGCGTCGTCAACCTCTCGACCGACAAGGCGGCGGTGCTCACGGAGATCGCGCGCGTGCTCAAGCCCGGCGGGCGGATTGGGATCAGCGACGTCGTCGCCGAGGACCACCTCACGCCGGAGGAGCGAGCGCAGCGCGGGAGCTACGTCGGCTGCATCGCGGGCGCGCTCGCGAAGGGCGAGTACGAGTCCGGGCTCGAGGCGGCCGGCTTCGACGACGTCTCCGTCACGTTCACCCACGAGGTCGCCGACGGGATGCACGGCGCGATCGTCCAGGCCGTCAAGGCGTGACGCGCGTCCTCTTCGTCTGCGTCGCGAACAGCGGGCGCAGCGTGATCGCCGAGCGCCTCTTCCGCGAGGCCGCGGCCGGTCGCCACGAGGCGCGGTCGGCCGGAAGCGCGCCCGGTGCCGCGGTGCATCCGCAAGTGCTCGACGCGCTGCGGGAGGTCGGGATCGACGCCTCCGACCACGTGCCGGCGAAGCTCGACGACGAGGCTGTCGACTGGGCCGACGTGATCGTCGCCACGTGCGACGACGCGTGCCCGGTCGTGCCCGGCAAGCGCTACGTCGGCTGGCAGCTTCCCGATCCGAAAGGACGGCCGCTCGAAGAGGTGCGCGAGCTGCGAGACGACATCGCGCGGCGAGTCCGCGCGCTCGCCGACGAGCTCGGCTGAAGTCGTGACGGCAGCTCCGCCGCGCCCGATTTGACGCGGTTGGGTCAGGACACGGCGCACCCGGTAGGGCAGCATGCCTGTTCGTGCCGTCGTTGGCGCGACCCCGCGAGCGGCGGCCTCCCTCGCCCCCGGGGGTGGACGTGCGTCTGTACGTCCGCCCCTAGGGGTCACTTGGCCCGGCAGACTGCACGATCACCCCCCTTGCTCTCAAGCAATCAGTCCTGATCGGCTCCACCCTCAGCCTGCATGCGCTCGAGCGCCTGCCCGTCGCGATGTACATGGCCGACCGCTCCGGCGTCCTCCGGTGGCTGAACCATGCAGGCCGCGCCCTCGTCGGCGACGCGACCGGCAAGGCCTTCCCGCACGTGATCGCCCCCGAGCGGCTGCACGAGACGCGCGAGCAGTTCGCGCGCAAGGTGATCGGCGCCGCGGAGGCGACGTCGTTCGAGACCACCCTCGTCTCGCCGGCCGGCAAGCGGATCCCGGTGGAGCTCGCGTCCGTCCCGCTGCGCGAGGACGAAGACGTCGTCGCCGTCCTCGGCGTCGTGCTCGTCCAGAAGTCGCCGCCGGCCGCGCCGCCCGCGTCGCCGCCGCCGGCGGACCTCACGCCGCGCGGCTACGAGGTTCTGCGCCTGCTCGCGGACGGCAAGACGACGCGAGAGATCTGCGAAGAGCTCGGGATCGCGCTCGAGACGACGCGCAACCACATCCGCGGCGTCCTCAGAGCCCTCGGCGTGAAGACGCGGCTCGAGGCCGTCGTCCTCGCGCTGCGCAGCGGCTGGCTTTAGTTTCGAGTCGACGGCGGCGAATCTCTCAATGGCCGCCGGCGGGACACGCACCCCACAACCCGCGAAGAGACATTTCGGCGCGCACAGCCGCCGCGCGGAAACGCCTGGAATAGCGCCGGTCGCTCGTGAGAAGGACAGTCGCATCGCCTCGTTCGAGTACCAGCTCGTTCGCGAGGCGCCCGCTGTCCAGCCACACAAACGCGAGCGTGCGCCGATATCGATCGCTAGGCGCTTTCCCAACGACATAGCGCACGGACGCTCCGGCGGGTAGCACGCGAGCCACATCGCGCGCAGCTTCGCTGCCGTAACACTCGACGCGCCCGCGCTCGACCTGTGGCGCGTTGATCCCGAGCAACCGAACCGGACCGCGCTCGCGCAAGATGATCGTGTCGCCGTCCAGGACCTGTGCGACGTGGTCGCCGGCCGCCGACGCCGGCACGGCGGGCGCATCAGGTCGTTTCTTTGCTCGCGCGACGGCGACACGGACGTCGAAATTGCTGGGCCACTGTGTACGTTCGTCCCACCGTGCGCGTGCAAGCGCTGCACCCCCTAGCCGCGCGTTCCGGGCATCGGCTCCGAGGACAGCTCCGCGGAGATCGGCTTCGAGCAGCGAGAACCGCAGATCCGCGCCGGCCAGCTGGGCGTCACGTAGATCCGCCCCGCGGAGATCAGCCCCGCGCAGCCGTGTACCTGTCAGATCCGCGCGGGCAAGCCGGGCGCCGGCGACGTTGACGCCGTTCAGCACGGCTGTCGTCAGATTCGCCTCGCTGAGGTTGGCCCCCGCAATGCTCGAACGGGAATCGAGTTTCGCGTCGCTCAGGTCGGCGCCGGTGAGATCGGCACCGCTCAGATCCGCGCCCTCGAGGTGCGCGTGCCTCAGGACGGCGCCCCGAAGGTTCGCGTCATGAAGATCGGCTTCTGAGAGATCTTTGCGGGCCAGGTAGAAGCCGCTCAGATCGTGGGCGTGGAGATCGATTCCCGCGAACTTGCTTCCGCCGCTCAACGAGACCGCCAGAGCATCGCGCGCCGACTGCTTCGAGCCCTCGTGCTGAACCCACGCGAGAGTGACCGTAACGACGAGGGTCACAACGAGGCCGCGACCCAAATCCGCCGCCTTCTCGGTCGTCGTACGGGCACGTGAGGACAGATAGACCGCGACAATGGCCAGGCCACTGAACACACCCGCGGTCATCACGGATGCACCTGCATGGCGCGCGAAGAAGAAGGCCGACACGGGCGCGGCGACCGATGCGACGCGAAGAACGAGCGCGAGCGGTGACACGCGTAGGAGCAACGCTTTCGCCCGTGCTTTGTATCCGACCGCGGCCTCCGCCGAATTCGACGCGAATGTGTCCACTCGGATGTCCTTTCGTCGTGGGACGCGAAGCCGCCTATCGATGATGACGCGATCAAGGCGGCGTCTCAAGGCGTCGGCCACGAGCTCCCCGCGCGCCGAGGTCGGTGCTGTCGTGTCGGCAGAAAGGCCCCAAAGCGCGTCGAAATCGGGTTCAATGCCGACACTGCTTGCAGCAGAACTAGTTCCGGGCGGTTAGCTCAGTTGGGAGAGCACCTGCCTTACAAGCAGGGGGTCGGCGGTTCGAGCCCGTCACCGCCCATCGCAGAATCGGCTTAGCGAAGCGCCCTCGCCGGGTTCTGCGTTTCCTCGACGGACAACAGATCGGCCACGTTCGCGCCGCTGGTGCCCGCGGGTGCTCATTCGCCGGCCCGGATCAGCGCGTCGATCCGGGCGCCGGTGTCGCGCTGGCACTTCATCACCTTCGTGTAGACCTCGAGCGCGAGCGCCGCGCTCCCGGCACCGGCCGCACGTTCGATCGGCCGCTTGCGCAGCCGGTTGATCAACCCATCGCGTCCGGTCAGCTGCTCCGGCCCCTCGTACTCCCCCAGCAGCTGATCGATCAGCTCGTACGGGATCTCCATGTCGCCCATCACGGGCCTCCTCCCGGCCGCCCGACTGACCCGCTCCGACCGCGGCTACGCCGCGATCGTCACGACCCCGTCGGACGAAGCAGTCGGATACAGAGAAATCCGCGTAGCGCTCGCCAACCACGCCCAGCACGGTGCGTGTGTCGGCGCGCACGTTCGCGAGCTGGCGCGGGACCGGCACACGCGCCGGCGGCCGGTCATCGAGCAGCGCTTCGAGCGGGCGTTGCTCGACCGTCCAGTCGAGCTTGGCAGCTTGGATCATCGCCGCCGCCGTCCACGCCCGCTCAGGATCCACCGTGCGCACGAGCTCGCCCCAACCGCCGCCGATGGCGCCGAACCAGAGCGGCGCCGTCGCCTCACTGAGCGGAAACCTGGGCTGAACGGTGGTAGCCATCGATCGCTCCTCTCAGACCGTGGACAGGGTGGGGGGACGGCGCTAATGAACCGCTCCGGTTCCTCGAAGATCGCCAACCCGACGTGGGTCGCGAGGCCGGCGCCGAGCCAGAGCGCACGCAGCTCCGCCGGCTCGCGGCCTCATGGCGCAACCGCAACTCGACCACATCCCCCAGCAGGCGCGGGATCGACACCGCCTCGATCAACTCGATCTGCCGGCCGATGAACTCGTCCAGTGCCTCGCGGTCGACCCGGTATTCCATCGCTCCTCCTTCGCCTGCTGTTGATCTCAACCAACCCCGACGCTGTGACGAAACCGCAGCCGGCGGCCGCGGCTCCCCACCCACCGGGTGGATCTGCGTCGCGTTCCGTGAAGTCGCGCCGCTAGGGTTGTGAGCGCGCCGGAAGCCGCCCCGTCTCGCGCGCCCACCGCTCAACACTGCTCCACCGCCACACCAAGGAAGCCTGGCCGCCGGCTGCCGTCGTCGAGATCCATCAGCAGGTTGCGTGCCTGCTGGGTCATTGACGACGTGTCCGGCTTGTTCGTACAGGCGACGTATTCGACCCGGAGTGTCCGGATCGAGATAAAGAACAGCACGTACAGCCGCCGCAGCCAGACGGTATCGATGATCAACCGCTCAGTTTTTCGGGGTCATCCGGCCGGTAGCAGAGGCGTAGCCGATCGGCGAGCGCGACGGTTGCCAAGACGCCGTTCTGCCTGCAAATCGCCGTGACCAGCGACCTGAAGAGAGTTTTTCGCACCGCACACGTCTTCGGCTACCAGTCGGGGTAAAAGGCGTCGCCGGCGGTGCTCCATTCCAAACGCGGCGCGCCGTGCAGGCGCGCTACCTCTAGCACGTCGTGGCCCGGCGGGTTCACCCATGTGTCGAAGATGATCTGCGAGCCGTCCGGCGACCACGCCGGCGCCTCGGAGTGGCTGCCCCTTGTAAGGCAGCGTGCTTTCCCGTCGCTGAGGGAGACAATGCAGATATCGCGCGTTCTGTCGACGGCAATCGACGAACCGTCCGGCGACCAGGCCGGCGAGCGGTCCCATCGCGGTGGCTTCGTCAGGAAGCGCGGCCTGCCACCGCGTGCGGCCACGATCATGATGCGGTCCGCGCGGACGAACGCGATCCGTCTCCCGTCTGGGGACCATGTCGGCTCGGTCGAACGCCACTCGGGATCTCTCGCCACCACGTGTCGCGTGCCGCCGCGGGCAGCGACGACGTACACGTCGTCTCCGTCATCGAACGCGATCTTCGCGGCGTCCGGCGACCATGCCGGGTTGGCGCCGGCGGCGATGCGGCGGGCGCCGGTGCCGTCGCTGCTCATTACATAGATCGAGGGATCGGTCGGGGCGCGCTCCTGGGTCACTTCCCAGCGCCCGCGCGTAAATGCGATTCGCTTGTGATCGGGCGACCAGCTCGGGTCGATGTCGTCGAGGAGATTGTCTGTCAGCGCGCGGAGTCGCGTTCCGTCGGCGTGGACGACGTAGATCTCGGGATCGTTCGCGCGGATCTCGCCCGAGTAGACGAGGCTGCGGCCCCGGCGCGTCCAGACGGGCACCGCGATCCGCTGAAGTCGCACCGCGACCAGCGTTCGATCACCGCTGCCGTCGGCCCGGACGACGTGGAGCTCGCTGGTTACCAGGACCAGCGTGTTCCCGTGGCCGTTCTCGGGGCGCTGTCGGACATAGGCGAGCATTCTCCCGTCGGGCGCCCAGGCGGGCGCGATCGACCGCGGACCGCCGACTGCGTGCTCGCCGCTGCCGTCGCGACGCACCACCGACATCCGTCCCTGCTCGATCGTTCCGCGGACGAACGCAAGCGACCGCCCGTCCGGCGACCACGCAGGCATAAGCGCCGGTCCGCTCACGATCTGCCGCGGCGCGTGCGTACCGTCGGGATCCGCGAGGTAGATGCCGTCCTCGCCGAACCCGACGACTGCGATCGTCGAGCCGTCGGGGGTCCAGGTCGGCGACGCACCTACAGCGCCGAGCGTCCGCTCCCCGCTGCCGTCGCGACCGATCACCTCCAGCTCGCCGGTCGCGCCGGTGAATGCGAGCCGCGTTCCATCGGGCGCCCAGCTCGGTGCGGCATCGTTGACCTCGTCCGCTGCTGCGATCGGCCTCGCTCCGCCGCCGTCTGCCGCGGCGACGAAGAGGTGCGTGAGCTCGCGGGAGTCCTGGGCGATGAACGCGACGCTGCGGCCATCGGGCGACCAGGCGATCAGCGTTGGCGGCAGTCCCGCGTCGCTCACGTGGAAGCCGTGAGCGATCGGCCTCGCGTGCTGCCCGTTCGTGTCCGCGATGACGAGAGCGTCGGCCATCGCAGGCAGCCTGCGAGGCGGCAGCTGTCTCCGCACGAAGGCGATCTGCGAACCATCGGGCGAGGCAGCGGGCGCCCACTCGGAGCGGTAGCCACCTGGGGTGAGCGGCAGCTTCGTTCCGGTGCCGATGTCGACGGTGTAGAGCTTCGCGGTGGGAAGCTCCCCGGAGTCGCTCGCGAACACGATCGACGCTCCCGAAGCCGCGGCCGATGAATCGCCTCGAGCGCCGCCCGCAACAGACGTCAAACAGACGCCGACAACGACTGCGATCACGGCCACGGATGAGCTCAACTCGCGGATACTGCGCCATGACCCAGAGACCAGTTTCATCAGCGGTGCCGAAGACGGGGTTGGCGGAGCAGAGTCGGACGTAGCCGCATCGGAACGCGGGCGATCCTTGTCAGCCTGTGCACTGTCCGACGAACTTGCTCGCTGTGTTTGCCGCGCTCGAGGGTGGCGGAGTGTTGTCGTTGCACTCCAACGTGTGGTCAATCAGGTTGTCGAAGATGTCTTCGAAGCCGCTGTTGGTGTTGACAAGGACGTTGCCATCCACGGTGTTGTTGAGAACCGTGTTCCCGCCGCTGTTGTCATCGACGATGAGGTTGCCGCCGATGTGATTTCCGCTGGTGGGAAAGGGACAGACATCGAATGGAAAGCCGCTCCCTACGTTCATGAACCCGGCGTTGTCTTCGAGGATGACGTTGTCGCCGATCGTGCTCCGACAGATACCGCCGGCGGTTCCGGCCCGCATCTGCGCGACGAGCACATCATGGCCGACGGCGCTGTCGAGCACGCGCACATCGAACACGATCGGGCCCGGCGAGAGAACGCTTCCAGCGATCGTCGAGTGGTGCGAGTGGAAGCCAATCGCCCCCGGGCTGACGAGGACACTGCCGCCGATGGTCGCTCCGAGAATGATGCAGAAGTCGCCGCTCGCGACCACCAAATTGCCTTGCGTGGTACCAGTGAAGGCGCCGCTGCACTGCGTCGGCGGCCCACCCGCCTGAGCCGTTCCGTCAGTCGCGGTCAGCGCGACCGCAAGGATGACAAGCAGCAACACAGATCGTTTCGCGGATCGCGCCGCACCCAGCTTTCCTGCACGCATGATCACTCCTTTCAAGCAGTCGGCACTTGCCGCAAGATTCATCGCTCGCACAAGCGCCACGGACAGCGCACCCGAAGCGTGGGCCGAGGTGGCCAGCGCGCCGGCGAAATCCCTAGTTGCAGGTCGTACCTACGGTCTACTCCTTCCTTCGAAGCGTCTCTTGACTTGGCACATCGCCACCTCCTTCTGAACGAACGATCTGGCCAAGGACGGCGGAACCGTCGCAGAGGCGACTAACACGCCGCTAACACTCCCCTGAAGCGAACCCCGCGGATCGGCGTCTACGACAGACAGCGAACCGGCCGCTTCGTACGGCCGCCGCGATCCGGACGCCCGCAATTTCTCGTCTGTACCGGTACCAGCTCCATTCCTCCATCGAGAGGCCGCTGTTCGAATGATCGACAGCAGGAGGCGCCACAAGCCGCTGCCGATCTCGTCGTGGCCGGCTGGGTTTACGACACGCGGGAGCACCAGTACAGGCACCACGCGCGCGAACGGGCAGCCCGCGCGGCGGTTGAGCTCCGCGACGGCGTTGGCGGAGGTTGCCGCGAAGCGGCAGAAGCAGGTGTCGTCCTCAGGCAGGAGCGTCGAATCGAGATACGTGACGTCAGGGTTCGCCGCACTCGCTTCGACGCGTCGCAGGCGCAGCCGCTCGAGCAGCACGAGCACTTCCTCGGTCGTGAGGTCGGGCAGATATCGCTCCACGACATAGGTCGGCATCGCGCTCCACGGTGGAGCATGCGCGCAGTGCGAACAACCGTGAGACCCTGTGGCTAGCCGGATTCCGTGGTTCCTCGACAGGCGAAGGAGACCGGGCGACGTGACGTCGTCTTTCCCGTCTGCCCGACCCTTCCCAAACCGGGAGGTCGTCGGTCGTTCGGCGCCGTTTGCCGTGGGCCGTCCCAGGGGAATGCAGATGAAGGCGATGCAGGCAGATCTCGATGCGGCGGCGCGCGGCGGGCAGTTCGAAACTGTCAGAGCACGGCTCGACGCGCTTGGTGTGGAGACGCTCGACGACGAGGGCCAGCTCCGCAAGCTTCGGCTCGAGCTCGATGAGCTCGGCCGGTCGCTCGCGGTGGCACGCGAGGCGGCCGACGCTGCATCGGTCGAGCTGCAGCTGCGTCGGCTACGGCACGACGAGCCGGGTCGGCGGGCGCGCCGCCTCCGCGGCCTGCTCGGGATCTACGCCGGCGCGATCGACGCACTCGAGGAGCTCGAGGACCCGGCGACCGCCGGGCTCATCCTGCGGCTTGCGCTGCGCCGCGCACGGGTCGCCGAGGAGCTGGTGACAACGGAGGCAACGTACGCCGACCTCCGACCGTTGTAGCCCGCGCGCGTTCGAGGGATCGGCTGCTCGGGCATCCCTGCCGACATGCACCCGAGACCTGCGGAAGGGCACAACTGACTGCGGCAATGCGCATCCACCTCTCGACCTCGCACGCGCGGGACGAGCTCGCGCGCTTCCTGGCAGCCGGCGGCTTCGACGTCGACGTCCACGACGCGACCACACTCGAGGTCGACTCGCCGCACGGCGGAACGCCGGCAGACACGCGGCGCGATCTGGAGGTGCGCCTGGCGACGTGGCGCGCAATGCATCCGGACGTCTCCTCGCGCCTCGACGACTAGCCGTTCAATGGGTCGCTCGGCCCATTGAACCCGGCGCCGTGCCTCGTAAGACTCGAACGGTGAGGGGAGCCGCCGCGTGCGGGTCTTGATCGTCGACGACGACGCGCGGTACGCGGCGGCTCTCGCCGCGTTGCTCGAGGCGGAGGGCATGTCGGTCATCGCGTCCGCGAGGAACGGGGCCGAAGCGGTCGCCGCCGCCGAGAAGCTGCGGCCGGATGTCGTCACGATGGATCTTCAGATGCCGGTGATGGACGGCATCGAGGCGACGCGCCGGATCGCGCCACTCGGGATCCCGGTCGTCATGCTCACCGGCTCGCGCTCGGGCGGCGGCGACGCGGTCAAGGCCGGTGCGGCCGCGTTCGTCCTCAAGGCCGACGCGGCGGTGCTACTCGCACGCGTCTTGCGCACCGTCGTCGGCGGTGGTGCCTGACCTTACGTCGAGAACGTCTTGTCGCTGACCCAGTAGCTCCCGTGTGGCCCGGCAATGGTGGAGACGCTCAGGGCGTGCTTCCCCTTCCAAGGCACGACGAGCCCGAACGTGACCCACCATGTCCGGTGGGTGCGCAGCAGCGGCGAGCGCCCGCTGAACGTGCCCGTCCACGTCTTCCCGACCCCGAGCGTTCTCGGGAACAGCAGCGACGGCGAGAACGTCCGAGCTGGGACGCTGCGAAGCGTCCTTGTCTGGATGACCCCGTGCTGCGCGACCGGGCGGAACGCGATCCCGAACCCCGGCGGCCGCAGCCTGGTGGGGTCGTATGGCCCGGAGGGGAAGAAACGGATCTGATACTTCGAGCGGTTCGTGACCGAGGCGGTGACGGAGAACGTGCTGCCGTGAACCCAGATCTTCGTCGTGCGGTAGATGACATGACCGCCGCCCCACGGCTGCGAGTCCGTCCAGTTCACGCGGATCGTCCGCGCTTGTGCCGGCCCGCCGCCGAAGACCGCGAGGACGACGGTCGCGAGGACGGCGACGCGCGCGCAGCGGCGGCGCTGCGGGCTACTCATGCCGACGAGGGCGACGACCGGCGGACGATCCGCCTGCGCGAGTACGCGGCGCCCCAGTCGCGCAGGGCGCGGCTCGCGCCGTTCATGGCGAGCGCGAGCAAAACGTTCGCGAACACAACGAGCGCGGCGATCGTGATCCATCCGAGCATCGAGCTCACGCTACCACCCGCCGCTCCCCCGCGGAAGACGCCCCTCCGGGCCGATTCGGCGCTACTTTGAGGGCCTGCGGCTCGAGGAGCCGGGGTTGAGAGTCGGGGAGCCGCAGCCCCGCCCTCCCCCGGCTCCTCTTTCCGCTCTGCCGTTTGAGATTGCCGCGGCCGTGGGTAGGGAGTGTCGGGGTGGGGGCTCGTCCGACTTCTTCTGGTCAGGAGCGGACAATCGGAATTGGCGTACGAGGCTGAGGCACATCCACGGCGGCGGTTCAATGAGGATCGCAAGCGAGTCTTCGGCGGCTCCGCGCGGCTGATCGCGTTCATCTGCGAGTGCAGCAACCCGGAATGCCATGAGACCGTGATGCTCACGGAGGCGGAGTACGACCTGCTCCGGCCCGGCCTCGTCGTCCGCGACGGGCACGAAACCGGCCCGATGCAGTAGCTCGTGCGGTTTGGCACACCCGCCCGGCTGGGTAAGGACCCGCCAGCGGTAGTACCAGACAGCTGTGGCAACGGGAGACGATCTACTGCGGCACGTCGAGCGTGACCTCGAACGGTTGCGCCGGCGCCTCGCGTCCACCGAGCTGGACTACGAGTTCCACTCGCAGCGCGCGGAGCTCGAGATGCTCCAGTCCGCCCTGCGGCCGCTCGGCGCGGACGCCTCGCCGCGCGGGCTGAACGACCTCGTCGAGACCTACGACACGGCGATCGACGAGCTGCGGCGGCTCGGCGACGCGGCGTTCGCGGATCTGATCCGGCGGCTCGAGCAGCGGCGCGGCCGCTGCATGCGCCGGCTTCGCGCCTACCGGCAGGTCGGCGTGGAGTAGCCGTCAGTCGGGCGCGATCGTGCCGTCGGCGTGCACGACGGCGTTCGGATCGGGCGGCGTGTCGTTCGAGTCGAGAAACGTCCACCTGGCGCCCGGCTCCTCGGTCAGCGTCACCGAGTCGTCGCCGGCGATGAGCGCGATCAGGCAGTGGCCGTCGAGCTTGCCGGTGAAGGCGGCCTTCGCGGCCGCGGCCGCCTCGCGGTAGGGGGCGGTCGCGTCGACGATCCAGGCGTTCCAGCTGTCGATGCACGCATCGCCAGTCGCCGGCGGCGGCGGAGGTGAGGCCGCATCGGGGTCGCACGCGCCGGTCGGGAGGTCGGCGGTCGCAGCCGAGCCGCGCGCCGGCACGATCTCATGCTCGACCGGGTTCGACCAGTAGCCGTCGGCGGAGGCGCCGAAGCTGCACGTGGCGACGAGGTACCAGTGGTTCGCCTGGGACGGCGCCTTGGCGAGCTGCGCGATCCCGTTCAGGTCATCGGCCGAGGCGACGCGCATCGCCTGCGCCCACGCGAGCGCGAGCGTCCCGTCGCCGCGCGCCTGGGTGGCGACCTCCGACTCCGCCAGGTGGGGAGTCGCGGCCGCCGGCGTGGATTCCTTCCCGCCGCAAGCGGACAAGAGCACCGTCGATGCGCAAATGGCGATCAGGGGCCGCAGATCCATCCGGACGCTCATCGGCGCTGAAGCGCCCTCTTTACACCCCCTTCATAGGGGGCGGCTACGGTGCCGCGGTTTGCCGCCCAGGAAGGAGTTGATGCCCGTGCTGAGGACGATTCGCCTCGTCTTGCTCGCGGCCGTCGCGCTGCTCGCCGCGACTGCCGGGACCGCGTCCGCCGCGCCGCGGATGCCGATCGGATTCTTCGACGACAACAATTTCCGCTGGTCGGACGAGCGGGAGGCGTGGCTTCGCGACGCGCAGGTCGCCGGCGCCTCGGTCATCCACACGACGGTCAACTGGGCGACCATGGCGCCGCAACGTCCGGCGAACGCCGCCGACGGCGACGATCCCGCGTACCACATCTCGGACCTGGACGAGCTCGTCCGGAACGCGGGCAGGTTCGGCCTGCGCGTGATGATCGACATCACCGGCTCGCCGAAGTGGGCGAACGGCGGCGGTACGCCGAACACCATGCCGCGCCGGCTCGCCGACTTCACGGCGTTCGCGAAGATGCTCGCGAACCGGTACGACGGCACCGTCGAGGGTCAGGGCTACGTCGGTCTGTGGTCGGTGTGGAACGAGCCGAACATCGAACTCTTCCTCAAGCCGCAGTACGTCGGCAAGAAGATCGTCAGCCCGTCGAACTACGTGAAGCTCTACAAGTCCGCGTACGCCGGGATCAAGGCGGGCAACCCGCGCGCCCAGGTCGCGATCGGCGAGACGTCGGCACGCGGTCGCGACATTCCGAAGAAGGGCGTCTCGGCCACCGTCGCGCCGGGCACTTTCGCGCGCCTCGTCGCTCGCGCGCCCGGCCTGAAGTTCGACGCGTGGGCGCACCATCCGTACCCGACGTCGCCGAACCTGCCGCCGCTGCAGAAGGTGCGCTGGCCGAACGTGACGCTGAGCCAGATGCCGAAGTTCGAGTCGTCGCTCGACGCATGGTTCCACCGCCGGAACATCCCGGTGTGGATCACCGAGTACGGACACGAGACGAAGCCGGGTGAGCCGCACGGCGTGACCAACGCGAAGCAGGCGGCGTACGCGAGGCAGGCCCTCACGATCGCGCGCGCGGACAAGCGCGTGCAGATGTTCGTCTGGTTCACGATCAAGGACACGCCCGGAAACCCGTGGCAGAGCGGCCTCTACGGCCGCACCGGGTCGGTGAAGCCGGCCTACGCGGCGTTCTCGTCGCTCGCGAGGCTGATCGACGGCGACGGGACGTACACCGTGCGTGCCGGAACGCAGCCGACCGTGAAGTTCTATCCCGCGCTGCTGCGGTTCTTCAGCGCGCCCGGCGAGACGATCGGCATGACGCTGCGCGTCTTCAACAACGGCAAGCTCGTCACGTCGGCGCAGCCGACCGCGCCGATGGGCTTCGACGGCTCCGTCACCGTGCGCGCGCCGTTCTCGCCGGCGAAGGGCAAGACGTACACCGTCACCGCCGAGCTGAACGACCCGCACGGGAACCACCAGACGCGCTCCGTCGCGGTGATCGCCTCCTGAACCATCGATCCCGGCGGCGGGCAAGCCCGCCGCCGGGATCACGTCGTTCGTACGAGGCGTAGGACGATCGCGACCGCGAGCACGGCGGCGGCCACGCCGGCCGTCGCAACGACGATGCCCGTCGCCCCGGAGAACGCGGCCGCGGAGACGACGAGCATGCCGAGCAGCAGCGCGCCGGCGACGAGGCCTGCGAGTGCCGCGATCCGGCGCTGCAGCACGGCCGCCTCCTCGTACACGCGGTCGTCGTGCTCGATCGACCAGATCGCCAGCTCGGCCGTGAGCAGGAGCGCGCCGCCGACGACCGCGGCCCAGCCGTCGACGGTGTCGCGGCCGCCGAGCGCGAGCACGTAGCCCGCCCCGACGAGCGTCACCGCCCACGGCACGGCGCCGTGCGCGCGGCGCACGAGCCCGAAGATCAGCACGAGCAGGCCGACGGCCGCGAGCGCCGCGGCGAGGGCGCCGTAGCGTCCTCCGAGCCCGAGCGTGTAGCCGGCGACGGCCGCCGCGGCGACCGTCGCGGCGAGCGCCGGGATCAGACGCGCGCGTGCCGGGCGTAGCGCCTGAATGCCCTCACCTCCTCGAGCGCGACCTGCAGGTCGTCGCCGCGCCGCCACTCGGCGACCGCCACGCCCGCGCGCTCGTAGCGGGCGCGCAGCGCGTCGCGCCGCAGCTCCCAGATCCGGTACGCGAGCTCGTCGAGGCTGCCGGCGCGCGGACGGCGCGTGAACGGGACGGGGGAGACGTCGATCACCGCGAGGTCGAAGCCGCGCGCGCGCAGGTCGAGCAGCGCGCCGACCGAGCGCTCGTCGAGGAGCGGCGTGAGCGCGATCACGAGCGCGCTCGGCGGCAGCGTCCGACGCGGGATCACGTCGATCTCCTTCCAGTAGTACGAGAGGACGATCTCGGTGTCGAGCAGCGCGTCGAGGATTCGGTAGCGCTGCAGCGTCCCCATCCCCGGGAGCAGCCAGCGCAGGATGCCGCCGAAGGCGATCAGTCCGACGCGGTCGCGACGGCCGATGTACTCGTTCGCGAGCGTGGCAGTCGCGCGCACCGCGAGGTCGAGCGTCCCTTCGCCGCCGAGGCGCGCCTCCGCGAAGGAGTCGAGGAAGAGGATCACGTCGACGTTGCGCTCCGGATGCGCTTCGTTCACCCACAGCTCGTTGCGGCGAGCGCTCGCGCGCCAGTTCACGCGCCGTACGAGATCGCCGTGCGCGAACGGGCGGATGTCGGCGAACTCGATGCCCTCGCCCTTGCGCCGCGCGACCTCGTTGCCGGCGAACACCTGCGTCTCGCGCGGCCTGAGCATCCGCCGCAGCTGCGCCTCGCGCGGATAGACGCGCAGCGGCTCGCGCGCGTCGTACGTCGCCTCCCACGACAGCAGCCCGAGCGGGTCGCGCGCACGAACGTGGACGGGGCCGACGACGTGTCCGCCCCAGCGCCGCGCGAGGAGCGTCAGCTCGATGTCCCGCCGCTCGCCGCGCGCGAGTCGGACCGTGATCGGGTCGTGGCCGCGCGCGACCTCGAGCCCGTCGGGAAGCCGGACGTACACGTCGAGCCGGTCGACGGGTGCGCCGGCCTCGACGCGGAGGCGCAAGTCGACCTCCTCGCCCTCGAGCGCGCGGTAGCTGTCCTGCTCCAGCCGGAGGGTGAGCCGGGGACGCTCCGCGAGCGCGAGCCCGACGCCGAGCGCGAGCAGGAACGGCGCCGTCAGCGCCACGATCTCCGGCCGCGCGACGACGAGCCCCGCAAGGAGCCCGAACCCGGACAACCCCGCGTAGGCGCCGAGCTTCGGCCGCGCCGACCTCGTCACACGCGCGTCGGCTCGAGGTCTTCGGCGATCGGAGTCGGCACCGTCTCGAGGCGCTCGCGGACGACGTCCTCCGGCGAGACGCGCTGGACCCACAGCTCCGGGCGCAGCGTCAGCCGGTGCGCGAGCGCCGGCACCGCGACCGCCTTCACGTCCTCCGGCGTGACGAAATCGCGGCCGTCGAGCGCCGCGCGGCAGCGCGACAGCTTCAGGAGCGCGAGCGAGCCGCGCGGCGACGCGCCGACCTGGATCGACGAGCCGGCGCGCGTCGCTGCGACCACGTCGACCATGTAGAGGCCGACCGCCTCCGAGACGTACACCTGCTCAACCGCGGCCTGCATCGCGAGCAGCGTCTCGCGGTCGACGACCGGCGCGAGCTGGATCTCGTCGACGCCGCGCTCGGCGCGCTTCGCGAGCACCTGCCACTCGTCCTCGCGCGACGGATACCCGACGGCCATCCGCAGCAGGAAACGGTCGAGCTGCGCCTCGGGAAGCGGGTACGTCCCCTCGTACTCGATCGGGTTCTGCGTCGCGAGCACGAGGAACGGCCGCACGAGGGCGCGCGTCTCGCCCTCGCTCGTCACTTGACGCTCCTGCATCGCCTCGAGCAGGGCAGCCTGTGTCTTCGGCGGGGCGCGGTTGATCTCGTCAGCGAGCAGGAGGTTGGCGAAGATCGGGCCGGGGCGGAACTCGAAGTCCCCCTCGCGCTGGTTGAAGATCGACGAGCCGGTCACGTCGGACGGCATCAGGTCGGGCGTGAACTGGATGC
The DNA here is from genome assembly GCA_036505325.1 of Gaiellaceae bacterium. Classification (GTDB taxonomy): domain Bacteria; phylum Actinomycetota; class Thermoleophilia; order Gaiellales; family Gaiellaceae; genus PALSA-600. The sequence goes on from DASXTR010000110.1 coordinate 16,827, forward strand.
GCGAGAAGTCCATCGAGCAGACCTGCGCGAACGAGCGCGCCATGAGCGTCTTCGCGAGGCCCGGGAAGTCCTCGATCAGCACGTGCCCGTCGGCGAGCAGCCCGAGCATCAGCAGCGCGAGCGCGTCGCGCTTGCCGACGACCGCGCGCTCGACCTCGTCGAGCACGCGGTTCGAGAGCTCGCAAACCTGCGTCAGCTCCACGCGTCAGATCCTTTCAAGATCGTCGACGAGCGCGCGGAGCTCCTCCACGCGGATGCCGTGCGCGAAGTGCTCCTCGGGCGGCGGCCGGTCCGGGCGGAGGAGCGGCCACCAGCGCCCGAGGTGCTCGGGCGCGAGTGCAAGCCCACGCCGTTCGAGGCGCGCCTGCGCGCACTCGCGCAGGTGCGGCAGCAGCCGGTGGTGCAGGTCGTATGCCGACGAGATGCCGAGCGTGACCTCCCGCTCGGTGCGCTCGAGCTCGGGCAGGCGCCGCTCCGGCCCGCTCCCCTCGCCAAGCGCGCGCTCGAACTCACCGCGTTCGCTCCGCGGAAGCGACTCGCTCGTCGCGCTGACGAGGGCGACCATCGCGAGCGCGCCGAGCGCGAGGACGTACGCGTGCAGCGCCTCGCTGCGCACGCCCGGCGCCGCGAGCGCGACGTAGCCGCAGACGACGGACGCGAGGACGAACAGGACGATCAGGTCGAGCGCGTGCCGCCTCACGCCGGCGCCGCCTGCAGTCCGTCGCGGACGGCGACGAGGGCGTCGATCGCCTCGCGCTTCACCGGCGGCCCGATCTCGTGCCGGCTGAACTTCGCGCGCTCGAAGGCGTCGGTCAGGCGCCTGACCGCGTCCGCGGGCGCGCGCAGGTCGAGCAACACGCGCGCGAGGTACTCGAACGGCGTCTCGCTCGGCCGTCGCGGGATTCCGTGCCGCGAGAGCGCGCCCTCCATCCGCGCATACGCGGCGATCACGGCGCGCCGCGAGTCCGGCTCCGCCTCGAGGTCGTCGATCGCGTCCGAGATCGAGGCGGCGACGTCGGCCGCGACCGTGTCGCGCTCGATCTTGACCTGCCCGCGCAGCCGCGCCTTCCGGCGCCGGTACATCACGAACGCGGCCACGGCGCCCGCGACGAGCAGCGGGATCGCAACGGCGAGCACGGGCCACTCGAACACGGGCTCGTACGCGTTGTGGTGTTGGCCGGCCTTCTTCGCGCCCTTCCCGGCCTTGGCGGCCGGCGAGTCCTGGAAGTTGGGGAAGTGCGGGTGGAGTCTCCGGATGTAGAGGACGACGAGCGCGAGCATGAGGAAGAACGCGAACGTGAGCACGTTCTGGATCACGACCTGGCTGAAGCTCTTGCGGCGCCGTTTCGCTCCCTCGGCCGCGCGAAGGAACATCGCGTAGATCGTCAGTGGGATCGCGAGCACGAACAGGACGAGGAAGATCGAGTACGCGTAGCTGACGTAGGTCGGGTTCGGCCGCGCGTCGGAGGAGCCGCCGAACCCGCTCCTGCTGGCGAAGCCGACGATTGCGAGCAACGCGAAGATCCCCATCGCGACGAGCGCCAGCCGCGTCCCGCGTCCTCTCGTCCCCGGCAGCGGCTCCATGTCCGGTTAGACGAGCCGCTGGGCCGTGCGAGGGTGGCGTGAACGCACGCTTAACATCACGGTTCCTTGCGGCCGATCGTCAGCAGCCGTCCCGCCGACTCGTGGTCGACCTGGAGCGTCGTGTGGCGGATCCCGAACCGCTCGGAGAGAATCGCCTCGAGCTCGCGCCGGATCGCGTGACAGTCGTCGCCCGGCGGCACGAGGACGTGCGCCGAGAGCGAGGTGAACCCGTTCGCGAGCTCCCACACGTGCAGGTCGTGGACCTCCTCGACGTGCGGGTACGCCGCGAGCACGTTGCCGACCTCGTCGACGCTCAACCCCTCCGGCGCCGCCTCGAGGAGGACGCGCCCGCTGTCCCGGAGGAGCCCGTACGCCGACCGCAGCATGACCGCGGCGACGAGCAGCGCCGCGATGCCGTCGGCCCGGTCGAAGCCGGTCGCGACGATGACTCCTCCGGCGACTGCGGTCGCGATGAACGCGAAGAGGTCGGTGGCGACGTGCTGGAACGCCCCCTCGACGTTCAGCGAGTCGCGGTTCGCACCGGCGAGCAGCCGCATCGCCGCGAGGTTGACGACGATGCCGACGAGCGCGACGACGACGATCGTCCACCCGCCGGGCTCCGGCGGCGAGACCAGCCGGTGGATGCCCTCGTAGACGATCATCGCGCCCAGGACGAGCAGCGTCGCGCCGTTCGCCTGCGCGGAGAGGATCTCGGCGCGCCGCAGGCCGAACGTGAGGTTGCCGCCGGCCGGCCGGCGCACGAGTCGGATGACGATCAGCGCGAGCAGGAGCGCACCCGCGTCGGTGAGCATGTGCGCCGCGTCGGAGAGGAGCGCCAGCGAGTTCGCGACGATGCCCGCCACGATCTCGACGGCCATCAGGCCGGCGATCAGTGCAAGCGCGAGGCCGAGCCGCCGTGCGTCCGTCGACTCGTCGACGTGCGCGTGCTGGTGGTGATGGCCGTGGTCGGCCATACACACAGGATAGATTGCGGCGCCGTGGGCTCTCTGGACGGCAAGACGGCGATCGTCACCGGCGCCTCGAGCGGGATCGGCCTCTCGACGGCCCGCGCGCTCGCGCGCGAGGGCGCCCGCGTCGCGGGCGGCGCCCGGCGCGTGGAGCGGATCGAGGCGGACGTGGCGCTGCCGCTCGACGTGACCGATCCCGAGAGCTGCGCGCGCTTCGTCGCCGACGCAGTCGAGCAGCTCGGCGGCGGCGTCGAGATCCTGGTCAACAACGCGGGCCTGGCCCTCGGACGCGACCCGGTCTGGGACTCGAGCGAGGAGGACGAGCGCGGCGTGATCGAGGCGAACGTGCTCGGCCTGATGCGGATGACGCGTCTCGTGCTGCCGCATATCCGCGACGGCGGCCACATCGTGAACCTCGGCTCGGTGGCCGGCATCTGGTCGTACCCGAGCGGCTCGTCGTACGTCGCGTCGAAGTTCGCGGTGCACGGCTACACACGCGCGCTCCGCGACGACCTGCAGGGACGCCCGATCCGAGTCACGAACGTCGCGCCCGGCCTCGTCGGCGACACGGAGTTCTCGAACGTCCGCTTCCACGGCGACGACGAGATGGCGGCCGGCGTCTACCGCGACGTCGCGCTCGGCGGCGCGCTCGGGCCGGAGGACGTCGCGGACTGCATCATGTTCGCGGTCACACGCCCGCCGCACGTGAACATCGACGAGATCGTCCTGATGGCGCTCGCTCAGGTCTCAGGCGGCAACATCCTGCGGGAGTGACGTCCGCCGCTCGAGGGTCCGCACGTCCCGCGACAGCAGGACGGGCGCGGTCGCTGCGACGACCAGCGAGGCGGAGAGCCAGAGCGTTTCGCGATTGCCGAGGAGTGACGCGAGCGGTCCCATCGCGGCGAGGCCGATGGGCATCAGCACGAACGACCCCAGCGCGTCCCACGACGACACGCGTGACAGTACGTCCTGCGGGATCTCCTGCTGCATCGTCGTGTCCCAGTTGACGCCGAATACCTCGATCCCGACCCCTGCGACGAGCGCGCCCGCGGCGATGACCGGCGTCGGCGCCGTCAAACCGAGCAGGACGAGCGGCAGGCCGAGCGGGAAGACGCCGATCGTCGCCGCAAGCAGCATCCGCCGCGCGGGCCGGCGGAGCACGAACAGCCCGCCGAGGATGAGTCCAGCCCCCTCGGCTGCGACGATCAAGCCCCACGACGACGCGCCGTTCAGGTGTTCCCTCGCGATTGCAGGACCGATCACGTTGAACGAGCCGTTCGCGACGGCGTTCACGACGCCGAACTGGAGCACGATCGCCCAGAGCCACGTCCGCGCGCGGAACTCGCGCCAGCCTTCGCGCAGCTCACCCACGAAGTTGTTCCCGGCGAGACGCTCGGCGGTGCCCACGCGCATCCTGGCGAAGAGCAGCGCGCTCGCGAGATAGGTCGCGGCGTCGAATGCAATCGCCCATCCGGGGCTCGTCGCCGCGACGAGGAACCCGCCGAGCGCCGCGCTGCCGATGGTCGTCGCGTTCAGCGAGAGGCGCAGCGCGGCGTTCGCGCGCTGGAGCATGGCGAGGCTGACCGTCTGCGGCACGAGCCCGGTCGAAGCGGGGAAGAAGAACGCCGATGAGGCGCCGTTGACGGCCGCGAGCATGAGCAGGTGCCAGAACCGCGCGTGGCCGGTGAGGAGCAGCGCCGCGACCGTCGCCTGCGTGCCGGCGCTGACGACGTTCGACCCGACGACCACGAGGTGACGCGGGAGCCGGTCGGCCCAGATCCCGCCGACGAGGATGAAGACGACCATCGGCAGCGCGCGCGCCGCTAGGACGTAGCCGAGATCGGCGGTCTTCCCCGTCACCTCGAGGATCGCGAACGCGAGCCCGACCGGCGCGATCGCATTGCCGGCCATCGAGACGGTTCGCCCGAGGAAGAGCAGGCGAAAGTCGCGCTCGCGCAGGGGGCCGAGACGGGCTACCGGCCGACCTCCGCCACGATGTGGTCGGCGTAGCGCCGGAACTCGTCGGGATCCACGTCGAGGTCGCGTCCGTGTGCGCGATAGCTCTCGAGCGCGAGCTCGAGCGGGCGGCGCAGGTCCGCGGGCAGGCGCCCGAGCGCCCAGACCGCCGCCGTCTCCTTCGTATGGAGCCGGTCCGGCTCGGCGAGCGTCGCCCAGATGCGCGGCAGGCTGAGGACGGCGTACCGCATGTGCTTCGCGTCGGCGGGCCACCACGACGCGTCGAAGTCGCGCAGGAGCGCGTCTTCGTAGTCCGCGCGCGGCACCTCCGGGAACACCGCGGCGGGCGGGGGACCGGCGAGGGCGATCCCGGCTCGCCGCGTGACCGTCACGTGCGCCGCGAGATCCGGATCCTCGCCGGGACCGACGATGCGGGGTGTGGCGAGGTGGAGGTCGTACGGCGCCGGGTGCCGCCAGGGTCGAAGCTGCTCGAGGGTCAGCGCAGAGAGCTCGAGCGGCCGCGGCCACCCGGGTTTCTCGTACGACCCGGCGGGGAGGTCCCCGAACGCGTCGCGTTCCTTGGCCGTCAGGGCGCGGCGCGTCACGACCAGGAGGTCGAGGTCGCTCCGGCTCGGGTTCCCACAGCCG